>JBNMND010000060.1:0-22655 GCA_051274975.1 Planctomycetota bacterium | reverse complement strand
TACTCCCGCCTGCGGCGTGCCGCTCTACACCGGTGCCGGCAATGCACCCGTGCCCGGTCAGACCTTCTTCGTGACGGCGACCAACGCGCCGCCAGGTGCGCCATCGATTCTGGTGCTCGGGGGTGCGATTTTGCCGACGCCGCTACCGACGCCGTTCAATGGCACTTTGTTGGTCAACCCGCTGGTGTTGTTGTCGGGTGTAGCCGATGCATACGGCGCCGCCCGCGTCGGCATTCCGGTGCCGTCAACGGCACCGATGATCATGAGTTGGAACCTAGGTGCTCAGTGGCTGTTCTTCACCACACCAACTTGCCCCGGCTCCGGCGTGCTGGCCACCAGCGAGCGGTTGGCATTCTGATTCCTGGGGCGGTCTGGGGGTCTACCGAGGCTGGGGTTTGTCGCCATTGATCTTGATCCAGACCTTGCGTTCCAAGTTCTTGCTCGAGTGGTCAGGAACCGCAAGCGATATGGAAGGGTCTGGAACAGCATGGCTCGTTCCTTGTCATAGTCGCACTCGTGACGATTCTCGGGGAGCCCTTTGAGGTTCGATTACTTCTTGTCGTCGAGCATCGGAATGAACACTGCGATGCGGATCTGCTCTTGCCAGGGAGGCCAACTGCGTTGGTTCTCGCGAACTCTGCCACCTAGCCCCATGTGCTTGATGACACGGTTCACCCTTACTTCTTTAGGGATCGAATAGTCCAGGTCATACGTGCCTTGCGCGTTCTGCTTGATCACCTGGGTGTGCAGGACCAGCGCCGCCTTCGGGTTGAGCACGTCCTTGCCCTTTGGCGTCGGAACCTGTTTGGCGTCCTTCTCTAGGTAGGAGATTACGTAAGCTTGGTAGGCATCCTTGGCCGACCCGCCGTCCTTCGTGTATTCGACCCGAACGCCGAGCGAACTCTGGACTGACTTGACCGACACCTCGCTCAAGAACGATTGCCAAATCGGTGGGCAATGCTGGGCCCGGACGGACTGGGAGAGCGCGATAAAAAAGAGGGGGGCCGTTAACAAGTGCAGCTGATTCATGGCTAGGAAGGCCCGGAGCGGGCCCTTGCATTGGTTCAGTGCACAGACCCGCCGCGGCTAGCGACCTTACAGAGAATCCGTGGGGGCCCTGTGCAATGTCAGTACGGTGCCAGGACAAGGAACAACACCTTCGCCATTCCCCGGTGACAGCAAACTCTGAGAACGTTCGCCTAGCAACCTGCGCAGCGCTTTGGCTCCAGATAAGGCCGCGCTTTCTTGCCACCGGCGCAGGTCGAAGATGTGGTTTCTTATCCCGGCACCGTCCGCACGTTTTCCCTGTTAGCCTTGCCTCCCCGATGAGCCCCGCCGCCGACGATCACCGTCCACCCGTTCGCCTCGAAGATCTGAACCACGATGGGGACGGCCGGAAGTACTCCCCTTCCGCGGGACGCAACCGACAGGACATTGTCGACGCCCTAGCCGAGGAACTCGCGCCCGCGGGCGATCTTCTCGAAGTCGCGGCCGGCACTGGTGAACACGCCGTGCTGGCCGCCGAGCGCCTCCCAGGTTGGAACTGGTGGTCGACGGATCGGGATCTTGACGCATTGACCTCGCTGCGCGCTTGGGCCTCGCAGGCTCGCTTGCCGAATCTGCGCGAGCCCACGCATCTCGACATCCAAGACTCCTGGCCCGTCGAAGGCCGGTGCCTCGACGTAGTCTTCGCGAGCAACGTTCTGCACATCTCCCCGATCGAGACGGCCGAAGCTTTGTTCGCCGGCGCGGCTCGTCATCTGCGCCCCGGTGGTTCCTTGATCGTCTACGGCGCGTTCTTCTTGCCCGATGTCGACCGCGTCGAGAGCAACGTTCAGTTCGATCAAGAACTGCGAGCCAGCGATCCTCGCTATGGCGTGCGCGAACTGTCCGACCTGACCGAGCGCGCACTTGCCCGACGGCTTCTCAAGCCCACGGTTCGAGCGATGCCGAACAACAATTTTTTGCTCCGCTTCGCTATTGGGATCTGATCTGGGCTACTGCACGTGGGCTGCGTTGTTGCGGCCGGTGTCGCGATCGTTCCGTCGTGCATCGCGCGTCGAGCGCGGTAGCTATTGCGGTCGCTCGGTCCCGGCGACTTTGCGATGGGCCTGCATGCCTTCCTGGTGCGACCAGGTTAGCAGGATTGCGCCGTAGTCGGCGCCGTGACGGAAGATCTCGTGGTAGAGCTCCTCTTCGGTCGGCCACGGATACGCGAACACCAGATCGAAGTCGTCGAGGTCGCGACCGAGTTTGTCGTAGGCATCGGGCTGGCCGAGCACGGTGCGGGTCTCGAGGTCGTCGAGGCCCTCGGCGACAAAGTCCATTGGCACGAAGCTTCCCTGCACGATGGTTGCGCGCAGGTCGTTTTCGGCCAGTAGTTTGTTCGAGCTGGTGATCAAGTCGTCTTCGATCTCGATGCCGTGGGCGTCCAGCCCGAGAAGTGTGCCGAGCCCGGCAACGACGCCAAAGCCGCTGCCCCATTCGAGCAGACGGCGGGTCTCCGGGTGCTCGCGCTTGATCGCTGCGAGTGCCTGCCAGACCTGTTCGTAGTCACTGGGAACGAAGCCGATGCCGGTCTGGTGTTCTGGTCGCGCGAACCAACGATCGATGCTGGATCGGGCGCTGTCTAGGTAGGTGGCGACGCGCGGCGGCATCGGAGCGTCGTCGATTGCGATTTGCAGCGGCACCAGTTGCACGCGAGTAGCTTAGCCGCCGCAAAGGGCGCGCGCAAAGTAGCCGGGCTGTGTTTGCCTAGAACCAGAGGCCAGAGAACCAGAGGCCAGAACCAGAGTTCAGGCCCAGGCTGCTACCGGCGATCGAGTTGGTAGAGGTGGTTCTTGCCGTCGGAGTTGGCCGTCGCGATCTCGAGCAAGCCGTCGCCATTCCAGTCGGCGACGACAAGTCCGTAGGTTCGACTGTGCACCGCGCCGAACGGAATGGCACGCAGGCTGCCGTCGGAGTGCTGGAGGTAGACGGCGTTCGACTCCCCGGCGTTGGCCGTGACGATGTCTATGCGTCCGTTGCCGTCGACGTCGCCGGTAGCGACGGCGTAGCTGTTCTGGGCGCCGCCGAATGTGAGCGCTCGGGGGAAGCGACCCGTTCCATCACCGAAGTAGACCGCGTTAGGCTCGTCGATGTTCGCGTTGATTAGGTCGAGGTGGCCATCACCATCGATGTCGGCGATGGCGATACCGCGCGTTCGGTCGCGGCCCGTTCCGTATGGCTTGGTCTGCTCGAAGACGCCGTGGCCATCGTTGATGTAGACGTGGTTCTGTTGACGGTTGCGGTTGGCGACGGCGATGTCGAGGTCACCATCGCCATCGAGATCCGCCGCGGCCACGTTGATGGTCGCATGTCCCGCTTCGCCGAACGTGCCGTGTCGGGTGAAGCCACCGTTGCCGTCGTTGAAGCAGATCAGGTTGGCCTCGTTGCGGTTGGTCAGGATGATGTCGAGACCGTGCTGGCCGTCAAGGTCGGCGAGCGTCACACTTCGCGTGTTCGAAATCTTGCCGACATCCTTGCCGCGCACGAAGTGCCCCTTGCCGTCGTTGCGCATGATGTGGCTCGGCTGACGGTCATTGCCGACGATGACATCCAGGTCGCCGTCGCCGTCGATGTCGCCGAGCGCAGCGGTGTAAGTAGTCGACTGCTCGGTGCCGAGCCGGAGTTGCTTGGAGAACGAGCCGTTGCCGTCGTTCGCGAGGTCGTTGATGAAGAGTTCGTTCTGCCCGGGCCAGTGACGTCCGTTCGCGACGACTAGGTCGAGGTCTCCATCACCATCGACATCGCCGATCGACACGGACGCCGTGCGTGCGGTTGCGTCGCCGAGAGAAGCGGTGCGGCGGTAAGAGATCGGGACGGGGACTTCATCCGAGTTCTTGCCGGTGTTCTTGCCGGTGTTCTTGCCGGAGTCGTTGGCGCCGCGACTAGGGATCACAGCCGAAGAGTCGTCTTGTGCGATGCAGTAAAGGAACCGCCGCCCGCGCAGATAGATCTTGTCGCCGATGACAGCAGGTGATGCATCGACTTCATCGTCCAGTCGGTTGACCGCCAACTGCTCGAACTTGGCGCCATCGGCGATCACGATCGTGACACCGTCGCGAGATGTAACGTAGAGGCGGCCGTCGGCACCGATGGGGGACGAGTAGACCTGTCGCAAGCCGCGCAGTCGCTGGCCCTCGTACAGAACGTTGCCCGTCTGGGCGTCAAGGCACGACAGCACTGCGGAGTTGCCGCGCAGAAAGTAGAGGCGACCGTTAAGGAGTGTCGCCGATGGCACATACGAAGTGCTGCGAGTGTGTTTCCATACAACGTTTTTGCTGCCCTCCAGGTCGCCAGTTGCGCCGGCGAGCCGCACGGCTTGCAGCATCTGACCGCGATAGCCGCTCATCAGATAGGCGATGCCGTTTGCGTAGATGGGGATCGGGATGCAGTTGACGGTCATGCCTGGCAAGGACCAAACAACCTGGCCCGACTGCAGGTCGTAGCCACGTGATGCGGTGGTTGCGTTGACCACGATTTGCGCGCGACCATCTACTTCGACTACGACCGGAGTCGACCAACTGGTGACTTCCTCGCGCGGCTGCCGCCACAACTCCTCGCCAGTGCGCTTGTCGAACGTAACGAGGAACGAATCGCCCTCGTGGTCCCACGTAACGATCACCCGATCGCCATACACGGTCGGTGAACTGCCCTCGCCGTACTGCCGGCGCGTGCGCATCGCCCCGAGACTCTTGGACCAGATAGCTTCGCCAGCCATGTTCAGGCAGTGCACGCCGCGCGAACCGAAGTTGACGTAGATGCGCTCCCCGTCCGTGACCGGAGAACTGGACGCGTGGCTGTTGGTTCGGTGACCGCCTTCGTGCGGCACTGTATCCGCCAGCTTCTTCTGCCAGATGACGCGACCGTCGAGGCGGTCTATGGCGAGCACTGCGAACTCGTACACGACCGTCGGTTGTGGCACGGCGCGTTGGTCTTGCGGCTCGAGTGCAACGTCTGGGACACCGGGGCGGTCCGTGGCGATGGCCGTGGTCAGGTAGATGCGATCCTGCCAAACGATTGGCGATGAAATGCCAAGGCCAGGGATCTCGACCTTCCACGCGATGTTCTTCGCTGGCACCTCCTTGGTCTTCTCCGACCAGTGCGTCGGCGGGCTGCCAGCAGGGGCGCTGCCGCTGCCGAGCGGGCCGCGCCACGACGACCAGTCTGCGGTCCCTTGCGGAAGGGCCGCGGCGATGCTCGTGAGTGCCAATGGCGCAAGGCGCGACAGGACGAGGGTCAGCATGTGGTGTTACCGGGCAAGAGTCAGGTGCCCGCGCAGTGTAATGGCTCCAGAATGAATTCCCGCTTTGAGGGCCTAGAACTTTCAGCACTAACCAGAGAGAGGTTGGTCGAAGTTGGTTCTGCGTTGGCCGCGGCTGATATTGAGTTCGAGCTCCGCAGTGCTTGGACACCGCCGGACACGAAGCAGCTGTGCAGCGCCAATGCCGGCGTGACGGCTGTGCTCGCGGGGGCACTGCCCGACATGCCCGATGCCGGGACGCATCCGGGGCAGTCAGTGAGTGTGCCGCCAGTGAGTGTGCCGCCAGTGACCGTGCCGCCAGTGACTGTGCCGCCAGTGACTGTGCACCTTGCCGACATGCATGTCCTGGATGATGAGAACCAGCGGGTCGAGCGATTCGCTGCGGGCCTGCCCGTCCCGGCACAGGTGGCGTGCTCGCTGTCTTTCGCCGACCCCATTATGGAGGCCTGTGCGAAGGACTGGGTCAAGCCAATGATGATCCGCTTGGGCTTGAAATCGGATGAGCCCATTGAAAGTCCGATGGTTTACAGAGGTCTTCGCCGCGCGATGCAAAAGCTCGCCAAGAACGCTATCGGCAATGAGCTCTGTGACTCGTTGCAGGAGTGGATGGGTCGCAACCTGCCGAAGTGAGTGTTGTTGCTTGCGCCAAGATGCAAGGGTTCCAGCAGGTGGCACTGGCGACGCCACGAACGTCCGGCTGCGGATTACCTGGTAGGCGCAGTGTCCGAAAACTGCGCCGGCCCGATCGCCTGTATTCGATCGCCTGACCATTAAGCGCGAGAAGAGAAGCAGATTCCCTTCGCCAAGAAGGTGACAAGCTGAGCCGATGCCAAATATGCTCGGGCCTTCTCCCCAAGCCGAAGGCCAGTCCCTCATGCGTTTTCTCCATACGATGGTTCGCGTCACAGATCTCGACGCCTCACTCGACTTCTATTGCAAGAAGCTCGGCCTCGAAGAGCTGAATCGATACGACGTCGAAGCGGGCCGCTTCACGCTCGTCTTCCTGGCCGCGCCGGGCAACGAACTCGCGCAGGTTGAGCTCACCTATAACTGGGATCCCGAGTCCTACACCGGCGGTCGGAACTTTGGACACCTCGCCTACGAGGTCGAGAACATCTACGAAACCTGTCAGAGTCTCCAGGACGGCGGCGTCACGATTCTGCGCCCGCCCCGCGATGGTCATATGGCCTTCGTGCGATCCCCCGATGACATCTCAATCGAGCTCCTTCAGAAGGGCGAGTCGCTCGCGCCGGCGGAGCCATGGGCATCGATGAAGAATACCGGCGAATGGTGAGTTCAGGTGAGACTGCAGATTCAGGCGTGCGGCGATGCCGAGTGCTTTGCACCGACGACAAAGCGCATCACTGGCGAAGTCGAGACTGTTGCATCAAAGCGTGGTCGCATGCCGGGGTCGCGGGCTGGAATCGCTGGTAGTCAGAGTGCCGGATACCACGAGATCGTGGTGAGTGGCAGGAGGCGCGCCTGGGCATGTGCGCAGCGCGGTTCACGCCTCGATTAGAAGCCCGAACTGATTGCAGTGGTGGGTGGTGTGGTGGCGCACGACGCTCTGTACGTCGATGGCGCGCATCGAACCGTAGAGCGGGTGACGGTGGTCGCCGGCGAGCGCTGCTATGGCGTCGAGTGCCGAAACGAGGCGGGCCTTCTCTTCGTCTAGTTCGAGTTCGGTCGTTGGGTCGGCGCGCAGCGGTGCCAGCGTCGTTAGGTTCTTCGGCGCCTGTGCTGGCGACTTGGCGAGCAGGCGGCGCAGGAACCATGGGCCGAGCAGTCGCGCGAGCCAGCGGATCGGCGCAGCGACCGGCACCTGACCGAGACACAATTCGCAAAACACCCGACAGTGCCGGGCCATCTGGGCTGGTGACATCGTGCCCCAGCGTCGGGTGCTGTCATCGTCGAGGTGCTCGAACGCGGCTAGCAGGTCCTGCATCGACGGCGTGTCGTCCGTCGGCTTGGGGAGGTTTCTCATGGCCCAGGATCAACGCGGGCCGGGTGCGCTGATTTCATTCGGGGGGTCGGAGTGGTGCCCCGTGTCGCGGAGTCATACTTGCTTTCACGCAGAAGTTAGCAGGCCCGTAGAGCGCCAGGAGCCACTCTGGCATGACAACGCCGACCACCGCGCTGCAGGTAGCGGTGTGCGGCGTTTGTGGATTTGGGGTGGGGTTGGAAGTGTCAACGACCCAATCATCAAGTCAGATGAAGCCAATGGTGGCCTCATCGTTCTCGAACTCGGCGGCGACGACTTGTTGGACCGCGACGAAGACTTCGTTTTCTTGGCGGCCTACGGCGCCCCCGGCGCCTTGGCACAGTGCTGTGCCTAAAGCGTGAGCCCCGGTGGTAGTAGCGGCAACGTCACTTGCCACGCCACTGGCCCCAAGCGAGTCCGTTACGACCCCGTCCGTGAGTAGCGCAATGTTCGCTAACACTGGACACGTCGAGGGAAGCGGTGCGGGATAACTCTGAGAACGTTCGCCTAGAGTCTGCGCGGCGCAACGGCTCTCAGGTGAGGCTGCGTATTCTGGTCACCGGCGCAGGTCGAAGATGTTGATTCTGGTCCTGGCACCGTAATCACACACCGATTCGGCTTGGGATGAACGTTGTGCCGTTGTGTCGCATGGTTGACAGTCCCGGGCGTGCAACCCTCGTTTGAATCGCTGTCACTCTCGGACGCCTTGATCGCCGTGGTCGGAGAGCTTGGCTATACGCAACCCACCCCGATTCAAGCCGCGGCCATCCCCGCCTTGCTCGCTGGTCGAGATGTCGTCGGTCAGTCGCAGACGGGCAGTGGCAAGACCGCGGCCTTCGCTCTGCCCATCCTGCAGCGCGTAGACATCGACAACCGTTCCGTGCAAGCCCTCGTGCTATGTCCGACTCGTGAGTTGACCGCTCAGGTCGCGCGCGAGGTGCGAACGCTGGGTCGCGCGCACAACGGCCTCAAGGTGCTCGAACTCGTCGGCGGCCAGCCCGGCAAGCCACAGAGAGAGGCTCTCGAGCGCGGCGTTCACATCGTGATCGGCACTCCGGGTCGACTGCTTGACCATTTGGGGCGCGGCTCGCTGGACCCGGGATCAATCATGACTCTGGTGCTCGATGAGGCCGATCGCATGCTCGATATGGGCTTTGGTGACGAAGTGCAAGGCATCGTGCGCGAGATGCCCTCGTCCCGGCAGACCGCTCTGTTCTCCGCCACCTTCCCGGTTGCGATCGAGGAGATGATTGAGTCGTTCCAGCGCGACGCTCTGCGGGTCACGATCGAGACCCCCGCGGAATCGGTTCTCGACATCCGACAGCTGCGACTCTGCGTCGATCGCAAGCACAAGCTTGAGGCGCTCTGCTGGTTGCTCGCAACGCACCCACACGAGTCCGCCCTCGTGTTCTGCAACCAGAAGTCCGTCGTCGCCCAGATCACGAACACGCTAGATGCCGCGGGTGTGAGTGTGGATCGACTCGATGGAGACCTCGAACAGTTCCATCGTGATCAGGTGCTCGCGCGCTTCCGTAACCAGAGCGTTCGTGTCCTGGTCGCGACCGATGTCGCAGGCCGCGGGCTGGATGTCGAAGACCTGGATCTTGTGATCAACTTCGAGATGCCGCTGCAGCCCGAGATCTACGTGCACCGGATTGGTCGCACCGGTCGCGCGGGCAAGAAAGGCGTCGCCATCTCTATCACGACGAGCGAGCCGGACCTTAGCATCGAAGCCATCGAGGAATTGACCGGCAACGCGATCGAGGTTCTGTCGAGCGAGACACTCAGCCACAGTTCGCTGCCAGTGCTATTGAAGTCGATCGCAGGCGAGCCGCGCATGGAGACGATCCTGATCTCGGGCGGTCGCAAGGACAAGGTTCGCAAGGGGGACATCCTCGGAGCGCTCACGGGAGACGCGGGTGGCCTGCGGGGCGCGGACATCGGCAAGATCGAGATCCAGGATCGGCTGTCCTACGTTGCGGTGTCGCGGCGCGCTATCGGTGATGCGGTCAAGAGCCTGAACAAGGGGCGCATCAAGGGCAAGCGGTTCCGCGCGACGCACGTCGGCGGGGACGGTAAGCGGTAAGCGAGTGGGGGAGGGGTTCGTTGTCGGCTGCGTTGGCGAGACTCTCAGACCACGATCGCAGGTCTACAACTGCAAGCCAATGTGGAGCGCCACGAGCGAGCCCTCGTAGTCGTCACGCATGCAGACGGCGCGCAGGACCTGGAGAGCACGTGCCTTTGCACCGGGTCCTCGCAGTGCCTTGCGCGTGTGGTCGTCGAACATCGCCGCGACCAGTGTGTTCTCAAGGGCGCTCGGTTCGTAGTTCTCGCCCGCGACGACACACGCGAGGATCAGTAGGTCATTGCCCCAGCCCTTCGGGCCCGACGGAGCACTGCGCGCGGTGTTGCCGAGAAGTAGCGGCGATCCAGCCAGCGAGTCACCATCGGCTCCAACCATCTTGACAGCGTGGCCGAGGCGTTGCGCGAGTTCGATGTGCAGGTTCTTCGGTGCCTTGCCGCGCAACGAGATCAGGTATTCGAACGTCGCGCGACTTTGCTTACGCTGCGCAACCCGCATCGCCGACTCTCCCTTGAGCGCGATGACCGGGTTGTTCTTTAGCATCTTGAGGGCTTCGTCGTGCTTGCCGGCGAACGCGAGCGCATCGGCATACAGACCGAGTGCCATCGCATCCTTGCGTCGTTCGAAGGTCGCCTTGCTGCGCTTGATCGCCGCGTCCTTCAAGCCCGCCATTGCTTCGGCACGCGCGGCCATGGACTCACTGCCCATTCGCGTCTGCATTTGCATCTCGTTGTGCGTAAGTTCGGCCAGCGCTTCCTTGTATTGTCCGACGCCGAGCAGCGCCATGCCACGCGCGAGGTGGCGGTCGGGCATCATGCGCTGCAGCTTCTTGTCTGCGATCAGCAGATCGATAGCCGCGAGCGCTTGGGCGAACTGGCAGTCAACGATGTGGGCCTGCCATGGCAACAGGCGACAGGTCGGAGTCTTGGCGCCGGCATCGCGGGCACGCTGGAATGCCGTGTTCGCTTTGCGCGCGTGGGAGCGCATGTCCGCATCGGTGCGCACCGTCTGGCACTGCGAGAACTCCGTCATGCCAAGGAACTCGAGCAGCCCCGGGTCGTTCTCAAAAAGCTCGAGGCCGCGATTGACGATCCGCCCAGCGCGAGCAGGCATTTGCCCGTGCATCAGGTACTTCGCGGCCTGGTGATATTGCGGGCCCGTCAATTTCGTCGAGGGGTCCGTCAGGTGCGCCACTGCGGCGTCGAGCTTCTTCATGGGCTCGGAATCGTCGGCCTGCCCCTGCGCTGCCGGCACGAGCTTAAGCAGTTGTTCGAGTGGATCCTGTTGTGTGCGGGCGGAGTCAGCCAGGGCGGCCATCGGTAGAACGAACGACAGGATGAGTCGGCAGCGATGCAGCATGCGCGGAGCCTACCGCGAATCTCGGTGCGCATGGTGGCGTCTATCTGGGAACTGTCACGCGCGTGACAATGTCAGTGCGGTGCCGGGACAAAGAACAACACCTTCGCCACCGCGCGGTGACAGCGAGCTTTGAGAACGTTCGCCTAGAGACCGCGCAGCGCTTCGGCTCTCAGGTGAGGTCGCGCTTCCGTGTCACCGGCGCAGGCCGAAGATGTTGTTGCTTGTCTTGGCACCGTACTAACTCGTCTACCTTTGAACGTCATACGTAACTGCTGGGTCTGCGCGATCGATCTTCGCACGCTACGAGCTTGCTTTGCTGACTACCGTACCTGCTAGGAGGATGTGCTCATTTGAGTAGTGAGTATGATTGCGCACCGATCGGCTCTTCTGATCCCACGATTTCTCATGTGCGCAATCAAGCTCCTCTTCCCCGTTCTCGCCCTCGCCGGCTCGATCATCGCTCAGACCTCGGCAGCCACGACTGTCGACCAGAATGGCGTTGGTTGCCAGAGCAACAACGGCCTGTTGACCGGTGGCGTCACCGCGTCTGCGGATGTCAACGCCAGCTACGATGCTGGTAGCGGCGTCTTGCAGTTGACCATCGAAAACACCACGCCGCTGGTGGCCGGTGAAGCGACTGCGACGATCACGGAAATCCACTTCAACCTTCCTCCCGGGGCGATCACATCCGCCGTACTGATTGACCAGAACGGCTCGGGTGGCGCTGCGCCTTCGTTCACCCTCAGCTTCGACGCGGACTCCAGCAGTGCGCCCAACCCCAACTCGATCGCTTGCCTCGGTGACTTCAACGTCACGCTTGACGCCGGCAATGGTGCGCACGGCGCAATCGCTAATGCTTCCGCAATCAACGTCAGCACGCCGAACCCGGTGGTCGGTCCTGTTACGTTCGACATCCAGCTTGCTGGTCCCGGTGCCAGTGGCATCGAAGCCGCGACGATCCTCGCCAGCGTCTCGCAGGGCGGGTCGAAGCAGGCGGCTGTCGGGCTGAAGTTCCAGGGTGCTGGCATCGGCGGTCAGGAGAGCGGCTTTGTCGGCGGTGGCGAAGAGTGCTTGACCTCGGTTTACACGGTGGGTGCTACCACCGTCGGCCAGTCATTCGACATCTGTGTTACCGGTGGCTTTGGCTGTCACGTCTGCCTCTGGGTGTCCGCGATGCCGGGTCCGGTTGTCGTGGGCGGTTTCACAGTTCCGATCGGCCTGCCGCTGCTCGGTGCCTACGACCTCGGCAACCTCGGCCTCGGCGGCGCGGGCAGTTCGCTGTGCTTGCCAGTTACCGTGCCGAACGATCCGCTGCTTAGTGGTCTCACGCTCTACCTAGCGAACGTGAGCTACAACGCCCTCAACCTGACCAACGTCACGTTCTCGGCGGCGTTCGAGTTGACCATCGACTGACAGGTGAGCGCCAGCTTTCTCCGAGTAGCCCTCTGATCGATGCTACTTGGGGAAACGCTTGCGCAATTCCGCGGCAGAGAACGCGGTGTCCCGGTCCTTCAGCAAGCCACGGATGTTCGCGAAGTGCTTGGGTTTGACGGCGCCCTTCTTGTTGCCCCAGGCGAAGCGCACGAACGTCGCGACATCCGCCAGTTGCGCGTCGCTGATGGCTGAGTTGAGCTTGAGTCCCGGCATCGCGGCAGCGGGCACGTACTGTTTTCCGTCGACCTTGATCGGTCCCATCATGCCCTGCAGCAGGATCGCAGCCAGGCGTGACGTCGAACCGGTTGTCCATTCGGAACCCACTAGGGGCGGCCCTAGCATTGGCAGGCCCAAGCCGTCGATGCCGTGGCACGCGATGCAGTTCGTTAGGAACACCTGTTCGCCGCGCTGGAAGGACGCGAGGTGGTTCTTGTCGCGCGGCATCGGGTGGGCCGCCGCCGTTGTTTTGATACTCAGGCAGTGTCGCAAGTAGCCGAGCAGCTTCTCGTCGCGGAAGTCCTTGCCGAGCAACTGCTCGAACCTGGCCTCTCGACCCTCGAGGCCGTGGACCGCGACTTCGCGGAAGAACTTGTGCTGCAGGTTCTTCTTCAGGATCTCGGCGAGCAGTAGCAGAGGCTCGTCGCCGGGGAAGTTGCCGAGACTGGCGGCCAGTTGCCTGAGAATCACGATCTCGGTGCGCATCGCGAGCTCGGAGAACTTCGTCAGCAGACGCGCGACATCTGCCGGTTCGGTCAGGAACTCCGACAACCGGATCGCCATCTCGACGACGCGGTGGTTGTCCGACTGAAGGGCAGCATCGATGGCGGTGATGTTGACGGCATCAAGTCCCTCCAGCGTCCACAGCGCGTGAATCTGGCCCAGTGGCTGCTGCGCGTCGGCGGCGAGCACGTTCAGCGCGGGCACGATCGAATGATCTTGGCGATCGATGAGCAACTGCTGCGCGGTGTCTCGCCACCAACCGTTCGGGTGCGCCAAGTCGACAACCAGGTCGGCGGTTTGCTTCTGCAACAAGCGCGGTTGCGCGCCGAGTGCGTTGTCCCGATAGCGGATGCGGTAGACGCGGCCCAGTCGCGGATGGCTTGCCAGATCGCGGTGCTCGATGTGTTCGCGCAGGTAGCGGGTGAGATACGCCTTGTGCTGCACGATGCCGTGGTAGAGGTCGACCAGGAACAGGCTGCCATCCGGCGCGTTGCACAGATTGACGGGTCGAAACCGTTCGTCGGTTGACGCCAGGAACTCGCGGTTTTGCAGCGCGTGTTTGCCTGATGTCAGGCCGTGTTGCTCGGTCAACTCGAGCATGCGAACGAAGTGTGCCGACGGCTCACAGAAGAACGCCGTGTGGCGGTATTTCTCGGCAAACTGATCGCCGCGGTAGACTACCGGACCACACGCCGCCGTCACCGCCGTCAGGTAGCCCTTGTCGTCGATGGCACCCTCGCCACCACGATTGACTCCCGGCGTGATGCGGGCCGGGTACACCTTGTCGCGGTACGACATCATCGCCGTGTCGCCCATTTTCAGGAACGAGTTGTAGTTGCGCATCAGGGTGTTGGGCAGCAACTGATCGGCCTTCATCCCAAACCAGTTCTCGTTGTAGTAGAGCCGGCCGTAGTTGTTCTGCGACAGGCCCCATTGACCGCGATAGGCCGTGAGCTCCTTGACCCACTCGCCGTCGATCTCGCGATAGCGCGCATCGGACTTCACGTTGTAGATCCAGTTGTCCAGACCGCGCAGCAGCCCGTTGCTTCGGTGTTCGACGTTCTGGTTTTGCGTGTAGTTCTCGTCGATGACCGTCATCTCGCCGGCCGCGTCGTTGACGTTCTCGACGTAGTAGAGCTTGCGGTGGCCGGCGTACAGGATGCCCTGTTTGTAGAGCGCGATCGCGCGCGGCAGGACCAGGCGATCCAGGAACACCTTGTAGTCGTCGAAGACCCCGTCTTGGTCTGTGTCGGTCAGGATGGATATGCGTCCGATGGGGTCTTCTTCATTATTGGCATTGGCATCGAGCATGTAGGCGCGCATCTCGACGACCCACATGCGGCCATCGCCGTCGAAGCGGATGGCGACGGGGCTCTCGATCATCGGGTCGCTGGCCGCGACGGAGATCTCAAAGTCCTCGTGCAGCTGGAACGAATCGAGTGCCTCGGACGCACTGAGCGCTGGCGCCGGCGGGATTTCGTCGAAGGGGATGACGTAGGTGTAGCCCTTCTTCTTCTTGGCGGGCTTCGCAGACTGCGCGGCAATCGAGGCGGGACCAAGGCTGACGCATGCTAAGACGAGACAGAGCCATCCGGGGCGGTTATGCACGTCGTCAAGTTCGCACACCTTTGCGGGTGTGTCGAGGCATTCGGCAAGTCGCAGGCTAAGAACGCATTCATCGCGCTGCTTGACGTAATTCTTAGCGTTGGCCGGTAAAGGCTTCGACAGCGTTGCTGCTCGTGCTCATCTTGTTGTCGTGTAGCAACTCGCCGCAGACTTGAGTGGCAACCTGGTGGTGCGCATCGCGACTTGAATCACCTGCACGGCACCGTGAAACAATGGTCGAACTGGCGGAGTTTCATCGATATGAGTAACGCGCGTGGCCGGGTAGTGATTGCTGGGGGCACCGGGTTTCTCGGAGCCAACCTAGCGTGCTACTTGATTGCAGACGGCTACGAAGTGGTGGTGCTGGGCCGTAATCAACCGAGCGATGTGGTCGGTTCGTTCGTCCAGTGGGATGGCTATTCGCTTGCTGATTGGTGGCGCGAACTCGAGGGCTGCGTTGCGTTGGTTAATCTCGCCGGCCGCAGCGTCGATTGCATCAAGACGGTCGAACGGCAAGATGAAATCTTGCGGTCACGCGTGGAGTCGACGCAGGTCTTGGGCAAGGCGTTGCGCATGCTCGGCCAGGCGCCGCCCGTTTGGGTCCAGATGTCGACAGCACACATCTACGGAGACCCCGCCACGCGTGTTTGCGACGAAGACGCCGCGTTCGGTCTAGGCCTGGCACCAATGGTTGGCCAGGCCTGGGAGGCCGCACATCAGCAGGCCCTGCTGCCCGGCATGCGAAGTGTCGTGTTGCGAACGAGTTTCGTGCTCGGCCGCGAAGGTGGTGCTTTGCCGCGTCTCGCCAAGGTTGCGCGGTGCCTGCTCGGCGGGCGCATTGGTGGTGGCCGTCAGGGCATGAGCTGGATTCATGAGCATGATATGAATCGTTTGTTTGCGTGTGCCATTCGTGACTCGCGCATGCAGGGTGCCTACTTGGCGACGGCGCCCCACCCAGTTAGTAACGCGGTGTTCATGCGCGAACTGCGGCGCGCCTTGCGGGTGCCATTCGGTCTTCCTGCGGCGAACTGGATGGTGCGCATTGGCGCGCCGTTATTGCTGCGGACGGATCCTGAACTCGCGACCCTCGGTCGCTACTGCGCGTCTCGCCGACTCGCAGAAGAGGGCTTCGAGTTCTCGTTTCCAGAGCTGCGCGAGGCGATGTGCGACTTGCTGCAGAAGACCTGAAGGAGGCCGCTACACCTGTTCGATCTACATTGCGAGCGGATCGCGTCTGCGCGGTCGTAGACTCTCGGCCTTACATCACTCTTGCCGCTCGCTGAGGCGCACGGCCTTCTCGCGTGCCGCTTTCACCTGCGCCGGCAAGTCGCCCCAATCGATATCGTTCTTGCCTCTGATCTGGAGCGCCGCGCCGCGCAGCTTTTCGATCGCACCGGTGTAGTCCTTGTTGACCATGCACCCTTGCGCGCTCTGTAATTGCCATTGCACCATCGCGCGGGCGCGCTGTGCGGCGATTACTGGCATGCGCATGGAACCCGCCGGATTCGCTGAGTCGGGAGCTGGTTCGCCGAGTTCTGCCCGCAGCTCGGCCAGCTTCGCAGTGACGACTTGGTTGCCCGGAGCCACGTCCTTGGCCTTCAGCAATTCGAGCTTGGCCGCTTGCAGTTTGCCACTAGCGCGAAGCTTGCGCGCATTTTCTAGCCAGTGCTCAGCCAAGGCTGCGGCGCGTTGTTCAGCAATGGTTGGCGGCGCTTGTTCCTGCTCTTGTGCTGGTGCTTGCCGGGTTGGTGGACTTGCAGGTTTGTCAGCCGTGATCGGCGAAGTACCTGTGGCAAGGTCGACATCATTGGCGAGGTCTTCCGACACCTTGTTGGAGGTGTCGATTGGGGCAGAGCAAGACGAGCCGATTAGGGCAATCGCCAGCGAAGCAGCGAGAAGGCGCGGAGTTTCTATAGCCATGAGTTCACGCTCGGTGCGCAAGCAGAATACGAATGAGCCTCGCGAGTGGAAGCTCATCGCAGTGTTGAGGACAAACGATCGGTGCACGACCCCGATGTTGGGGCATCGCCGCATGCGAGAGGGGGCGCATCACATGGTACCAAGTTAGTTCGCTCGGGGTCGTCTACGATACCATCATGGACACGAAACTGGTGGGAGTCATCTGTGTCGTCGCACTCGCTATGGGCGGCGCCACTTTCGTTCAGGATCCGACCCCGCCAGCAAAGAGGTGTCGCAACCGGCAGTTTCCTTCCGCGGGGAACACAGGCCACCGGCGAGCAGCGTTAGGTGAAGCTTACGGACGGTCAAGCATGGGCCAAGCTTTGGTGCGAGCACATCGGCAAGCCATAGAAGGGAGGCTACGGTTACTTCTACAACCCGAAGAACGCGCCCGCAGCCTATCGTCGACCGGGCGCCGAGGCTTCGGCGGTCGCGGGCAGGTTCGCCGCCCACTTTGCCATCAATGCTGACGCCTTTGCTTGCAGTCGGCTCGTGTAGGCAGTCAGCAGCGCGCAGGCTTCGGTGGGAGCTTTGGCGTGCAATTCGAGCGCCTTCGCCTCGAACTTGTCCTGAGCGGCAAACCACCGCGCCTCGATGGCGTCTCGAGATTTGTCCATGCTTTGGAACTGGTCGCCATACACCAAGTCGAGCCGGCGCTGGTAGTCATTGACGGCAGCGAATCGGGGCGGGGATCCATGGGCCTGGAACTTCGAATCCATGTGAAGCCGTTCGGCATCGCGGTGAGCTCCGGAAGAGTAACCCTGTGGGATTGCGGTTATCCCGGCATACCACGGTACGTAGATGCTCGCGTCTGGTCGGCCCATCGCGATCCACATCACCGCTGCGATCGCTTTGGGTTTGTCTGAACGAAGTTGAAACACCGTCGAGAACGACGTGCCGCCCGCGCAGATCGTCGCCCCATTCGCGTTGGGAGAACTCAGGCTATAGCCCAGTGACTTGTCGTATTCCGTACCTTCGTAGTGATCACGCAAGACGCCCATTAAGTCCTGCGCGCTGACTTTGCGCTCTGGCTTGATGAACGTTGGTTGTAGCCATGCCTCTTGGATCTTCTCGGCACCAAGCAGGTTGTTCGCACGCCAGGCGCGACGGATGTTGCTGCGGTGCTTGCGCGCACCGTCGCCGCCGTAGACCGTGGCAAAGTCGAATGCACCATCGCGTGCCTTGTCGTACCAGCCACGCTTCTCAGCGTAGCTAATCAATCCCGGGCTCAGCAGGAAGTTGTCGGTGTCGCTAGGGTCGATACGGTGGATCGAGAAGTGGTTGGCCACAACCGCGCACATGTCATCTGGGACTCGCGCAGCCGCCCAATGCTTGCCGTGCACCATGTTCAGAATCCAAGCTTCTTGACCATCGGCGAAGGTCATGCAGCGGCCAGTGTCGCCATAGCCGAACTGTCCCAGCAAGTCGGTTGCGATTTCGACCCCATGACGAGCCGAGGTTGCGCGCGCGCCGACGATACGTCGCAACAGCAGCGTGATGCCGCCGTCAGTCAAATCTGGTTGGGTTTCACGCGACTTGCAAGCGTTGGTGACTACGGCGACTCCGCACTCGTTGAAGTATGTGTCGGAGTACTTCAGGCCCGGCATCTGGCTCCAGACGTAGCCGAGGGTCTTGCTCGCATAGGGAACAGAACCACCCTCTAGTAGCGTTCGCACCGTGCCGGCTTGATGCTCTGCGGCGGCGACTTTCCAGTGGTGGACTGCAGAGTTGGTGCCGCTGTCTTCGTTGTGGGCCACGATGACGCTGCCGTCGAGGGTGCAATCCTTGCCCGCAACAATGGCGAAGCAGTTCATCCAGTCGTCGGACACGACGGGTGCGGGCTGTTGTGCGGGAGCAGTGAGCGCGCTTGCTAGGAGCGCCGCAGGGCAGAGCCAGATGGAGGTCATGCGTGCATTGTGGCTCATTCGGCGCGCAAGCACATGTTTGCGGTGCGCGAACTACGCAAAAAGCGGCTCAGGGCAGGTCCATGCGACCAAGAAGTTGCAGCGATCGCAGTAAGCGGTACTGCGCCCGTGTCAGTTCCGTTGGCGTTGTTGCCGCAAGGCCCAGCGGGTTGCAGCTTCCAGGTGTTCCCCGATTGGCTGTCGCGGCACTTCACGGCAGGCAGCACGACGACCAGTCGTCAGCGCTCGTAGCCGAGCGCTATGCGCCGACCATGCCCTCACGGGCTTGCCGTAAGCCGTCGGCGACTATCACGGCCATGCAGTCTTCTGGCACGAAGTGTTATCGGCCGCGAGCCCCCGCGCCTCCTTGTGGGGCGCCGCGATCAGCTTGCGGTGCCATCTCAGGATTGTGTCCGGTGTGACGATTGTTGCGGCCAGGCATCTCAGGGGGAAGCCGTCGGCCATTGGGCCGAATCATCGGCTTGCAGGGCGCAGGCGTGACTCTTGGTGCGGCAGCGCGATCGAGTTTTGGGATGGCACGGGGTATCCGTGTGCAGGGATCGCATTTGGCGAGCAAGTAACGTTGGTTCCGCAAACTCTGCCCTACTAGCATCCGCGTCGCTTCGCATGCTGGCTCTCCTAACTTCCGCGGACGTCTACGCTCCCGAGCCGCTCGGCCTCGTTAACCTACTCATCGGTGGCGAACGCATTCTCTGGATCGGCAGTGACCTGCCCCAGTTCTCTCCTGAGCTGAACGTTCAGGTGCACGATTGCGGTGGCGCCCGCGTCGTTCCTGGTTTGATCGATTGCCACGCGCACCTGACTGGTGGTGGCGGCGAGACCGGCTACGCCAGTCGCGTGCCGCCGGTCGAGTTGAGTCGCTTGACGCAAGCTGGCATCACCACCGTCGTTGGTTTGCTTGGCACTGACGACTGTGTGCGAACCACTGGATCCCTGCTGGCTGCGGCGCGCGCGTTGCAGGCAGAAGGGCTGACAGCATTCTGCTACACGGGTGGCTACCACGTGCCGCCGACGACACTCACCGGCAGCGTGCGCGGCGACATCGTGCACCTCGACCTAGTGCTTGGCGTTGGCGAGGTTGCGATCAGCGATCATCGATCGAGCCAACCCACGGCCAATGAACTGCTGCGTCTGGCGAGCGAAGCTCACGTCGGTGGGCTGATGACTGGTAAGGCCGGCATCCTGCACCTGCACCTCGGCGATGGCGAGCGCGGCCTCGACCAGGTCAGGGAGTGTCTGCGCAGCGAGATCCCCGACCGTGTCTTCCATCCGACGCACGTCAACCGCCGTCGCGAGTTGTTCGACGAGGCAGTGGCGTTGGCCAAAGTCCACGGCCTGACGACCGACTTGACCGCGTTTCCCGCTGACGACACCGACATGCTGTCCGCAGAAGAAGCTTGGACGCAGTGGCATGAGGCCGGTGCGCCCGCGGATCGCCTTACAATCAGCTCAGATGCCGGCGGGTGTCTGCCATCCTTTGCTAGCGACGGCACACCAATCGGATTTGAAGTCGGCGATGCCGCAAGCCTCACGGCGACGCTGACCGCGCTGCTGGCTGCTGGCCACACCCCCGATCGCGTGTTGCCGGCGTTCACCAGCAATGTCGCCAAGCTGCTGCGACTGCCGCAGAAGGGCCGCATCTTTACTGGCGCCGACGCCGATCTCGTTGTGCTCGATAGCCAGCACCGAGTCGTGGACGTCATGGCGCGCGGACGTTGGCACAAGCGCAACGGCCAAACCACGGTTCGCGGCACGTTCGAAGCCGCAGCAGCGAAGCCAGACACGCGAAGCTAGACACAACGAATCTAGACACAACGAATCTACATGACAACTGATGATGACAGCCGGCGCGGCTTGATCGTGCCGATCGGTGGAGCTGAAGAGCGAGAGCGCGACCCCCGCATCCTGCGACACTTCGTAGAAGTCTGCGGCGGCGCGGATGCGCGCATCGCCATCATCCCGACGGCTTCACAAATGGCCGATGCTGGGGAACGCTACGAAAAGGTGTTCGAAGGACTTGGCGCCAAGAATACCTGCACGCTGAAGTTCGAGACCCGCGCCGACTGCAAGCGCGAGGATTGGTTGCAGCAAATCGAGAAGGCCGATGGAGTCTTCTTAACCGGTGGCAATCAGCTCAGGTTGTCGACCACGATCGGCGGCACTCCGGTCGCTAAGATGTTGCGCGAGCGCAACCGCGAAGGACTGCACGTTGCCGGCACGTCAGCCGGTGCGGCGGTGCTGTCCGAGCACATGATCGCGTTCGGCAACGAAGGCGGCACACCACACGCCGACATGGTCACTCTGGCCCCCGGCATCGGGCTGACGAACCGTGTCATCGTGGACCAGCATTTCCGCCAGCGCGACCGCCTCGGCCGACTGTTGACGGCGCTGGCTTACAATCCAAAGGCGGTCGGCATCGGCCTTGACGAAGATACCGCTGCCTTCATCGATTGCGCCGACATGCTGACCGTTCGCGGTAGCGGCGCCATCACCATCGTCGACCCGGAAGACGTCGAATACTCGTCGATGGACTCAGCCAACCGTGACGCCCCGGTGTGCATCACTGGCCTGCGCCTGCACATACTTGTCGACGGGGGAACCTTCGACCTGAGCACCCGCATTGCTCGACCCGCATCTGCAAAGGAGTCCGCCAAGTGAAAGTCGTCGAGCGCTCTGTCTATATCGGTCCGAACCTTTACGCCAACTTCCGCGTGATCCGGCTGGTCGTCGACCTCGGAGAGCTCGAGCAGTGGCCAACGGTCCGTCTAGGCGCCGCCTTCACTGCGGCGCTGGTCGAGGCGCTACCCGGCCTGCAAGAACACGGTTGTTCGTTCCGTGAGCCCGGCGGCTTCTTGCGTCGAATGAACGAAGATGATGGCACCTGGATGGGGCACGTGCTCGAACACGTCGCCATCGAACTGCAGAACGTCGCTGGCGCTGACGTCACCTTCGGCAGGACGCGCAGCGTCAAGGACCGCCCCGGCGTCTACACCGTCGTCTACGAGTATGAACAGGAGGAAGTCGGACTCGCCGCGGGGCGATTGGCGATGACGCTGCTGCACTCGCTGCTGCCGGCCGAGTTGCGCGCCGCTAAGTCGGTTGCCAATGACTTCGATTTCGCCACTGAGCGCGACAGCTTCATTCGCAAAGCCCAGCGCCTCGCGTTGGGTCCGAGCACCCAGTCACTGGTGAACGCCGCCGAGGAGCGTGGCATCCCGTGGATCCGGCTCAACCGCTACAGCCTGGTACAGTTCGGGCACGGTCGATATCAGAAGCGCATCCAGGCGACGATCACCGGGGAGACGCGTCACATCGCAGTCGAGCTGGCTTCGGACAAAGAAGAAACCAACACCCTGCTCGCCGACATGGGCCTGCCCGTCGCGCGGCAGTCGCTGGTCTACGGCGAGGAGGACGCGATCAAGGCTGCGGAGAGGATCGGGTACCCGCTCGTGGTCAAGCCGTTGAACGCCAATCACGGTAAAGGCGTGTCGATCGGATTGATGGACGCCGAAGCCGTGCGCGTCGCCTTCCAGCATGCGCAGAACCACAGCCGCGCCGTGTTGATCGAGCGCTTCATCGAAGGCTTCGATCACCGCATTCTGGTCATCGATGGCAACGTGGTCGCCGCCGCCAAGCGCGTGCCAGGTCATGTAGTGGGGGACGGCGAGCACACCGTCGCCGAGTTGGTCGAAATCGTCAACGAGGACCCTCGCCGCGGCATCGGCCACGAGAAGATCTTGACCAAGCTCGAGTTTGATTACCAAGCCGAGCGACTGCTGGAGCAGATGGACTACAGCCGCGACACGGTTCCGCCAAAGGGTGAGACTGTCTACCTGCGTTCGACCGGCAACCTGTCGACTGGCGGCACCGCCACCGATGTCACCGACATCATGCACCCGGACAACGCGGCGATGGCGGCTCGCGCTGCCAAGGCCATCGGCCTCGACGTCGCGGGCGTCGACTTTCTGACGACGGACATCACTCGCTCATACACCGAGACGGGCGGCGCGATCTGTGAGATCAACGCCGCGCCCGGTCTGCGCATGCACCTGGCGCCGTCCGATGGCAAGCCGCGCGACGTCGCCGGCCCGATCATCGACATGCTGTTCCCGCAGGACGCGCCCAAGCGCATCCCGATCGCGGCTATCACAGGCACTAACGGCAAGACGACCACGGCGCGGATGTTGGCGCATATCTTCAAGATGGCGCGGCACACCGTTGGTCTGACGACCACCGACGGCGTCTACATCGACGGCCAGCTGACCGTGCCCGGCGACATGACCG
>JBNMND010000059.1:0-22848 GCA_051274975.1 Planctomycetota bacterium | reverse complement strand
GCGGCAGAAGGCATCGCGACGCGCGTCGTATCGATGCCGTGCCTCGAACTGTTCCAACAACAAGACAAGGCCTACACCGCCTCGGTGCTCGGCAACGCCGCCGTGTTCTCGCTCGAGATGGGTCGCCCCGAATGGTGGTGCCAGCTGACCGGCCGCTACGACCGCTGCATCGGCCAGAACAGCTTTGGCGCCAGCGCGCCGGGCAAGGACCTTGCTGAGCACTTCGGGTTCACGCCAGCCGCCGTCGTTCTGCGGGTTAAGGCCGCCCTTTAGGGCTGGCCACGGCGAGGGGTATGCGGGCCAAGGTTTCTTGGCCCACTTTGCAACTTCCGCGGCCTTGCCGCTGTAAGGGCTGACACCGTGGTCGAGTCCTTAGAACCCCCGCAACCCAAACAGCCAGCGAGCACCCAGCCCGCTAGCACACGGGCCGCCGGCGACCAGCCGTGCGAGGCCAAGCGCACGCTGCACGATCAAAGAGTGGCGGCGCTGCTCACGGAGCAACGCGACAGCCTGGCCACGTTTCTACGCATCTGTGGCGCCCGCCAAGAAGCCGAGGACGTGCTCCAGGAAACGATGGAACGGGCGTGGCAGTACCGCCACAACTGCAATCTCGAACAGGCACCAAAGGCGTGGCTGCGACAAGCCGCGTTCCGATGCTGGCTCGACTTCAAGAAGCGCAGCAAGAGGCAACCGGTGTCGATCGGCGACCACGACGCTACTGTGCCGGCGCGGCCAGATGACGCGCCCGAACTGCGCGACCAATTACAGCACGCGATGCAGCACATGACAAAACTCGAACGCACCGTGCTGCTGCGTTTTCACCAACACGGCGACACGCTGCTCGAACTCGCCAAGGACCTAAACATGAACGTCAACACCGTCAAATCACACCTGCACCGCGCGCGCCGCCGGCTGCCGCGAGGAGACTGGTCATGAGTGCTGCGCAACTCGAGACGTGCATGCAGGCGGCATGGGACAACGGTCGCGATCCGTTCGAGGATCAACACGTGCTCGCGCTGTTGGACCAACACCCGGCGCTGCTCGAGGCAGCGGCCACGTGGCGTAACTCGGTCGCCGTACTACCGACGGTTGGCGCGCCTGCTGAAACCCCACCACGGTCAAGCCGACGCCTTTGGCCACTGCTCGTAGCATCAACCACCCTTGCCGCCAGCCTGCTTACATTCACCGCTTGGCCAAGCTCGAACGCGCCGTCGACGCACGACACGCGGCCCACTCTGCGCGTGCTGCAAACGACACTGACCCAACGTATCGAGCACCACGGCAGCGCGTGCTCCGTGCACGAGTTCAACATGGAGGTCATCGCGCCGCCAACTGCTGAGCGCCCCTACAACCCAATGCTGCTGAGTCGCGTTGCGCAAACCACACGCACATCACTAAATCACTAACGGCCCTAACGCCTGAGAACCAAACGCATCATGACCAACACAGCCACACTCGGCGCAGTTCTGGCCAGCACTTGGCTAGCACTTGCCGGCAGTCACACCAACTTGCGCGCGCAGCAAATGCCAGCTCCGCGCGACAGTACTCGCGTGGTGCAGATGCACGACGTGAAGCAACTCGTAACGGTGAAGGTCCCCGGCGAGAACACCGCCAAAGAACGTGCTGCGCGCGGCGAGCGCCTGCAACGCATCGTCGCGTTTGCACGCACGTTCGTGACGCCGCCACTTGCCGCCGAAGAAGACATCACCGCGCTCTCCGGTCGCTATCTTGTGGCACTCGCACGACCCGAGCAACAAAAGTGGATCGCGCAGTTGGTGAAGCGCAACGTCGCCAAGGGCTTTCACCAAATCCATCTGGAAATCCGGCTACTGCGTATCCCGCCTGCCGAATTCGAAGGGCTGATGCCTCTATTTGGTGTCGATCCCGAACCGGCCACGCCCACCAAGCCGACACAGGTAAGCCCCAGTCAATACCAAGTAATGCTCGACGACACCCAGCTCAACCTGATCCTGCGTGCCGTGAAGAAGACCAAGGGCGTTGAGATGGTGACAGCACCGTCGCTGCTGCTTAACCCGATGTCACCGGCCACGGTCGAGGTTGGCACGAAGATCAACTACATCAAGGACTACGAGGTATCACTCGAGAGCGGCAAGGCGGTGCCCCACCCAGTCCGTGACACACTATTCGATGGCCTGCGCATCGACGCATCGTGTGGCATGGTGAACAAGGAGTTGATGGGCGTCTCGTTCCGCTACGAGGAACGCAAAGTCGCTAAGCCTATCCCAAACTTCGAGACCCAAATCGGAGTTGGCAACACGGTCACGGTGCAACTACCAGCAAGCACCGTCTTGGAACTCGACCAACAACTCGAGATGTTAGATGGCTATACCGCGATGCTTGCCGTCAAGAACGGAGAAGGACCACACCTGATGTTCTTGGTGCGCGCGTCACTGGTGGCGAACAAGCCAATGACTGGCGGGCGCTAACACCGGCACGCGGGAAGCTGTCGCGGCGGCGTCCAGTTACAACCGTATGCGCTCGCCCATCACCGCGACCGCAAAGCCCCGCGCGGTAATCGATGCCCGAATGCTCTCGTCATGCAATGCGGGGTTCGTGTGATTGAGATGCAAGAAGCGGATGCGGCCTGGATGCGCGCGCGCTACGTCCGCGAGCATGTCCATCGTGCGCAAGATCAACGGGTGTCGGATCTCGCTAAGGTTGCGCTCAGGCAGCTCGCTGCCGTCGTAGAACGTGCCGTCAAGATAGGCAACCTCGACGCCTTCCAGAAGCTTCCCCAACAAACCGGGCACGCGTTCCCAGGCATCCACATCGGGCACGAACAACGCGCTGCGATTCGGACCTGTGATCACGTAAGCCATCGTGTCCGAGAACTCATCGCGATGCGGCACCGCGATCGCGCGCACGCTGACTCCGGGCCACGGATCGAACGGCTCGCCGACTACGAAGGCGCGCACATCGATCTGCTTGAGCGCGACGAGCTGCTTCCACGGGCCGTGGCCACGCAGGTAATCTGCGAACCGCGGCGAGCACCAGACTGGCAGGTTCTTCGCGCCAACCACTTCGCGGCCGAACAACGCCAGCCCCAAGTAGTGGCCAATGTGCGCGTGCGTGACCATGATCGCGTCTACCGGCGAACGACCGCGACCAGACACACCGGCCAGCCGGTGCAGCAGCGCCGTCTGTTCTTCGATGCGAGGCGTTGCCTCAACGAGCAACAGCTTCGGCTCGTTACCGCGACGATCAACGATGCCAAGTGAAGCCGGGTATTCGACACGACCACTGGCACGCGCCTCCGCACAGCAGTCGCGTTCGCAACCGAGGTGCGGCAAGCCACCGTCCTGAGCGACGCCGAGCACAAACAGCTCGACAGCAACTGACTCAAGGTCCGACTCTGTGCTCGCACAAGCAGCGAACAACAGGCATAGCGAGAGCAACCAGAGGTTGCCGAAGTCACGGGCGTTAGGTGCGCGCATGCGGTAACCGTCGCATGAACGACAGCAAGAAGCAGCCGCTTTCCGGGATGCCCATCCAAGGACGCCCATCCTAGGACAAACAGCCAGCGAGCCCCAATGCAGCCGAGCGGCGCGTCAGAGCGCGCGCCCTACTAGAGCATGCCGACAACGTCGCCGTTCTCGTCGATATCCATCTTCATGCCTGCGGGCGTCTTGCCCAGACCCGGCATGGTCATGATCGATCCAGCGAGCGGGTAAACGAAGCCTGCCCCGACCGCAACGCGCGCGTCGCGCACCTTGAAGCGGAAGCCGGTCGGCCGACCCTTGAGCTTAGGGTCGTGACTCAGCGAGTATTGCGTCTTGGCCATGCAGATCGGCAACTTGCCGAAGCCGTGCTCTTCGAACCTAGCCAACTGCCTGTTCGCTTCGTCTTCGTAGTCGACTCCATCGGCGCCGTAGATCTTCGTGGCGATGGCCTCGATCTTCTCCTTCAGCGTCGCGTCGTCTTCGTAGAGCAGCTTGAACTCACTCGGCTCTTCGCATGCCGCGACTAGCGCGTGTGCGAGGTCCTCGCCACCCTTACCGCCTTCGGCGAACATCGTCGAAACGTGCGCGGCAGAAGCACCAGCGGCCAGCGCCTTCTCACGAAGGAACTCGATCTCGTTCTCGGTGTCCGTCGGGAACACGTTGATCGCAACGACCACCGGCACACCGAACTGAGTGACGTTCTCGATTTGCTTCTCGAGGTTGCCAACACCTTCGGCCAACGCCTCCATGTCTTCCTTGTTAAGACCGTCCGGCAGCGGCTTGCCAGCCTTGATCTCGAAGCGACCGCTGTGCGCCTTGATGGCGCGAACGGTTGCCACCAGCAGCGCGGCGTCCGGCTTCAGGCCCGACGCGCGACACTTGATGTCGAAGAACTTCTCGGCGCCCATGTCGGCACCAAAGCCAGCCTCGGTCACGACGTAGTCGGCTGCACGCAGCGCGATGCGGTCGGCGACGATCGACGAGTTGCCGTGCGCGATGTTCGCGAACGGGCCGGTGTGCACAATCGCTGGCGTGCCTTCGAGGGTCTGCATCAGCGTCGGCTTGAGCGCGTCCTTGAGGATCGCAGTCATCGCGCCAGCGGCCTTCAAGTCTTCGGCCGTTACCGGCAAGCCATCCGTGTTGTAGCCAACCACGATGGCGCCAAGACGGGCGCGCAAGTCGTGGATGTCGTTGGCGAGTCCGAGGATCGCCATGATCTCACTGGCCGACGTGATGTCGAAGCCAGTCTCACGCGGCGTGCCGTTCTTTTCACCGCCACCAGCCACTGTGACCACGCGCAGCGCGCGGTCGTTCATGTCCATGACGCGGCGCCAGGTGATCTCGTTCTTGTCGAGGTTGAGTTCGTTGCCGTGGAACAGGTGCGCGTCGAGGAATGCCGAGCACAGGTTGTGCGCCGACGTCACCGCGTGGAAGTCGCCGGTCAAGTGCAGGTTGAGCTCCTCGGGCGGCACGACTTGCGAGTAGCCACCGCCAGCAGCGCCACCCTTGATGCCAAACACCGGCCCCATCGAGGGCTGTCGGATCACGCAGCACGTGCCCTTGCCGATGCGATTGAGCGCTTGGCTAATACCAACGGTGTGCACCGTCTTACCTTCACCAAGCGGCGTCGGCGTGATCGCCGTGACGACGATGTACTTGCCTTGCTTCTGGGCCGGCTGCTTAAGGCGGTCGAGTTTGATCTTCGCCTTAGTATGGCCGTAGGGCTCTAGGTCGTCGGCTGTCAGGCCCATGACCCGAGCAACTTCGGAAAGCGGACGAAGCGGGATGGAACGAGCGATTTCGAGGTCGTTTAGCGACATTGGAGACAAGCACGATAGCGAGTGGGAGCGCGGCAGGCCATGGCCAACCGTTCGTCAACATGCATTCCCTTGGCAACTAGATATGCTTCTCATGCGATGACACGAACTTTTCGATTGGCTGGCACGGAATACGCCATGCCGCCGACGTCCTCGAGGCTGGGATCGGTGCTGCTGACAGGATTGCCCAAGAGCGGCACATCGATGCTGACCAAGGTGTTCCAAATGGCTTGCCAAGCCGCAGGCGTGACCCACCTGCCCGTGCATGATCAGCTGTATTCGGCTGGCATCGAGCCCACCGCGGCAGAGCAGGAACAGCTTCGTGAACTGTTTCTGCCGAAGGGCTACTGCTACGGCGCCTTCCGTCATGCGTTTTCGTATCTGTCGGCGGCGACCGACATGCCAACGATTTGGCTGCGCCGGGATCCTAAAGACGTGATCGTATCGCGCTACTTCTCACAGGCATATTCGCACGCGGCTCCCGGCGGCGACGCCAAGCACGCATTCGCCAGCGAACGTGAGCAAGTCCAAAAGACCGCCATCGAAGCGTTCGTAATCCAAGAAGTCGAACGGCAGGCGCAACTCGCCCGGACCTACCTCGACATCATCCCTGCATCGAACCTGCACGTCTTTTGGTACGAAGACATCATCTACAAAAAGCGCGAGTGGATCGAACAGATGATGGCGCTCTGTGGCTGGCAACTGAGCTCTGAACAGATCAATGCAATTGTCACCGAGGTCGATGTGATCCCCACCACGGAAGACCCCAAGGCGTTCGTCCGCCAAGTGCATCCTGGCAACCACCAGAAGCACCTGTCACCAGCAACCAGCGATCACATCGACGCATTTTTCAAGCAACACGTGCCCGAGTGGACGCGGTGATTCCGTCGCCACCGACCACGACCTGAGCCAGAAACCATGGTCGGCCTCAGCGCGAGACCCGATCGACAGCTACGGCGCAGATCCACCCGATAAGCACGGCGGGGTATAGACCGGAGTCGGCGGCCAGTGCAGCGGCCGCAAGTACCCGATTCTGCTGGCCGGCAAGGTGCTCAATGACGCGCCGATGCTGAACATCGGCGTCAGTCATCGATCGGGCTACTACGGCCCGAATCATCCGAACAAATCGGAAAGCCTCGGCTAAGACTGCCGGACGTTCTACGTGCAGCAAACGTCGCCACGGCAACTACAACTCGTCGCACAACACGCTGCCGGAATGGGGCAACAGCCATTCGCAGTTCCCGCAAAACGACAACTCTGATTGGACGGGCGATGCGTACCGTCGTTGCTGCACGGCCAATGCCTGGCTCGGCCAGACGCTAGCGGCGCGTATCATGGGTTGCAGACGGTCTGGAATCATCGGTCCTACCGCGCGAGCAAGCTTGTCCTTCGCCTGCAGCAGGTCCAAGTAACTGATCAACGCGTTCGCCCCCCCACGACAACACCCGATCCCCGTCCTGCAAGCCGAACGGATGGGGTTCGTCGCTCACAGCCACCATTTGCAAGTGCAGCGACGTAGCGCGCTGCATCAACAAGCCAACTCAGCTATCCGGCGAGTCGAACAACCGCGCCGCCATAGCGCGCCTCGGCTTGATCAAGTCCGCCAACGTATAGCGATCCAGCTCGGCCAAGAATGCATCGCGCGCCTTGCCCAGCGCGCGCTGCAGTTTGCAAGCGTCGGCCAGCACGCACGAACCGGTTTCCGTCATGCACTCGACGAGGCCAAGATTCTCGGTCGCGCGAACGACTTCGCCGAGCACGATGTCCGCCGCAGGCTGCGCCAATTCGAGGCCTCCACTGCGACCGCGCGTCGCATGGATCAAGCCGATTTCTGCGAGCTTGCCCGCGACCTTTAGCAGGTGGTGGCGCGACACATCATAAGCAGTTGCGATTTCGGCGACCGGTGTCTGACGGTCGGTGCGGAGTGCCAGATACATCAACACACGCAATGAGTAGTCGGAGAACTTGCTTAGCTGCATCGGAACACCTCTTCCCGGCGATTGCTCACAGTTCGGGAAACGCCATCATCGCAATCACACCAACCGCGCGCCACCACTCACCAGCTCGCCCGGTTGAGAACTTCCGAGCCAACAACGCCAATGATCAACTTCGACGCAGTGCGGGCCGAGATACTAGCGCAGCGTCACGTCCACTGACGAACCCGCCACAGCACCGACCGCGAACGACGTCGAACCTGCAGACTCGGCCAACACCGCGGCGATCGTGTAGGCGCCCGGCAATAGCCAAGTGGACACCACCGCGCTGCCGCCTTGGCCGACACGCATCCAGACGCGCGTCACGGCCGCATCGCCACGCGTCAACTTCATGCGGTCGCCTCGCGCGTTATTGGTATTGGGCCACACTACTGAGAACGCCTGCTCGGCGAGCTGATTCAAGAGCTCAGCGGGTCGTTCTGGCCCGCCCAGATCACGCAGCTACGCTCTCTCGAACTTCTGGGAGCCGTTCCTCACTGCACCGAACCATGCTCGCCTACTCGGTAGAACTCGATAAAGAACCGCATGCCTTCACCCGGAATGACACGATGGGCTTCCTCGGGCCGAACCACCAATTCGTCTCCGGCCCGCAGCCGCAATGGACGCTCTGCATCCTGCGCAAACACGAAATCTAGTTCGCCTGCGACCACCGCCACACGACCGTAGACGCCGGCGGCGGTGCGATGGTCAGCCAACAACGCAGCCGGCACGTTGTCGCAGTCAAACTCTGACGAAGCGCCAGTGCGGGCCGCACCGGGCGGAAGTTGTCGATCGATCATGACTAGACTCTAGGATTCTTTAGCGGCATACTACATACGCCTTTAGTCATGACGCGCCGGATCCTTAACGTTCTCGAACTGCAGCTACAACTGCAGGACGACCAAATCGCCACGTTGGTACACCGCTTCTACGAACGCGTGCAGCGAGAGCCTCTGCTTGGGCCGATATTCGCCAGCCGCATCGAGCACGATCAGTGGCCGACACACCTCGACAAGATGGTGCGCTTCTGGTCGACCATCCTGCGCGGCACGAACCGCTACACCGGCAACCCGATGATTGTGCACGCGACCGTGGCGAAGCTGACGACCGAACACTTCACGCGCTGGCTCGAGCTGTTTCGCGAAGTCGCCGAAGAACATCTACCGCAAGTGCTCGCCGATTCGATCCTGCAACGCGCCGAACGCATGGGTCGCAGTTTGCGCGGCGCATTGAACCTGTAGCCCTCGCCGATTCGGACTGACTACGATTCAAGTCGCGTTCGATTCAGGTCGCGTTCGATTGAGGACCGCCTACGGCCAGAGCTTCTTCCAGATGAACCAGTGATGCGGCCGCTGACGAATCGCGCGTTCGCAAGCCGCCGACATCTGCGCGACGCCGGCTGCGATGTCCGCCAGCTTGTCGTCCGTCTTCGCGACCTCAAACGGATCCCACATTTCGACGCGGTAGTGACGCCGACCTTCGCGAAACACGAACACCGGCACCATCATCGCGCCGGCGGCACGCGCCAACGCGATGGGACCCGGTGGCAACTGCATCGCACGACCAAACATCTCTGCGGTCGTCGTCTCCATGCCAGCACGCGGACGATCCCCCGGCATGCCCACGACATCTCCCTTGCGCAGCGCCATCAACAACCGCGCGCCAAGCGTCATCTCGGCACCGGCGTAGTGCACAACGAACTGGTCGCGCTGCGGGTGCTTATCGAACAACTGCTGCACATACGCCTGCGCCGCCTGACTCATCTCCGGCTCGCGCACGACGTGGAACATGCGACCGCCCGGAAGCTCGTCAGTCAGCGGCCCCATCTCCCAGTTGCCTAAGTGCGCCGTGAAGAACACGAAGCCACGATCCGTAGCCATCATCTTCTCGTAGGTCGCAGCGCCACCGAACTCGAAGCGCATCTTCTTACTGGGAACGAACTGCTGGTAGCGCTCGATGAAGCACCACGCGTAGTCGTTGAACGTCCGCCAGATCCGGCGCTGACGCTCGAACCAACCGCAAGGCCCCAACACCGCTTCGAGGTTGCTCGCCACTGCGTCACGAATGCCGAGCAGCACCAACCAGAAGAACCAGGTGTGCACGAACACGGCGGTCGAGATCAACCAGTCCGGCTGGCGCGCGGCCCAACCACCCAACCGGTACCAGAACACACCGGTGACATGAAACGGTCCAGATAGCCGCTTACCCCAAGTGCGCGCCGGGCCATGCGGCTTCTCGCGCAGCGCTTGCACTTTGGGAGGCGGGGAGGTCACCGGCGAACTGTGCTCGCACACCCGGGTAACGGCAACCCCTAATTGGCTATGGCCGAGAGGAGACTGCTAACGAAGTGCTTTGCGATAGACCGCGCAGAATCGTTCGAGACAGGTCGCGCTCTCATAGCGTTCTGCAACGATACGGCGGTTGGTCTGACCGGCTCTGGCTCGCAACTCCGGATCGTCGAGCATTGCGGTGATCGCGCGAGCCAATGCCGCAGAGTCTTCGCGCGGCACGACACAGTCTTGTTCGGCGCCCAGGATCTGACGAACGTCGCCCACGTCGGTCGCCACTACCGCCAGGCCCGACGCCATCGCTTCCAACATCGCGATCGGCATCTGCTCGGTGCGCGAGCTGAGCACGAACATCGTGAAGCCACGGTAGCTCGCCGAGGTATCAGTCATTTGGCCGGCAAACACCACCCTTTCGGTGATGCCTAGTTGAGCAGCTTGCTCGCGCAGATCGGCTTCGAGCTTGCCCGAGCCAACCAGACACACCGTCACTTCTTTTGGCAACGTCGCGACTGCGCGCAGCAGGTTGTCGTGATCCTTCTCGGGCCGCAAACCGCCGACGGTGCCGATCACCAGCCCAGCCGGAGCCTGCTCTTGCACCGAGAAACGCTGCAGGTCGACACCGTTGACCAGGTGCAACACGTTCGTTTCCCGCAACCGCCACTCCGATTTCGCGATGCCAACCAGCACCGTCGACGGCACGACCACTGGCACCGAACGCAGCAGCCAGCGCCGCATCAACGACCGCCGCAGAATGCGGTGCCGCACCTCTTCGGGGCCAAAGCCATCTTCGTGATGCACCAGCGGCAGCCGAGCCTTCTTGGCGGCCGCGACACTCTCGATCGCGCCCCAGTTGTAGGTCAGCACGAGGTCTGCACGCTGGTCACGCAGCCACTGCGCCTGGCTGCGCCGCGTGGCCAAGAACCCGCGAACCTTGGGCGCATCTGCAAACTTCACACGCACATCATCGCGAAGCATGTCCCGCGCGTCGGTGTTGCCATCCATGGCCATCACGACGTGCTCAACCTCGTTCCCGAGGTGGTGCATCAACTGCACCGCACGGACCTGCGGACCACCCGCACCAAACGTCGAGAACACGTGCACGAAGCGACGTGCGCGTTCGGTCATGCGTTCTTACCGTCGAAGATGCGGCTCAGGAAGCGACCGCGGTCGTTCTCGGGCTCGAAGCCGAGATCGCGCTTGGCATCGGCGCAGTCGAGTTGCGTCGTGAACGAACGCGATGCGAAGTCGCGGAACGCCGGCCAGTCGCGTTGCTTGCGTGCCAGCATCTTGACCCCGTACTTGCCTACCTCTTGCAGCCACATCCAGCGCAGCGGCATCGGGTGGAAGTGGTAGTCGCGGCCCGTGCGCGTCGCCATCGACTCGACATAGTCGCGCGCGGACAGACGCACATCGCCAGCGAGGTTATAGGTCTTGCCTTCGGCATTCTCGGCGTCGAGCGCCGACACGAATGCCTGCGCACAGTCAGTCGCCAATACGAACGGCAACGGATGCTTGCCAACGCCCCAGCCAACACAGTGGTTGTCGCGCACCCACAGACCTGCGCCAGAGTGCTCAAAGATGCCATCGTGACCGACCACGATCGCCGGGCGGATGATCGTCAGCTTCAGCCCTTCCTTTGCGAGCTTGTGCAGCTCTGCCTCGGACGCGATCTTGCCACGGCCATAGCCAGCGCGTTGGTTGGGTTGCGGGTCAGTGCCCGACGTGCCGTCAATCGTGCCGGAGCTTCCCAGCCACAACGCGGCCGTGCTGCTCGCGAACACGAAGCGCTTGACGTTGGCATCCTTCGCTGCGACTCCAGCAACGCGAACTGCGTCGGACATCACTGCTTCGATGCGGTTGGGATCGGTGCCAGCCGCGGTCGCAAGGTGCAAGACGCGCTCGGCGCCAGCAAAGGCCTTCGCAAGCACTTCGCCATCCGCAGCATCGCCAACGAACACTCGGACCGAACCGTCGCGCAATTCGTCGGGCAGCAGGTCCGGCTTGCGAACCAGCAACGTCACTGGCTTGCCAGCCTTGCGCAGGCGCTGCACGCATCGGCGCCCGATCAAACCTGTGCCACCGAGCACAACCACTTCACCAGCGCGTGCGGGACCGGGCTCCGGCAACGGGCCCGGCTTGGGCGGTGCCGCCACCGCGACGCCAGCAGCCTTCGCGACTTGCTCGCACATCGAAAGCACCGCATGGGCGCCTTCGGGCGTCATTGCATCCGGCAACGACTGGCCGCGAACCGCCTGATGGAACGACGAGAGTGTGCCGCGCATGCCGCGCAAGAACGGATCGTCCGGGAACGCCACTTTGAACAACCCAAACGCGTAGCCGAAGACACTGCCAAACGCGCGGCCAGCGAAGTGCTTGGCACCGCTCGCCAAGTTGCGGCCTTGGTCGAGGAAGTCGAGCCAACGCGTCTTGCGTCGCAACCAACATGTGCCACGTGCCAAATCGAGCAACGCCGAGCCATCGGTGCCAATCGCCTGCACCGTCGTCTCAAGCCACGGCTTGCCAAACGCCATGCGCACGGTCGCCGAGCCGCGTTCGCACTGCATGCGCACGATCCACTCTTCGACAAAGTTGACGCCGTTTGCCAGCTGCCGGCGATCGCCAGTGATCACCTGCACATCGCTGCAGGCACCAAGCATCGCGAACACCACCGAGAAGATGTGCACGCCTTGCTCCCAAACGATGTTCGCCTCGGTTTGGAACATGAAGTGGCCAACGTCGCCCGTCTGCAACTGGCGCAGCGGCACGTGATGCTGCAGCGACAGATGTTCGAGTCGACCGATGCGGCCAGCGGCGACATGACTCTCCAGCTGCTTCAGTGCTGGGTGACACGTTTGGTTGTGGTTGACCGCCAACACGCGACCATTTTGGCTCGCGAGCTCGTGCAGTTCTTCGACCTCAGCCGAGTGCAACACCAACGGCTTCTCAACCAGAACGTGCAGCCCCAACTTCAGGCACTGCGCGGCGAGCTCCTTGTGCAATCCCGGCGGCACCAGGATGTGCACCGCATCAAGCTCGGCCGCCTTCGCCATCTCGGCGATCGACGTGAAGACCTGGCTGATGCCATACTTTTTCGCCAGTTTGTCGGCGCGCTCTTGCGACACATCGCAAACGGCAACGACCTGCACATCCGAGACACTCTTCAATACCTGCAGGTGCACGTCGGCGATGAAGCCCGTGCCGACGAGTCCGAGGCGAGTCGAACGGCCGGTCAGGGCTTCGGGCTTGGTGGAAGTGGACGAGTTGGACAACGGGGCGAAGCTAGTCAAGGACGGATGCGATGTTGAAGCAGGGCCTAGGCCGGTGCAACCGTGGCGTTGATGAGGAATTGCAGCGATGATGATTCGACCATGACTCGGTCGCATCGCACTCTCGCGCTCCTCACCTCCTTCGGGCTGACAGCCCTAGTATCGGCACAAGCAAAGCCCCAACTAACGCTCGCCACGGTGCTTGAGCGTGGCCCCGCTCTCGCCGCGAGTTTGCCGACGATTTTGTGGTTCCCAAGCGGTCACGTTGGCACCGTAGTGCTGCCGTCGAAGGATGGTGGCCAAGCGATGCACCGGCTCAAGGCAGGCCGGCCCGCCAAGACTCCATGGTTCACAGCAGAGGATGTCGTTGCCGTCCTGCCCATGGATAGCAGCAAGGCGCCTAAGCGTTTCCCGCCGATGACATGGCTGGATCAGGACACCCTGCGCCTGCAATACGACCACTCGATTTGGCACTGGGACATCGGCGCCAAGGAAGCCGCGCGCGTTCTATCCTGGCATGACCCCAAAGGCACCCTGCTAGAGCTGTCGCCCAACGACGGCCACGCTGCGGTGCGATCGGCACATCAGCTGTTCCTGCACGACCGCAGTGGTGAAAAGCATCAGTTGAGTTTCGACGGCAGCGAAGACGTTGTCATTGGCGGTCCCGCCCACCGCTCCGAGATCGGCATCGTCAAGGGAACGTTCTGGCGCGACGACGGCCGCTTCCTCGCCTTCTACCGCGAAGATCTGCGCCCGATCACCAGGTATCCCTACCAAGACGTGCAGCTGATGCCGCCGAAGCCGCGTCACGGTCGCTACCCGATGGCTGGTCGTCCGCACAGCAAAGTGCGCGTGCTAGTCTGCGATACAGAGACCTACCAAGTCGCCACGCTCTGGTCCGATCCCGACGCCGACGTCTACTGGACCAACATCACGTTCGGCCCCAACGACACCGTTTACGTCACCATCGTCAACCGCGGCCAAGACCACCTCGAGCTAACGATCTTCGATGCCAAGACTGGCAAGAAGATCGACACGATCATCAAGGAACACGACCGCGAGTGGATCGAACCCGAGCACCCACCGCAGTTCCTCAAGGACGGTAAGTTCCTCTGGTGGTCGCGCCGCTCCGGCTACCGCAACATCTTCCTGCACCAACCGAACGGCAAGCTGATCCGCCAGGTCACCTATGGCAATTGTGATGTGTTGTCGTTGCAGCATCTCGAAGAAGATGAGAGCCGCCTCTGGTACCAAGCGTCCGGCGACGACCCGCGCCAACTGCACCTCTTCTCGGCGAGCCTAGCCAGAGAAGACACCCAACAGCACACCAGCGAACGCGGCAGCCACCAAATCAGCCTCTCGCCCGACGCCAAACAAGCGCACGTCTTCTACTCCAACCTAGAGACGTTCCCCCAGTCGCGCGTCCTCGACACCAAGACCAACTCCGCCACCAACCTCCCACAACCCAAGAACCCGCTAGCTGCGTTCGAGCTACCCAAGCAACGCTTCTTCGAAGTCGAAGCCGACGACGGCAGCGTTCTCTATGGCCACGTCGCCCTGCCGCCCAACCTGCAACCCGGCGAACGCGCGCCCGTCATCCACTACGTCTACGGCGGCCCCCACGCCCAACTCGTCAAAGACCAATGGTTCGGCGGCGCCTCAACCTGGCTGCAAGGCCTAGCCGGCGACGGCTACATCGTCTGCCGTCTAGACAACCGAGGCACCCCCAACCGCGGCATCGAGTTCGAGCAATCGATCCACCGTCACTTAGGAACCAAGGAAGTTGACGACCAACTGCGCGCCATCGCCTGGCTGCGCCAACAATCGTTCGTCGACCCAGCCCGCATCGGCGTGCACGGCTGGAGCTTCGGCGGCTACATGACGCTGCGCCTGATGCTGCTCCATCCCAACGTGTTCGCCTGCGGCATCAGCGGTGCCCCGGTCACCGATTGGTCGATGTATGAAACCGGCTACGGCGAGCGCTACATGGACAGCCCCCAGGAGAACCCCGCCGGCTACCAAGACTCGAGTTGCCTGCCAATCGCCGGCCGCCTCAAGAACCCCCTGCTCGTAGTTCACGGAACCGACGATCGCACCGTGATGTGGTCACACACGCTAAAGTTCGTCGACGCGTGTGTGAACGCCGGCGTGCAGCTGGACTACTTCCCCTACCCGCAGCAGTTGCATGGGCTGCGCGGCCCATACCGGAAGCACTTCCTACAGAAGCTGTCTGGGTTCTTCGGCCATCATTTGCGGCCGAAGGATCGCAGCGGCAAGAAGTAGCGGCGCGAAGTGGACAAGGTGTTGGCAAGCGGTGATCGAGGTTGCTATGTTGCCCGCTCGTCGGGCCGTAGCGCAGCTTGGTAGCGCGGCTGGTTTGGGACCAGTAGGTCGGAGGTTCAAATCCTCTCGGCCCGACCATCTTTAACTTCTGTCGATCGCACTACTTAGTGCGGACCCGTGCCAGACGGCGCGCGCGCGACACCTAAGCCGAACAGGGCTGTTCATGTCCTGTTCATGTTCCGCACTGCGGAACGAGGTGATCGCGATGACGAAGAAGATGACCCGGCGACGTCCAAAAGGCGTTCCGCAACGGCTCAAGACACCACGGTGCGGGGCAACAACTACGGCTATGCGCTGTTCGATGATGTGCGCCATTCCTACGCCGCGAACTCACCCGCTCAGACCGTGCCGCTTGATCTTGTTGTAGAGCGCGGTGCGACTGACGCCAAGCGCCTTCGCAGCCTTGGACTTGTCACCGCCATTGCGTGCCAGTGCGATGACGATCGCGCGCATCTCAGCTTCCTTGAGCGTAGCCACAGGTTCCGGCACGACCACGGAACCCCGTGCCCGATCAGTTTTCGCGGCTTCGGGCGGTAGTTGAAGATCGACCACCTCATCGCCTTCGCACAGGAGCACAGCACGCGCAATCACGTGCTCCAGTTCGCGAACGTTGCCGGGCCAGGAATACCCCTCAAGGGCAGATAGTGCCGCCTCGCCAAGGCGCATGCCTTTGGCAACCTGCTGCGAGCTGCGCTGCACGAAGTGCTCGGCCAACTGGCGGATGTCGCCTGTTCGTTCGCGCAACGTCGGGACTCGCACCTCGACCGCAGCCAAACGGAAGAACAGGTCCTCGCGGAACTGTCCGGATCGAACCATCTCGCGCAGATTCTTGTTGGTCGCCGCAACCATGCGCAAGTTTAGATCGATGCTCTCGCTACCACCCACCCTTCGAATGGAGTGCTCCTGCAACGCACGCAAGAGCTTGACTTGCAGTGCGACGGGCATGTCGCCCACCTCATCGAGAAACAACGTGCCACCATCGGCGACCTCGAGCAAACCTGGTCGGTCGCGATCCGCCCCCGTGAAGGCTCCCTTGACGTGGCCAAACAACTCCCGCTCCATCAGCTCAGCAGGCAACGCGGAACAGTTCTCAGCCACAAACGGTCCAAGGCGACGGCATCCTTGCTCGTGCAGTGCGCGCGCGACCAACTCCTTGCCCGTTCCGGTTTCCCCCTGAATGAGCACTGGCAGGTCGAGGCTTGCTAGCTTGTCGATCTCTTCACGCAACTTCTGCATGATCGGACTGTCGCCGAGCAATCGTGCCCGAGCGCGTCGCGAGGCACGAGTGGCAACAAAGAGGTCGCGCTTGCTCTCGGTCAACTCGCGTTGCACCGCTTCCTCCCGCAACATGCGATCAACAGCAATAGCGGCCTGGTCGGCGAGCACTTCCAGCGCCTCTTTGTCGCTCTCGGAGAACACATCAGCCCGCCCAGGATGTTCGACATAGATCGCTCCCTTCAAACCACTGGCACTGTGAAAGGGCGAACACACCGCCGAGCGCACCCGCAGGTTTCTGACCGACTGCATCGCCTGCAGTTCTTCATTTGCCAACACATCGGCTCCGGTCAACGTTCGCTGTTCTTGCATCGCCTGATTGGCAAGCGACCGACTAAACGCCTGCGCCTGCGACGCTGAGTGCCCACTCTCGAACTCTCGCTGCACGCCATCCGCGCGCATGACGAGCAGGTACCCGCTACGCCCGCCCGTGAGCGTCACCGCCGCATCGAGCAAGCCAGTCATTGCGTCATCCAGCGCCACTGCCTGTGCTAGCTTGCGGTTGACAGCCAAGAACGTTCGGAACAGTTCGCGGCTTGGTCGGTTCTCACTACCTGCGCTCATTCTGTCATCTTCCCGGGAAGCAAGCCGCACAGCCAACTCCTCTTTGTAAACAGCCAGCTCTTGCCTCATGCGTTCGGAGTCGGGTTCGCCGGCCTCAGCCAGTGCGGCTTCCGCCGCTGCATGGTCCCCCACTCTGGCGTGTGCGCGGGCAAGCATGACAAGAGTAAGCCTTCCTGCACTGCTATCGCCCAACGCAAACAAACGCGCTGCTGCATCACGAAGCGCCGGCAAGGCCGTCGTGAGGTCATCGCGCGCAAGGGCCGCACTGCCAAGGTTGGCCGTCGCAATGGCCGCACGTCCAATATCACCAACGTTTTCGTAGAGCGCCTTGGCCTCACAGAATCTCGCACTTGCCTCCGCGTGTTGACCAGAGTCCTTCGCCAGCACACCTAGGTTGAGCTGGCTGCTGGCTGCATGGCGCAAGTGGCCAACACGTTGCGCTAAATGAACGGCCGCTTCGAAGTGTTGCCGCGCGGCCTCAAGCTGACCACGCTGGCGCTCTAGATGACCGAATGTCGTATGCAGGGACGCACACTGGTACGGATGCTGGTCCTCATCAAGCTCCGTCGCGCATGCCCGCAACAGCTGTTCGCATTCTCGCCATTGGCCGGTTTGCTGGAGAATCACCGCCAGCATCAAGCGATCCGCCAACTCCTGTTGCTCGCCCTGCAACCAGGCCATCGCCCTGACGTGATCTCCACGAACCATCGCGATTTGCGCGGCCACGCGACGATGACGCCCATCGCTTGGCGCGCCCATTTGTAGCAACTCAAGCTGTGCGAGGTCGTACTGCCCCGTGTCGACCAGGGCCTGGGCGCGCAAGACGGGGTGAGCCGCGCACAACGGCAACGCGCGCGACGGTTCTCCCGCATCGAGAAACCCTTCAATCAACGCGATTCGCGCCATCGCCTCCAGCTCGTCATCAGCAGAAAGCCAAAGCGCACGCGCCCTATCCATCAGGCCCCGGGCCGTCGCCATGCGAATGCGATCAGGCAAGGGGCGCGCGGTGTCATGTGCAGGCAACTCTTCGGACTCCGCGAGGCGACCGCTACGCGCACGAGGCCAACTCCAACGACTACTCACCGGCAGGAGTTCGCCACGCTCGACAAGTTCTCGCAACACGGTGGCAACCCCACTGCTCGAACGCGCTCGCGCTAACAACCATGCCGTGGCCTCTGACAAGACACTGCCGTCTAGCCCAAGCGTGGCCTCAATGTGTGGCGCGAGCCGATGCATGTCGAGCATCGGCAACTCCAACATCGACGTCGACGCGCCCCCTCGACCCAGCACAACCTCATGTTCCCGTTCACTGATGGAACGGACTCCGGCAATGGTCACCGCGAGCTGCATCGCAACCGTTCGACGATCAACGGCGTCTCCACCGACAATGCGGACATCGTTGTCACTGCCTTCGGCAACGCCCTCTATTTGTTCAAGCTCCGCAGCAAACACCTTGATCGGATCCGGCGCCAAAACCGCGGCGGATGGCCTACCGGCACCGCCGCCACACAAGACGTCGAGTGCCGTGTGCGCATCCATAAACCGCTTTGCCGGCCGCCGCGCAATGCAGCCCAACACAAAGGCCGAGAACTGGGGATCGAGGTCATCGCTATCCAATCCGCATGCATCAAGGAAGTCAGCAGCCGGGAAGCGGCGAACGAACTCAGCGAACGAGAGGCGACCCGAAGGAATCAACGCATGGACCACCATCGCGCCAATTGAGAACAAGTCAGCGCGCGCATCCGGCACGGTTCCAAACAGGACTTCAGGCGCCGCAAAGAATGGCGTGCCGCCAAGAGCTCGTGACCCAGAGCGAACCGCCATCCCGAAGTCGAGCAGGTGCAGTTTGCCCAAGCCATCCATGACAAGGTTGCCCGGTTTGAGGTCGAGGTGAAGGACCCCACGTTGATGAACAAACGCAATCACTTCGAGCAATTGCTGCACCGCGGAACGCAAGGCAATTGGCTTCCCGGGCAGGGAACGCAAGACCTCCCCGTCGACATGTTCTCGCAAAATGAACATGCGCCCATCAGCTAGCCGGCCAATCTCATGGATTGCTGGAATCGCCGGATGACGAACCGATGCTGCAATCGAAACCTCCCCGGCTTCTTCCCCAGCAGCGAGCACCTTGAGCAACCACGCTTGGCCACTAGCTGTGCGCACGCAAAGGGTACGACCCTGGCCGCCTGCATATTCGCGAACTAGCTGCAGCCCGTGCGAAAGCTGCGCCAGTAATGATTCTGCGGACTCCATCGAGTTTGACGACCGGCACCGAGTAGAACGAAGGCCCGACCAGAAGCTGCTACTCAGCCACCGGCAAGCGGCACGAACATCCTATGCGCATCGCCTTAGTCAGCCTACTTCTGCTCTGCACTCTGGGGCTAGCGCTGATGCTGCCGTTCGCAGGCAGTAGCGATCCGCACCGAACACCAGGACCGGAAATGCCTGAGGTTCTCGCCGGCAAGCGGCAGGGACACGTATACGCCGGCGCCACGGAAGAACCCTCGGACGTCAATCCGCTTACCGCGAGTTGCGCAGTAGCACAGATTCTCATCCTTGGGGTCACGCATGATGCGTTGCTCGATCGCGACTCCCGCACAGGCGCTTTGCGCAATGCGTTGGCGGAACACTACGAGCTATCCTCCGATGGCAAGGCGTGCACGTTCACGCTGCGTCAAGGAATCCTCTTTGGCGACGGCGCACCGCTCACGATGGCTGACGTGCTCTTCGGATGGGAACTTGCGCACGCCGGCCACCTGCCGATGGGATTCGTTCGCAATGCTTTTGCACGCATCACCAAGGCCGAAGCGCTCGATGACGTTCGGCTCCACGTTCACTTCGCCAAACCCAACTTCCGTGCAGCATCCGCCGTGGGCGAAGCCTGGCTGGTATGCCAAAAGGCGTTCTTCGTCGAGCGCGTGCGTCATCGCCTGCGCGCAGACGAAGCGATGCCCGATGTCAGTTAGCGTCGGTTTGCCGAACTCCTGGACCAGGTCAACCTGGAACGCGGACCAGGTACCGGCCCGTATTCCCTCCACAACGAGGATCACGGGCAAAGCAACTGGCGACCACGCCAAGATCTGCTGTTGGTTCGCAACGAGTCAAGCTGGCGACGGCGAGTGCGCCCGGGCACTTGGAACTTCGCAGCGATGCGGCTGTTGTTTCGCGACCATGCAGGCGCGCGCAATGCCCTACTGCTGGGTGAAACCGACTGGTACTCGGGCCCCGACTGCAACGCGTTGCTAGCTCAGCACCCAGAACTCACTACACGATATGTAAAACGCGTCTACGACCACCCGCAACTCGGTGTCTACCGGATCATCTGGGACTGCCGTCACAAGCCATTCGACGACGCACGCGTGCGGCGCGCCCTAGGCATGCTCGTCGCGCGTGAACAAGCCCTGGCGGTGCTTTCGGGCGACGGACGCACAGCTGCAGCACACGCAAAACCGAGCAGCCTTGCCTACCCTGACGAACCGCCGCTGCCATTCGATCCGGCTGCAGCTCGGCGCCTCCTACGAGAGGCTGGCTACGACGCCGACGCAGGCAATGCCCTGCGCGTCACGCTGCTCGCGCTGGCCGGTAGCGAACCGCCACGCCGCATCACCGAGCTGTTCCAAGACGCCGCGAGACAAGCTGGCGTGCAAGTCGAAGTACGCACCCGCGAACTGACACCATTCCTCGCGGAACGGAAACGCAATGAGTGGCACGGATCGCTCGTTCTGCAGTGGTTTGACGCTTCCGGTGCCCCCTATCGATTCCTACACAGCCACGGACGGAGCAATCCTGGCGCGTGGAATCAACCAAAGGCTGATGCATTGGCGGTAGCCGCCCGGCTCGAACAAGACCCGGCGAAACGCGCTGCAGTCTGGAAGCAACTGCACGCGCTGGCGCATCACGAGCAACCCGCTGCGCTGATCATTCACCCACTTGCGGCAGTGCTACTGAGCAAGAAGCTCAGAGACTTCGACCCTGGAGCCTGTGGTCTACGCCCGGATTGGGCGTGGGCCGCAGGAGACCAGCGGCGGTAGTCGCCAGCCCTACTGCACGAAGAAGGTTTGATCTGCTTCGTCATACGTGATCGCACCGGTCGCGTCTCGCAAGCGCACTCGCATCTTGAGTGGCTTACCGAGCTGCCCGGCGGGCACAGGTGGTAGAGCCAAGAACACGGGCCCAACCACGAACGGCACCGCTGGCAACGACAACGGTAAGCCAAACAGCAATGGCACTGAGACGCCATTGGGCATGTCGACGAAGACATCGATGCGAATCGTAGTCAAGCCGGCAGGTGTCGTGTGCAACAGAACGTTGATCGGCAGAGGTCCGCCCTGGCCAACCGTCGGCGTGCCATAACTGGTCACCTGCGTACGCGCCGTCTTGAGCGCCAACGCAAAGTCCACTGTGGCTGCCGCCGCGACCGTGACGTTCTGCATGCCATCAAGGCTCAAGCTGCCATCGACGGTTACCGCCGCAACATCGTAGTTGCCGGCAGGCACAAACGTCGTGTAGTTGCCGGTAACGTCGGTGTGGTCATGCACCGTCACGACTTCTTGGCCACTGACCGTATCGACAAAGCGCAGCGCTGCGTCGAACTCGGGCGCTCCCGGCCCCATCACGATGCCCGAAACAGCCACGCCACTCTGCAAATCAATCACACCGACACTGGTCGGTCCGGCGACGCTAATGGGAGGCATCAACACGCCAACTAGTCCAGTTGCACTGACCGGCTCGACCCGTAGACGCAAGCCGGAACCTAGAGGAGTCACGACCGAAAACGTGCCATTCAGAGCGCTCGTATCAAACGCCGTGAAGACCTTCGTTCCGTCTGCAAGCAAGACGTCGATGTCCGCGCCTTCGAACGCTACGCCACCGACGGTAACGGTGCCGCTCAGCATCGCACCGCTATCGAGGCCGACCGCTCCCAGCACCGTCGCGCCAGGCACGAAGACCCCGAACATCTCGCGGGCGACGTGTGCATTGCCTTGGGGTGGAATGACATCGAGATCGACGATGCCGAACGGCAGCAAGAAGCTGAATTGCCCAAAGACATTCGCGGTATCTGCCGGGACGACAAATCGCTCGCCGGTGAGCGCATTCGTAGCGCGGAAGCGCGTGCTGCCAATCGGCACGCCACTTACGGAATCCACCACGGAGCCGCTAACCACGTAGCCGGTTCTCATCGTGACCGTGCCCAAACCGACAGCTCCCGCAACGACCACATCTTCGATCGTCGTCGAGACCATCGCCGCACCGACAGGAGGCTGCACACGCACATCCCACGTGCCTGCAGGAACAGTTACTGCGAAGTTGCCCAGTGCGTCCGTGTTGTCGTATGGCGTGAACAACTTGGTGCCGTCTTGCGCATAGATGTTCAGATTGCAGCTAGCAACTGGCAAGCCCGCCTCGCTCATTGCGACACCAGTAATGTCGAAGCCAGGCTGCAGCACAACATCACCGATATTCGTAGCCCCCGACACGATCGACTCGAGCAGACGAGACTCCCATGGAGCGCCGATTGCCGGCAGGTATTCCACTTCGTAGGTATTGATCGCAAGAGGAGTAATGACGAATACGCCTAGTGCATCGGTCGTCGCCAAACCGCTACCCGTATCAACCGTGATCCCAGCAATCGGGACACCAACGGGGTCGGTGACCCGGCCAGTCAGCGACTGTGCCGAAACTGACACAGAAGACAGGGCCGCAATCGCGAGCAATGGCGAGATAAGGCGGCCGATAAGGTCCGCGAGACAGAAAGAGTTGCGTTGCATGAGGGACTCCGAATGGAACTAGAGCACTGTGATCGGGACGAGCAGTGCGGATGCGAGCGGGCTGCCATCAACAGCCTGCAGGCCCAATGAGAT
>JBNMND010000058.1:0-22915 GCA_051274975.1 Planctomycetota bacterium | reverse complement strand
GCGCACCTGCCGGGCAGCAACGCCGGGTTCCCGTATCTTCAACCGCTATCGCTGTTGACGTCGACCTATGACAACGGTGCGTATCTCGGCTCGGTGGGCGCACCACATGCGCCGATCCCAGAGGTCACACTGTTCGGCCAAACGCCCGCGACCTACGTCGAAGGCCTAGGCCACCACTGGACGCCCGAGTCGTGGCAACTGCGCACGCGCGGGTTCCAAACGACCGACCATTAGAACGGGTGCGCGCCACTGGCAACGATCACCCCCAACTTCACTGGCTGGCTGGCGGCGCGCTTCCAGTTCACGTTCTTCTAGCTACAGATGGCCCACAGCTAGCGAAGTGGCCTCTAGCTCGTTACCGTCTCGCCCAATGCAAGCTCTTGAACTGCGCGTTGGCTCTCTCATTCGCTACGAAGGCCGGATGTGCACAGTCGTCTGGTGGAACATCCTTCGCAACGATCGCCGCCAGTTCATTCAGATGCGAATCAAGGACATGCAGTCCGGCCGCATCCAAGAACTGAAGGAGCAATCAGACTCCAAGTTCGAAACGCTGGAGAAGGAAGAGAAGGAGATGTCGCACTCCTACACCGACGGCGAAGCCGAGGTCTTCTTCACCAACGACGGCGAGGAGTTCCGCTGCCCGAAGGTCGCCGCGGAGGACGCCTTGAAGTGGCCGGCGGACAGCTACAAGGCTGTGTTCGTCGACAACGAACTGGTCACCGTCAAACCGCCATTGTTCGCGTTCGTCGAGATCTCCGAGACGACCCCGCCAATCAGGGGCGTCGGCTCCGGCACCAAGGAAGCCAAGCTCGCGAATGGCATAACCATGAAGGTCAGTCAGCTGTGCGACGTCGGCGACAAGGTCAAGGTCGACACCGAGACCGGCGAGTTCAAAGAACGCGTCAAGGGCTAGCGCCGCACCAACTTGGTGGTTTGAACCGGGTAGCGTTACCTTGCGGGTGACGTTCGAGTAGCCTGCGCGCATGCCCTCGCTAGCTGTGCTGCTGATCATCAGCCTGGCCGTTTTCTATCTCGCGCATCGGTTCTACGGCCGGTTGCTTGCGAAGCTGTTTGGATTGGACGCGGCGAAGGTTACGCCTGCGCACGAACACGCAGACGGCAAGGACTATGTGCCGACCAACAAGTTCTACTTGTTGTCGCAGCACTTCTCAGCGATCTCGGCGGCGGGACCGATCGCCGGACCGATCATCGCTGCGATGATGTTCGGTTGGGGCCCGGCGTTCTGGTGGATCATGCTCGGCTGCATCTTCATCGGCGCGATGCACGACTTTGCAGCGCTGGTGGGATCGGTGCGACATGGCGCGTGCTCGGTCGCGCAAATCCTGAGGAGCTATCTCAATCCGCGAAGCTACACGGCGTTCACGCTGTTCATCTGGCTGGCGCTGATTTTGGTCGTGGTTGCGTTCACCGACATCACCGCGAACGCATTCGTCACTGCCCTCGATGTCGCGATGCCGAACAGTGGCGGCAACGGTGTGCCAGCCGACCGCATACAGATCTCGGGCGGCGGAGTGGCTTCCAGTTCGATGATGTATCTGGGCCTCAGCTTGCTGATGGGCATCGTCGTCAAGCTTTGGAAGCCACCGCTTTGGCTGGTCACAATCATCTTCGTGCCTGCCGTCGGCGTCGCGATCTGGGCTGGCCCGCACCTACCGTTGACGATGGTCGCGCCCGGCGAGATCCCCAACCTGTATTGGGCCTGGGGTATTCTGATCTACTGCGGCATCGCATCGATGTTGCCGATGTGGCTGTTGCTGCAACCGCGCGGCTATCTCGGCGGCTTCTTCCTGTATCTGACGCTTGGCGGCGGTTTCCTTGGCCTGCTTTGGGCAAACCCCGAAATCCAGTGGCCGGAGTTCAGCGGGTTCTGGGGTGGGCCAGACGACTCGGTGCCGATGGTGCCGTTCCTGTTCATCACGATTGCATGCGGCGCGTGCAGCGGCTTCCACGGCCTGGTTTGCTCGGGCACGACCTCGAAGCAAATCGATAGCGAACCGGATGCACACCTAGTCGGCTACGGCGGCATGTTGCTCGAAGGCGTCGTCGCCCTGCTCGCACTCGCATGTGTCATGCACTTGTCGACGGACTCCGAATTGGCATCCGCTGGCCCCGACAAGGTGTTTGGCGTTGGCGTCGGCTCGTTCCTGCACGAACTGGGCATCCCGCTGCAGTTCGCGGTGACGTTCGGCATGCTCGCGTTCGCGACCTTTGTCTACGACACACTGGATGTCTGCACGCGACTCGCTCGCTACCTGTTTGTCGAGTTCACCGGCTGGCGCACGAAGACCGCTGGAGTCGTCGGCACGATCGTCTCGCTCGCGGTACCGGCGTGGTTCGTCTCCGAGCGCATCGCCGACTCCAGCGGCAAGACGATGCCCGCCTACAAAGTCGTTTGGCCATTGTTTGGGTCGATCAACCAACTGCTCGCCGCGCTGACCCTCGTCGGCCTGTCTTTGTGGCTCGCCAAGAGCAAACGTGGAATGTTGGTGCGCGTCCTCGTCGGGCTGCCGATGGTGTTCATGATGGCCGTCACGGTCACGGCGCTGTCGCTGCAGATCTACGCGCGCGACGAACTGCTACTGCGATCGCTCGGGATCGTGCTGCTGGGGCTGGCACTGTGGATCACCACCGAAGCCGTTCTGTCGCTATGGACCGGCAGACCTTCCAATGCGGAGACTCAAGATGCTGCGCCGTAGTTTGATCCTTTCGCTTTGTGGTGTCTGTTCACGTGGGCGGCGACTCCGCTCACAGCACAAGAGTTCAAGAACGCGCGACCGAAGGATTCGAAGTTCTTGCCCGTCGCGGTCTGACTGCAATCGCCGCACAACGCAAAGCGCTACCTAGACATCGGCATCAACCTCTACGTAGGCCTCTTCAATGGCCCAACGGTGGAGCAGCTCACAGCACTGGAACGCGCCAAGATGCCCGTCATCTGCCACCAAAACGAAGTCGGTTTGGCACACAAGGGCGACACCATCGTGGCCTGGATGCACGGCAACGAACCGGACAACGCACAGGGCCGTCGACTGCGCGGCTTCAAGCCACCGATCGCGTCGCTAACAGACCAAGCGAGCGACGTGCGTCTCAAGATCAAGGGCAAACGATCCGGCAAGGTGCACGCACTCGATGGCAGCAAGCCACCGAAACTCACCGGCGGCACGCTGAAGCTCGGACTCGCCCCCTACCGCGTCGCGCGCTACCGCATCAGCCGCTGAGCCACTCGTCAGACAGAGGTCATCGTGCGACACACAACAGGATCACACCCTGCTTGGGGAGACACCGCAGTGCCTCACCCCAAGCAACAACGCGCAACGCTACTTGATATGCGGCGCCGCCAACGCGCGAGCGAGCTTGTTGAACTCGTCGACATGCAGAGCCTTAGCGGACTTGAAGCGCGCGAGTTCCACCTTGATCGCTGCTGACAATTGGGCGGCAACGTCACGCTGCCCATTGGTCGGACCAAACTCCGCACGGTTCGTCGCCGACAACACGCCGAGCAACTTGTCGGTCAGCTTGATCGGGTAGTTGAGCGGATCCTGACGGCTCTTCGACTTGGTCTGATAGAGCGTCTCTTCGATCGACGTGAACTCGTCATTGGCCGCAGTCTCGACGGCCTTGAGCTTATCGAGATTCTGGCCTTCCTCCATGCGTGCCACCGTCGCCGCCATCTGCTCGCGCAGTGAACGAATCGATTCGATCGCTTCGTGCGCCTCAGTGACCAGCGCATTGCCATCGCGAACCAGCCGGTAGCGCGCCTGCAGATCAGCGATCGTCGCGTCAGTGCGCGGGTCAGGGTTGATGCGGCCCACAACCGTTTGCGATTGCTCGCCGACCGTGACCGTCACGGTGTAATCACCCGGCGCCACGCGAGCCGCACCACCGCGGCCACTCCACAGGATCATGCCCTCGAGGATCTTGGCGCGCTCTTCCTTCCAAGTGATCTCGATATTGTTCATGCCACGAGAGACCTCGAGCGGCTTGTCCTCGTCCTTATCTTCAGCCTCGCCCTCACTGTCGTCGCCGGCGTTCTTGGTGACCAATTTCTCAGCCTTCGAATCAGGCTTCTTAGCAACCGGTGCGCTGCTGCGCGAGTAGACGACCTTGCCGTCAACATCCTTGATCTCGACGGTCACGAGTTCTTCGAGCTTGGCCTCCTCGTCCCCGCCGACGTAGAAGCGAACGTGCATGTTGGTCGCCGGGTTGACGCCTTCATTCTTGCCAGCGCGCCCGCGACCGGAGAACTGAGCAACGGGCACCGGCGTAAACACGTGCAAGTCCTTCTGGGCCAGCCCAGCGTGCAACTGGCGCAGGTGCGGCAAGCCATCGAAAGACCAGAACGCGCGTCCCTGCGTCGCCGCAACCAGCTCGTCACCAGCAACCACCAGGTCGGTGATTGCAACCAACGGCAACTCGTTCGCCAACCGCTGCCAGCGACGACCGTGGTTGTAGCTAAACCAAACGGTTCGCTCGGTGCCGCAGTAGAGCAACCCATCAACCTTCGGGTCGGGGCGGATGCAGCGCGTGAACCAACCCGGATCCAAACCACCAGTGATCTGCGTCCAAGTCTCGCCGTAGTCCAGCGTGCGATAGAGATACGGACGGAAGTCGTCGAGCTTGTAGCGCGTGCCGGCAATGTAGGCGCCGCCCTCGCGATGCGGGTCGGCGGCGATGCAATTGATCTGCATCCACTCCGGCATGGTTGGTGGCGTCACGTTTGCCCACGTCTTGCCGGCGTCACGCGTGACATGCACCAAGCCATCGTCGCTGCCACTCCAGATCGTGCCCGGCTTGATGCCTTCGTCGACGGTAAAGATCGTGCAGTAGTACTCAACACCGGTGTTGTCCTGGGTGATCGGCCCACCACTCGACTTCATCTTGCTCGGGTCGTTGCGCGTCAGGTCCGGGCTGATCGGCTCCCAGCTGGTGCCTTCATCTTCGCTCTTGAACAGAACTTGCGCGCCGGTGTAGAGCACGCCTTCGAAGTGCTTGGACCACAGGATCGGGAAGTTCCATTGGAAGCGGTAGCGCATCGCTTCGACGCCCGCACCCATGGGATTGTCCGGCCAGACGTTGACCGTGCGCGAGATGCTGCGGCGGTGATCGCGACGTGTCAGATGGCCGCCGTAGCTACCGCCAAACACGATCTCCGGATCACCCGGCTTCGGTGCGATCCAGCCGCTTTCGCCGCCAGCCGTCGACTCCCAATCATCCTCGCCAATGCCACCACCGGCGCGACTGCGAATGCGAACCGTGCTGTTGTCTTGCTGAGCTCCGTAGATGCGGTACGGCCGCGCGTCGTCCACGGTGATTCGATAGAACTGCGCCGTCGGCTGATTGCCCTGCGTCGACCACGTCTTGCCGCCATCGCTGGAGATGTTGGCGCCGCCATCATTGCTCTCGATCATGCGAGCCGGATCCTTCGGATCGATCCACAGGTCATGGTTGTCGCCGTGTGGCGTGCGAATCGAGTTGAACGTCTTGCCGCCGTCCGTCGACTTGTGCGCGCCGACGTTCAAGACGTAGACAGTGTCCTTCGCTTTCGGATCGACGAACACGCGTGTGTAGTACCACGCACGCTGCCGCAACTTGCGCTCATCGTTGATGCGTTCCCACGTGGCACCAGCGTCGTCACTGCGGAACAAGCCGCCTTCCTTAGCTTCGATCTGCGCGTAGAGGCGCTTTGGGTCGGCCGGCGACGCGGCAATGCCCGCGATGCCCAGCGGCCCCTCGGGCATGCCTTCCTTGTCATGCAGCGAATCCCACGTCTCGCCACCGTCGGTCGACTTCCAAACGCCCGAACCGTCACCGCCAGACTCGAGCGACCACGGCGTGCGAATGGCGCGCCAAGTTGTCGCGTAGATCGTGTCCGCGTCGTCCGGCGCCAAGCACAGGTCGACCGCGCCCGCGTGCGGGTTGACGAACAGCACGCGTTTCCACGTCTTGCCGCCATCCTTGGTGCGGTAGACGCCACGCTCTTCGTTCGGACCCGACAGGTGCCCCATCACTGCGGCGAACGCAACATCAGGATTGCTCGGGTCGATGCGGATGCGACTGATGTGACGCGAGTCGGCTAGACCGGAAAACGTCCAGGTCTTGCCGGCGTCGGTCGACTTCCACATGCCGCTGCCGCTCGAGACGTTGCCGCGCCAAGTTTTCTCGCCGCCGCCAACATAGATGATCTCGCTGTTGCTCGGCGCAACCGCGACGGCACCAATCGAACCGCCAAACGATCCATCGGTAACGTTCTTCCAGTTCTCGCCGGCATCGGTCGTCTTGAAGACGCCACCGCCAGCAGACCCCATGTAGTAGGTCTCGGTGTCGCCGATCACGCCACACACCGCGGCGCAGCGGCCACCGCGGAACGGTCCGACCAATCGCCAATCAAGCGAGTCGAACAGCACCGACGGCACCGGACCGGGTGGGTCCGCAGCGACCATCGGGTCTTGGGCCATCGGGTCTTGGGCCATCGGGCCTTGGGCAAACAAGCGCTGTGCCGGCAAGCATGCCAACAGCGTGAAGAACAGCACGGTACGACGCGTAACCATGCCGGCAGTTTGAGCGACAGACAGCGCACTGCCAACAACCTTGAGGGCAGTAACGAGTACCGAACGCGGGAAGTACCGGTTCGTTACCGATGTGTACGCACAGCCGACATCAGCGTGCCTAGACCGTCGTCGCTTCGATCGTCGGTCCAAAGCCAAACTGACCTGACAACGACTGGCCAAACGACTGCACCCGGAACACGATGCCCGCCGGCACACCTGCAGGAATAACCAACTGCTCAAAGGCCATTCCTTGCTGGCACGGCAAGCCAACAAACGGCGGCGCCGACGTCAGCCCCCATCCCAGCACAAACGGGTTGCTAAGCAGCAAGCTATTGTCGAAGCCCGGCACTGCAACGCAGGTGCCAGCGTTGCCAATCGCGATGGCGTAGAGCGTCTGCGGCGCACTCAAGTGCACGAGCGACCGAGTCTCGCCTCCAGCAACGGATCCGCCGACGAACGGCGTGCAAGCAACTGGGCCACAATCCTGACCGTAAAGAACCGTCAGCACGCCGCCATCCATTGTGAGTCCAATGTCCTGCGCTTGGGCAAGAACTGGCTGGGCAAGGGCGCAACTCAGGAAACTGAACAGTATGGCTTTCATCGTGTAACCCTTGCCGTGGTGAAGCCACATGATAGCAAGCCGCGGCAGATGTCGCGCGCGAACGCCACCACTACGGCACTTGTCCCGGATAGACGCCATGCGATCCCCCCAAGCTATCGCCCTTTCATTCCTCGCCACGTCGATGCTTCTGATGGTGCCGTCGTGCGCGCTCCGCTCCGATCAAACGATCCCCGCGCCCCCCGCCGATCACGACGAACGCATGGATTGGTGGCGCGACGCGCGCTTCGGCATGTTTTTGCACTGGGGCCTGTATGCGATCCCCGCCGGAAAGTGGGCCGAACGCGACAACCACGGGGAGTGGATTCGCACCACGGCAGAGATCCCGCGCGACACGTATGCGAAGTTCCAGCCACAGTGGAACCCCGTCGACTTCGACGCCGACGAGTGGGCGCGCATGGCCAAGCACGCTGGCATGAAGTACGTCGTGATCACCTCCAAGCATCACGATGGATTCTGCCTGTTCGACAGCGCCGTCAGCGAATGGGATGTTGGCAACACGCCGCACGGCCGCGACATCATGCAAGAACTGAGCGACGCGTGCCGACGCCACGGTATCAAGTTCTGCACCTACCACTCGATCATGGACTGGCACCATCCCGACTACTTGCCGCGCCGCGGTTGGGAGAAAGACCGCAGCACCCAGGGCGCCGACTTCGACCGCTTCGAACGCTATCTACACGCGCAAGTCACCGAAGTGATTCAGCGCTATCGGCCGGCAGTGATGTGGTTCGATGGCGAGTGGGAGAAGACGTGGACGCACGAACGCGGCGTGCGCCTGTTCGAACTATGCCGCAAGCTCGCGCCGGAGATGATCGTCAACAACCGCGTCGACGTGCATCGCCAAGGCATGCAGGGTTTCTCGGGCAGCACCGAGGCAGTCGGCGACTTCGACACACCCGAGCAAGAGATCCCGGCGACCGGTTTGCCCGGCGTCGACTGGGAGTCGTGCATGACGATGAACGGCCACTGGGGTTGGAACGCCACGGACACGCGCTGGAAATCGGACCGCGATCTGATCCGCAACCTGATCGACATCGCCAGCAAGGGCGGTAATTACCTGCTCAACGTCGGGCCGCGCGCCGACGGCAAGTTTCCGCCACAATCGGTCGCACGACTGGCGAGCATTGGCGACTGGATGTCGGTCAACGGCGAAGCGATCGGCGGTACCACTGCGAGCATCTTCGAGTCGCTTCCCTTTGGCCGCTGCACCGTCAAGACGAACACCAGCAACACCAAGCTCTACCTGCACGTGTTCGATTGGCCGAGCAACGGCACACTGGTACTGCCCGGCCTTGCGAACACCGTCGACCGCGCCTACCTGCTCAGTGAGCCGAACCAACCGCTGACCGTTGCCACGAACGGCAACAGCCCAGGTGCAACCGTTCGCCTGCCTGCCGTTGCCCCGGATGCGATCGCATCGGTCGTCGTCGTCGAAGTCCGGGGCAAGGCCACGGTCTTCCGCACGCCGCGCATCGAAGCCGAGTCGACCCAGTTCGTCACGTCGCTCGGTGTGACTGTCAAGAAGGAGACCGAACTAGCCGACCTGCGCTACACTACTAACAATACCGAGCCGAATGCGAAGTCGCCGGTCATGCCAGAAGTGTTGCGCCTCACGTCCAGCGCAACGTTGCAGGTAGCCCTGTTCCAAGGGCCTCGCCGCGTAAGTACGGTGGTCACGCAATCGTTCCAACAAGTGCGCCCACTCGGCCCGGTCAAGGCGCTGGCATTCGATCCAGGCCTAACGCTGACCACCGCGACCTGCGATTGGCAAACGATTCCGGACGACCGCGCTGTATTCACCAAGGCTGGCAAAACCGTTGCAACGATTGGCGCGGCGGGTCCGCCACCGGAACACACCGCGCATCAATACTTAGGCTTCCTATCGATCGACGAACCCGAACTCTATCGCTTTCTACTAACCAGCGATGACGGCAGCAAGTTGTGGATCGATGGCAAGCTGATCATCGACAACGACGGCCTGCACGGCTCCAAACAACAACTCCGCAGCATTGCACTGGGAAAGGGCCTGCACAGTTTCGAACTGATCGGCTTCAACGCTACGGGTGGCACAGAGCTAGACCTCAAGTGGGCCAAGCCCAACCAGGATCTCACGCCGCTGCCCGGAACGGCGCTGCGCCACAACGCGCGCTAGTGGTGTGATGCAGACAGTTGCCGTCTTATGCGCGAGTCATCGACGTCGCTCACAAGGCGGGTTGCCGCAGGCTTATTCATGGATACGTCGAGGACAACCCAACGCAGTGAGCGGCGTTGAGGGCCGCGGAGAAAATGGCTAATTTCGGCATCACACCACTAGATGCGGCCTTAGCGCGCCCCTAGACGCGCCCACGACGCTGGGCGCGTTCGAGTGCTGAGAGCAAGCTGTCGGACGACTCCTTAGCCTTCGCAGCGCCGCCCGGCTCGACCTCCTCAACATCCTCCCCACCCGCCACCACGCCCGCGGGCTGGTTTGCCGGAACCGCCGCCGCACGCTTGGCCAACTGCTGACGCGCGCGCTTCGAGGCAACCTTCTGCGCGCGCGCTTCCGCCCACTTGCTGGCGTAGTTCGGCACGTGCACCTGCAAACGACGTACAGCAACCTCAGAAACCAATGCCACCAACGCCAGCAGCAACAACCACGACGAGAAGTCCGTACGCCCGAGACTCTTGCGCGGTCCTTCCAACAACGTGGCAACGCTCGGCGCCACGTTGCCATGCGTGCGCCGTGCCAAGCCGCGCAACGTATGCTCGCCGCGCTGCGGGTCTAACTGCAGCGTCCACTCAGAAGAATACGGCAAGCACATCGGCGGCAAGCGAACGGTCTCACTGCCAATCTGCACCGCGGCGCGATACACGCCTTCGCTCATCAGCGGCACCCGGATCGCAACGCGGCCTGCACTGACCGACTCGAACACCAGGGCCTCCACTTCGCCGCTCGGCAAGGTGACGACCCCGCGCACCGTGTCGAGCACACGCGCGTTGTCCTGATCGACTTCCAGGTGGTAGACAGCCACATCGCCATCCCGATGCGCATCGACAAACAACCCCGCCGGGGCACCGCCACACAGCCAGCGTACCAACGTGCCAAAGAAGTCCGCGTAGCCCGACCACTGCGCCCACTCGCCGGTCAGCACGCCATCGGCTTCGCCGAGGAATGCGGCGCTACGGCCCAAACCAATCTGCCAGTGCGCCAGCATCGGCTCAATTTCCTCGCCTGCCGCATCCGGCCCAGGCCGTGCCGACAGGTCTCGTTCAGCACGATCGCGCATCCACGCAACCGTGTAGCCGCCGACTGCCGGCATGTCTTCGGGCATCGCACCGAGCAACTGCAGCGACGGCTCGACATCGACGGAGGTTTGCTCTTCGATCAACGACGAACGGGCAACTTGGATCGTCTCAGCCGCAAACACACGCGGCAGATCCGTCGCCAACTCGACGAACTGACACCGTCCCTTGCCGAGGAACGCGACCTCTTCCAGCAACTGTGCGTCAGAATCCGAGGGCGTGCCCAAGCCAATGACGGACACGGTGATTCCATTCGCCACCAACTCGGGCAAGAACTCTTTGTAGTCCTCGGGCTGCTCGGAGTCGTTGGCGTCGGCAAAGATCACAATGTGACGGTTCTGCTGCGTCGCCCCGTCGAGCTGCTTAGCGGCCGCGTGCAACGCTTCACCGATGTAGATTCCGCCGCCCGAGGACTCGATCGAACGCACGCGAGCAAGGATGCCCTCCAGATCTTCGACAACCTCCAACGGCTGCACAACGTGCGGCCGGGTGTCGACCGCGAGCACCGACACGGCATCCATCGCCGACATCAATTCGATCGCGGTAGCGGCACCTCGGTTGGCTAACTGCATCTTGGTTGTGTCGCCAACCGTTGCTTGCATCGACCCCGAGCGATCGAGTGCGATGGCCATCGCCAAACCAAACTTCCGCTGCTCTTCACGGATCTCCATCGTCACCGGCAACACGTCTTCGAGTTCCGACATGTGGTAGCCGCCGACACCAAAGCTGTTGAAGCCCCCCGTCATCAGCAGGCCACCACCGAGATTGCGCACCCAGTTGCTGATGTTACGCATCGCGCGCGCGGGCAGTTGCGAAGCCGGAACGTCTTCAAGCACGACCGCGCGAAAACCATCGAGTTCCGATGTCGTCAGCGGTGCCAACTCCGGTGACACAACTACAATGTCGATGCCAACGGCGCGCAGCGACTTCGTCAGGCGGTCTTCTCGCCCCGCCGGAGTCACGCACAAGACTCGCGTCTTGGCAGTGCCACGAAGCACCGCGACACCGCGGTTGTTCTGCGGCGTCGTATCGCCTGGCATCACGACTTCCAGGGCGACCGCCTGCTCACCCGGCGTCAACAACCGGTGCTGCAGCTGCAGAGTATTGCGGCCAGCCTGCAACGACACCGACCCGGAACGCACCCGCTCGCCACCAACCAAGAGCCGCCACTCAGCGGTCGAAGACTCGGTCACGACGACCGTCGCATTGATGGCGAACGGCGACTCGACCGGCACCTCAGCCGGCACCCGCATCTCATAGACCGCCGCGTCGCGGCCAAAGTCGCGGACAACCGGCCGCACGTCGATTCGGATGCCACGGCGCGACGCCAACCGCGCCAACGATTCCGCCTGCTCGGTGGACACTTCGCCATCGCTCCAGACCAACAGCGTCGCGTTCCGGCCCGGTTCGATCAACGCCAGGGCGGTGGTCAGGGCGGCTCCCAGCGAACTGCCGTCAGGATCTAGCGAACGCAGTTCTTCAGACCAATTGAGGGTCGGGGCCAAATGCGACACGACAAATGCCTCGCGACCGAAGGTAACGACGCCGATGCGATCGCCAGCGGGTAGGTCGCCGGTGATCTCGTCAGCCAGCTCGCGCACCTGTTGCAGATGCCCTACTGGCATCGACCTGGAACGATCGACAACTAGCACCACATCGCGGCCGTCTTCGACTGCGCCCCAAGATGGCTGGGCCAACACGGCGGTCAGAGCGATTAGCAAGATGACGCGCAGAACGCCGAGCGACGGTCGTGGCCACAGCCGATCGCGCAGCACTAGCGCGGCCAGCGGCAACAACAGGAAGGCTTCGGGATGCACGAATTGCATCAGCTCGCCCTCCGCTGCAACCACCACCAATTGAGCCCCACCGCGAGCAACAGCAATACAGCCAAGATGCGCCGCATCGGCCCCGCGTCGATTCGCGCGGCAACCGAACTGCGCACGGCTTCATCGGCCGGGTGATCAAACTGCTTCGTGGTACGCAGGTCGCTCTCATGCGGGTCAACAAAACGCACCGCAACTTCGGCGAGCGTTCGCCCGTCGCGCGTGCGCACTTGGTGCAGCCCCGGCTGGGTCACATAGCCAGTGAGGTCGCCGACCGACTTGACCAAGACTTGTTGGGTTGGCCCAACCAGCTCAACGGACTGCTTGAGCTCGCCAGATCGGTAGATCAGTTCATCGCCAACAGCGAGTTGCTGGGCGACACATCCGGGCACTTCTTGTCGCGCCAACTCAAGCACGTTGGCAAACAAGATCGGCCAATCCGGCGCGCGAACGAAGTTGCCAGCCTTGCCGTCAACGTCACACCAGATGCGTCGGCCAGCGTGCATTTGCTCGGCGCTGATCAGCACCTTGTCGCCCGAGGCAACCAAGACTTGGCCCGGCAGCCGGCCACTACCGGATTGCCACGCGATGCCCTGCAGCTCGATGCCGGACAGCAATGGATGCGAACGGTCGAGCACGAACGGGCTGCGATGCGCCTGCTTTTCGCCTTCAGTGCGCGCCAACACCATTTCGATTTGGCCCACACGAAGACGTCCCGGGACGGCGCGTAGGATCAGCTGTGCCCGACCGGCATTGGGTTCTTCACGCCACTTCTTCATCGCGTCAAAGATGCGCGGCAACTCCAACTCCGAACGCAAAGCAGGCGACAGTTCGTCGCACACGGACACGATTACATCCGGCGCCGACACGAGCCATGCGTCGTTGTCGATAGCTAAAACGTCGTCGGGCAATTGCACGTGAATGCGTTCTTGCTCGCGTGGCACGGACACTGCGAACTCCAGGCCGCCCGAAGGTTTCATCTGCGACATCGGCACGCGTGCCAGTTCAACCTCACCCGCGGTGACGACAACGTCTCCGTCAGCCACCTTGCCGTAGCCAACGATCGTGACCAACAGGCGATCCGTTACCGCTCCTCGCAATCGCTGCACGGAGGCGACGGCGGCATTGCCAACGGCGTGACCGCAAGCAACGATGCGCAGGTCAGAACATGGATCGGCGGGGTCCGCATCAGTCACAAAGACGATCTCACCACTGTGTCCGGCCACTTCGCGGGCCAAATCGAGCGCGCTCTGCAGGGAGTGGTTCGGCATCGATGGCTGCCACTGGGTGAGGAACGCTTGCAGCTCGTTGCGGCGCGCGCGCGGCCCGACCGCTACTTGCGCAGGTGTGCCGCTGACCACGATGCTGACCTCGTCATTCGCCGCAAGGTCGTCGTGTAAGTGTTGCAGAACGACGCCGGCACATTCGTGAGTGCTGGTTGCCGCCATCGAAGCCGAATTGTCGATGACGATGACCAGGTGCCGCGGCAACAAGTTCCCAAATGTGAAGCCCGACAACCACAGCGTTGCCAGCACCGCCGCGAGACACTCGAGCCACAGCGAGCGAGAACCACGCAGTTTGGTGCGCGTGCGTCCCCCATCGGAGGCCACAGCTGTGCCGGGAAACAAGAATACGGCGGCAACGCGCTTCTCCGGGAGTCGATTCCGAAACAGGTGCAAGGCGATGATTACGGGCACCGAAAGCAACGCCAGCAAACCCCAGGGCGCGGTGAAGCTCATGCGGGCTCCACGATGCGCGCCGGCACCAAGTCGCGAGAACAAACGGTCGGCAAGTCCGCGGCGGTCACCGGCACGTGCTCACCGCCGAGACGAACCACAGTTTCGTGCAACGATGCACACAGCCGCTGCAGACGTTCGCCGTAAGTGCGCAAGGCATGTTGATCGAGACGCAAGGCCTGGCGTTCGCCGCTTTCGCAATCGACCAACGTGACGCCCCCATCCTCAGAAGGCGCACGTTCCCACGGATCCAACAACTGCAGGCATGCAAACCGCGACGCGCCGGAGGCGATGCGGCCGAGCAGCCCACTCGGGTCCGTTGGCCACAAGGCATCGGTTAGCAGGATGCGCACGCTGCCCGCGCGAAGTGGAATGCCCGGCATCTCAGGGGAGTTGCTGCCATTGCAAACGAAGCCACCGCCAGCCGCAAAGCTCTCCGGATCCAATTCGCCGCCTCCGAGCGCCATGATGCGGGCCACAGATCCTTCCCCACGCGCCCAGGCGTGCAACGCCAAGGTCAGGCCGCGCAGCGTTGCGAGTTTGGCATCGGTAATCGCCATCGAAGTAGAGGTGTCGACCAACACTTCCACGATCGGCGCAACCTCCGCTTCGTGTAGCCGCACTCGCAGCTGATCGGTGCGCGCATAGCCACTCCAATCGACGTGCCGGAGATCGTCGCCCGGCGCGTAATCGCGGAAGTCATGAAACTCCAATGAGCTGCCCGGCCCTGAGCCACGGCGCGAGCCAATGCGGCCGCGAAAGCGCGCCGCCGACATCGCCAGCCGATACGAGACCTGAACCGCCGCAACTTCGCGTTCGAAGCGTTGCTCGGGTGCGCCATCGCGCAATTCATCGGCTTGATTCGTATCCACCATCGGTGCCGCAGAGGTCAGTTTTAGATGTTGGCGTCGGCGTCGGCATCGGCATCGGCATCGGAGGCCGCACCTTGCATTCGCATGCGCCGCGCCCCGGATGCCTGCCACACCTCACGAAACGCGCGCAGCAGAACCGGAATCTGCAAGAGCGTCACGCCAACCAGCACCATCCAAACGATCGGCCACGCCTCATCCCAGCGGGTGCCGCCGACAAACTCACGAATCGTCCAGACCGGGTTCATGATGTGGCCGACGTGCCAGCTGTCCAGGTGACCACGCGCTATCACGTCGATCAGCAACGGCACAACACAGAACAAGAAGGCCAACACCGGCAACAGGAAGCGGCCCGCATGATTTCCCTGCAACGTGTCCGGCAGTCGATCTCGGACCCAGCGACCGATGCTCAGGTAGATCACTCCGTAGGTCAGCGCCATCAGCCCAGCGTTGGAAAGGTAGCGGCTCGCACCACTGAGAAATCCTGCTCGGCTCGTCGGCCAGAAAAGGTAGGCGAGCACCATCAGCAACGATGCGTAGATCAAGAAGCACACAAGTCCACGGTCACGGCCGGGCAGCAGCGGCGTCATCAACCGTGCGAGACTGCGATTGGCCGGCACGTGCGCCCAGACGCGCGGCGACAGCTTCTTCTGCTCGGTGATCATGAAGACCCCGAAGATCATGCCGGCGACTAGCAGGGCGAACGTCAAGATCGGGAACATTCGACTCCACGCAGTCGAGTCGACGAACAGCAACATCCAGCCGTACGCCAACACCGGCAGACTGAACATGAAGATGCGGAACCCGGTCGACTTGTTCTCAAAGGTGTGTAGCAAGAACGTGCGGGCAGCCAGCCAGGACATGGTGGTCGACACGGTGGCGAGCACAACAATGCCGGACACGTACATGCCGAAGGCATCGCTTCGCACCAACCAGCCAACGGATTTTGAGTAGCCACCGCTGCCCACGAAGCCAATCATCGACACCGTGCCGACCCCGAGACCAAACGCGATGCCGAGGTTCGCGATCGGCTGCAGCGCCGGGACGATCGCCTGCGCCGCGGACGACACTGCAAAGGCGGTCGCCGAGATGCAGATCACGAAGGCGAACATCAAACTGATCGCGATCGTCGGCAGATCGACACCGCGCAGCAAATAGCTGGTCGCAAGCAGCGGTGACAGCACGGACACGTAGAGCACGAACTGCACCATCGCTGCTTGCAACTTGCCAGAGAGCACCGCTCCGGGGCTCAATCGCGACAGCAGCAACTGCTCAACGATGCCGCCCTTCAACTCAGTGCGCATCGAGTTGTAGGCCTGCATCGGAATGATGAAGAGCACCAGCGGAACCAGCGTTGCCAAGCCGGCATCGAACGCACCAAGGCCAGTTGCGCCGTCGGCATAGTCGGCCGCCGACCAGATGGCGATCACCACGCAGATGCCAAGCGCCAACATGACCATCAGCGGAAACACCCGCCCCTTGACCGCCTGTTGCACTTCGCGAACCAGGATCGGATTGAGGCGGTCAGACAGCCGCGACCACAGGCTGGCTTCGTCAGGAACCGCCGAGCCAGAAACCGCGGACGGCACAGCATCTAGAGCGCTCATTGCAGCTTCCCCTTCGTCGTGCGTAGGAACAGGTCTTCGAGGTCGGCTTCGGCACGCGCAAACTCAACCATCTGGATATCCGACGCAATCGCGCGCGCCAGCAGTTCGCTCATCTCAGCATCGTCGCCGAGGAAGGCGAACCGCACTCGCGAGCCATCCACGGCAACATTGCTGACGTGTGGCTGTACCAACAAGAAGCGCTCAAACGCTTCGCCATCGCCAAGCACTCGCGCCACGACTTCCTGCTCGAACTCGGCTTCCTTGTGAATCTCGGCGATTGAGCCAGAAACGATCTGCTGGCCTTGTTCGATCACGACCACCGAATCACACATCTCGCCAAGCTCCGGCAAGATGTGCGAACTGATCAAGATGCCCTTGCCGGCCGCCGCGAGTTCCTTGAGCAGGTTGCGGAAGTCAATGCGCGCACGCGGATCGAGACCGGACGCAGGTTCATCAAGGATTAGCAACAACGGATCGTGCAGCAGCGTCTTCGCTAGGTGCAACCGCTGCCCCATGCCCTTCGACAAGCCCGTTGCCGGGCGATCATCGAAGTCGAGTAGGCCGCAGAAGTCCGCGACCGAATGCACCGTCTTATGCCGCTTGTTGCCACGCAGGCCATAGGCGCGCGCGAAGAAGTCGAGGTACTGGATGACGTCGAGGTTCGGATATGGGTGGAACTGGTCCGACATGTAGCCGATGCGCATGCGCGCCTTGCGCGGCTCGACCAATACCGACAAGCCGTCGATATAGACGTCGCCAGCATCCGGTACATCGAGGGTCGCGGCGATGCGCATCGTCGTGGTCTTGCCAGCGCCGTTGGGACCGACAAAGCCAGTGATCTGTCCTCGCTGCATCTGGAACGACAGGTCGCGCACCGCGTGCACCTTGCCGTAACGACGATCGAGGTTTTTGACATCTAGGAGAGCAGTTGTCATTGCACGAAGTCCTGCGCATGCATGCGGCCGAACACGAAGTGATCTTGCTGATCGTAGTCCACGGACACGCCGTGATCGTCCAGCCACGGGGCTGCGACAACGCGCGTGGCGTAGGTGCCGCGTTGCCCCCAACGTGGCACGCCAAAAGGCAAGCGCACCGGACGCACGATGGACTCCTCTTCCGCCACGCTCACTTCGGCGGCTAGACCGCGCAGCGATTCGAACCGACGATGGCCGTCCGCGTTCGAAACACGCCGCAAGACCGAGCCCTTGCCCACCCAATACTGGCCATCGAAGTCGCGCAGCACGACCTCGCCGACCGGTTCGATACCGCCGTCGTGCAACAATTCGAGAGTGTCGCCACTGCGACGAACAATCAGTCGCTCGCGCACCGGACCTTGCTGCACCGTCAATAGCGGCGTCACCGTTCGCGACGGCAAGATGCCGCCATCGAGTCGCTTCTGGTTCGCGTCCCAACTCCATCGATCGACCCAGTCGGCGCGATCGACACCCGCCCGCACCGACAGCACCAGAGAATCGGGCTCCATCGTCAGGTCGCTCGGCGCCATGCCCGCGAACAATGTACTGGTGTTGATGCTGACAGCTTCGTGCGTGCCTTGATCCAACAAGGTGCAACTGCGCGCCACGCCCCGCACGCCAAAACCATCGTGGATGATGCCGTAGGCGAGGATCACTACGGTCGTGCCAAAGCCGAGCACTGGCACGGTCACCAACGCCAGCAACGGCTTCTTACGACGCCGCAGAATCATGAAGTTGATCGGGCCAACCAGAATCGCGAACGCGAGGATGACCACCACAAAGACCGTCACCGGCGCCTTGCCGAGACCCTCAATATCCTGAACTGGAAACAGGCCACTGGTCGCCGGCCATAGACCCGAACCAAGCTCCGGTATCTCGGCAAGCACCGCCTCAGTACCGGTGCGATCCGATTCAAAAGCGGCAACCGAAGCGATGTAGCCGAAGCCGTGAGGCAACACGCGATTGAGCGCCTTCACCCCGATGTCGCGCAGGGAACCCGATGGCATCGATTCGCAGGCCGAGATGACGACCGTGCCACCGGCGAAGGCATAGCGACAAATCGCGTCCTGCACTTCGCTCGTCATGCCGGAAGCGACCACCGTGGCACCATCGACGACGATCATTGAGAACGACGTCAGCATGCGCCAGTCGGTCGGCAGATCTTCGGACGTCACCGGAATCGACGTCGCGCGGCCGTTGAGGTACACTGCTTGCACCTGCTCGACCACGTTCACGCCGTGCGACGCACGCCCGGAGCGATCGGCGACAAATAAGCTGACGATGTTTTCCGAGTGCGCGTAGTTAAGCCGTTCGTCGAAGGTCACGCCGCCGAGCACGATCTCGAGCTGGCACTGATCCGGCGGTATCAGCATCGGCAGGAAAAAGCGCGAGATTCCAGGTTCGGCGACCACCGTACGCGTCGATTGCACGTCGCCGTCGAAGAAGCGACGCGGCTTCAACAGCACGCTGACCGGCTGAGTTTGGGCACACGTGTTTTCGATTTCGACCCGAGCGAAGCCAACGCCAACGCCATAGCTGGCACCGGCTACCATCGTCACCAACACGTTCACGGCGCCATCACCGGTGGGATCACGCCAGGTAACCCGCTTGCCCTGGGACGACACGACGGCACTTAAGAAGGCGAGTATCAGTAACAAACGAACGATCAACGGACCTCCTCAGGCAATGGCTTGTGCACAGCGGGCACGTCCTGCAACAGTTGCTCGACGACGGCGCGAGCAGTCGTGCCCCCAACGACGGCGCTGTGCTGTAGCACGAGTCGGTGAGCTAGCGCTGGCACGGCGACCCGTGCGACGTCTTGGAAATCCACGTTGGGACGTGACTGCATCAACGCCGCGGCACGCGCAGCTTCGCCGATGGCGATCGCCGCTCTTGGCGAGGCGCCGTAGCGCACGGCTTGGTTGACGCCGAGGTCCTCGCCGACCGCGGTGCGACCAGCGCTGCGCACAGGATGAGTCGCCGCAACCAATCGTGCGATGTAATCGGCAATTGCATCGGGCAAGAACACTGCGTCGACCAAATCGAACAGTTCTTGAAGCTCGCCATCCTGCAGCGCTTTCTCGACCTTCGGTGGCTCGCCGCGACGTCGACTGGTGAGGATGCGCGCCATCGTCTTCGCATCTAACCCAGGCACTTCGACCTTGAATAGGAAGCGGTCGAGCTGCGCCTCAGGCAACGGATACGTGCCTTCGAGTTCGATCGGGTTCTGCGTCGCCAAGACGAAGAACGGCTGCGGCAGCATGTGGGTCTCACCAAGCACGGTCACCGAGCACTCCTGCATCGCTTCGAGCAGCGCCGATTGCGTCTTCGGCGAACTACGGTTGATCTCATCGGCGAGCACCATGTTGGCGAACAACGGCCCCGGCCGAAACACCAACTCACGCTGGCCATCGCGCTCTTGCAGAATCGGTCCACCAGTGATGTCGCTAGGCAACAGGTCCGGCGTGAACTGCAAGCGTCGGAACTCGAGGCCCGTCAGCTTCGCGAGCGCCTTGACCAACTCGGTCTTGCCGAGCCCCGGCTGCCCTTCGAGCAACAAGTGGCCGCGAGCGCACAACGCGATCAAGCACAGTTCAATCAGATCGTTCTGGCCTAACAGCACCTGGTTCGCAGGATCGCGCACCGCAGCAAGCAGCTGCTGCCCGCGCGCGACCTGCTCCGTCGTCAACATCGTCGTCATTTCTTCTTCTCCGCGAAAAACCGCCGCACCACATCGCGGTGCCGCGGCATCAATCGCAGTTGCCACGTCGCGCCGCCACTGCCCGACGCACCTGCGCGTCCAGCACCAACAGTCTGTATCTCGCCAACCTCGGGCTTGGCCTTATCTACCGCCAACGGCACCCACTCCTTCGGCAAGTCGCCGAGGTCGGGTTCGGGCAGCACCATCTCTTTGGTGGCAGCGGCGCCTTGCGTGTCTTCGGTCATTCGAAGCGCCGCGTGACCGCCACCCTCGGTGCCGGATCTGGCACCTTGCGAGCTAGGCTGGCCACCTTGCTGGCCACCTTGCTGGCCACCCTGCTGGCCACCTTGCTGGCCACCCTGCTGGCCACCTTGCCCGTTCCCTTGCGCCAATTGCTCGCCCGGACCAGGCTGCTTGCCAAGATCTAAAGGCCTGTATCCGCTCTTACCCATCTTCTCCATCAGCCCCTTGGCCAAAGCGGCCAACTTCTCCTGCGTGGCCTTGGAGAGTTGCGGCTTGGCGCCCGGATCCCCGGACTGCGGGCCGCCTGATTCGGGCTCGCCAGCTCGAGACGGCTCACTCTGCATGCCTTCGGCGAGCTTCGCAACGGACTCCGCCATCGCCATCAACTCCGACAGATCGTCGGGAAGCATGGCCAACAACGTCTCGGGGTCAATCGACTCGAGAGCCGACACACCGGCCTTCATCATTGCCTCCTTGAGACCATCAGGAAGGCCATCAAGCGCACCCGCCTTGGCCATCTCGATCGCCGCCTTGGCAAGCTCGGCACTCAGCTCAGGCACGCTCGGAAGCTCACCCTTCTCGCTCGATGGTGCGAACTGCGCCGCCAGCTCGGCGAGTTGTGTCGCGATCTGCTGTTGCTGCTCTTCGGACATGCCCGCAGCCATCTCGGCGAGCTGCGCCGGGTCGTCGATGAGTTCGCTTGCGACTTCGGCTAACGCATCGGCGAGCGCTTGCCGTGATTCCTTGTCGTCCGGCAGTGCCGAGGCGTCCACCGAACCATCGGGACGGACTGCATTGTCGATCGCTTCGATAGCGGCAGCATCCAAATCGAACGGCAACTTGTAGTTCAGTTCCTTGAGCGCCTCGGGGTTGAGCGCCCCGAGCTTGGCCATCGCTTCCGCCAACTCATCAGTAGAAGGCACCTCGTTGGAGTTGTGACCCGACGGGCCTTGGCCGTCGCTCGAGGAGTCGCCCGACGAGTCGGAGCCATTGCGGTTGTTCGCATCGTTGCCGCTCTGCTTTGCCAACGTGCCATCCAAGGTGTCAGCCAACTTGTGCTCGCGATCCATGCGCTCGCGCAGCTGATCAATCTCGCGCCACAAGCCGCTCTCACCTGCTGCGGCACGCTCGTTCAAGTCAGCCACAGCCCTGCGCAACTCAGCAACGCGCTCGTCGGGTACCGCTTCGCGTTCGTCGAGCAGTTGCAGGTCATCGTCGAGGCGCTGCGTTGCGATCGCCAAGGCCTCCGCCGCAGGCTTCTCAGCAGCGGCCAGCGGCAACCACTGCACCACGGCGAGCAACAGCGCGGCCACCAGCGGCCGCAGCGAGAGCGCATTCCATCGAATCGCCGGCAGCACCGACTCGGTACGACTCAAGTGCTGGTCAAGACGCTGCATGAAGCTCGCATCCAGCTTGACCCCTTGACTCGCCGCCAGCAGCAGGCCATTGGTCGACAGACGCTTCTCGAGGTGCGCCACGACCACCGCATCGTCGATAGTCTGACGGCGCGCGGTGACGGCGCCGGTCAGCAGGGCCCCCGCAGCAACGGCGGCCCACCAACCCCAAGCTGGAACCTTGGCCAAGTACTCAGTGACCCCGTAATCAGAGGCAGAGTAGTCGGTCGCAACGAACCGTGCGGCGAGCAGCAGTCCGGCAATCGCGGCCGCCAGAACAAAGAACCCACGCAACAGCCCCCGGACGAACGCAGCCAACCGCAATCGGCTGCGGAATCGTTGGATGGCGTCAGAAACAGGAGCAAGCATCGCGGGGGCGCCTTGGACGACGCTGACTACCATTTATTTGCGCGGACTCAACGTATCCAAGCCCAGCAGGACACTTCAGCAGGGACCATCAGCAGAACCACCGGGCGGAACAACTCGGCGGAACAACTCGGCGGAACAACTGTGGCCGAGCGGCCAGCGCAGCAGTCGAGTTACCTCTCGATCGTATGCAATGCGTCGTCCGACACCACCGCCTCGTCCACTGTCAACGGCTCCAATTTGACGAACGGCTGCTGACGAACGGAACATTCTTCCAGGTCACACATCGTGCACCAGGACCGCTCGCACGGGTCCGTGTGGAAATCGATAGCCGCCTTGCCAGGCAATTCTCGCTCGAGGTTCGCGGCGAGTTCCTCCGCCGTATCGTGGGCACGCTGCACACTCCAAAACTCGGGCACGACCAAGTGGGCGCTGATGTGGCGGAAGCTACCCGACCGAATCGCGCGCAAGTGGTGAAGGCGGATCACACCGTTGCCGACTCGCTTCGAAAGCTGCTCGACGACTGCCTGCAGCAGCTCGGGATCCTCGGCGTCCAGCAAGCCACCGATGGCACGCTTGACGATGCGCCAACCGGTGATCAGTAGCCAAACCATCATCACGGCGGCGATCGCTGGATCGAGCCAGGCCAGCCCGGTGAGGCGCACGGCCAGCAGACCGAGCACCACGCCGATACTGGTCCAGAAATCCGACAGCACGTGGTGACCGTCCGCG
>JBNMND010000057.1:0-23086 GCA_051274975.1 Planctomycetota bacterium | reverse complement strand
ACCCTGGTGCCGTTCCGACCGCCATACGGCAAGCTCAACCTGTTCTTGCTAGGGTTTCTGCTGGTGCACCGCACCCCGATCGCGGTGTGGACGATCGATAGCAAGGACACCTGGGCGCAACTGCCCGAACTCGCCGAGCAGGCCGCCGACCGGGTGCGCAGCGCAGGTGGCGGCATCCTGCTACTGGACGACTACGACCGTGAGGGCAAGGTCATCAACGACTTGGTCAACGAGGTTGTCGAGCCGCTGGCCGCCAATCCGGCGCCCGGTGGCAAGATCGCAAGCCCAACTGCAGCCACGTTCCGCTAGCTGGCAACCGGCCTGAGGGTGACTTCGAAGCGATTCGCCGCGTCCCAAGCACAGATCAGCCAACAAGTCAGCAAGATCCGGGTTGCACCTGCCGAGGATCCTGCTTTACTGATCGCGCCGCCGGAGAGGTGGCAGAGTGGCCGAATGCACCGCCTTGCTAAGGCGACGTACCTTCACGGGTACCGGGGGTTCGAATCCCCCCCTCTCCGCCAGTTTTTCCTTGGATCCGCTGCCACTGGCGGATCCTGAACGGAGACTGGAAACCAGGATGCAGAAACCAGTACTAGTTGAGACAGGTTTAGGCCTGGCAGGTTCCGGCCTGGCCCTGATCCTCGCGCTGGCCGGCAGCACTAGCTGCGCCGGCCCGCAGCTGCACATCAACAACCCCGGCGAGCACCACGTCTTAATCGACGGCAAACGCACCGACGCCGAATCGCTGCCGTTCCGCTACTACGGCACGACCCGCTGGGCCACGTTGCCGCGGATTCCGAAGACCAACGGCGTGCCCGACTTCGACCGCAACCCACACAGCGAAACCGTCGAGATCGCGGCACCGTCGAGCCCGTGGCTGTTCCCGTTCGACTTCCCGCTCGAGGTCATGCACTGGATGTTCCTCGGCCAGGCGGACCAAGTCGTGACGGTCACGTCTCCGAAGAAGCCACCTGAACAACGCATCGGCCAACAAATTGCCGGCGAGAAGCTCAGCCAACTCAGCACGCGAGCACGACAAGCGCGCATCGCCCGATGACCAACGATCCGGCGCTACCGGCAGCAGGCACGAACGTGCTGGTGCACGGGCTGGGCCGCTTTGGCGGCGGCCGCGAGGCGACGCGGCATCTGCTGCGACAGGGCTGCAACGTGGTAGTTTGCGATGGCAGCCGGAGTGACGAGCTGCTGGCCGTGCAGGCTTCGTTCGGCCCCGCGAAGAAGGCCTCCAAGACTTCTGGCAGCATCGACTGGCAACTGGGCCGCGAAGACCTAGCCCTGCTCGACGACATCGATCTGGTCGTCACGAGCCCAGCCGTTCCCGATCACAACCCGCTGCGCCAAGAAGCACTCGCACGCGGCATTCCTTGCACACAGGAATGCGAACTGTTCCTCGCGGCCTATCCCGGGCGCGTCGTCGCGATCACCGGCACCAACGGCAAATCGACGACGGCAACATTGCTGCACCGCGCCCTGCGTGCAGCCGACTTCGATTCGCTGCTCGGTGGCAACATTGGCCACAGCCTGCTGGCGGACGTTGCGGATTGGCAGAAAGAGCAAGTCGCCGTGCTCGAAGTCTCGAGTTTCCAACTCGAACGCTTCGCCGCGCATCGCCGCGTGTACGGCGCCGTGTTCACTCGCATGGGCAGCGACCACATCGACCGGCACGGCACGCTCGCCAACTACCACGCAGCCAAGGCGCGCTTGGCGGAGGTTGCTTCTGGGTTTGTGCTGCACGCCGCCGACGACCCCGTCGCGAACGCGTTCACCACCGACGCCAAACAACGCGGCTACTTCTCCACTGAGCCCCCCGGACCTGGCAGTGCCGGCATCGAACAAGGTTATGCCCGGGTGCGAAAACATCGCGACCCAGCGATCACGATCCTGCACCAGGATGCGCTACGTCTGCTTGGCGACTTTCAGGTCGAGAACGTGCTCGCGGCCAGCCTCGCGGCGATCTGGCTAGGCGCCGACGCGCACCGAATCGGCTTGTCCCTCGCCACCGCGGCGCCGTTGCCGTTCCGACTGCAACTACTGACCACCGTGTCCGGTGTGCAAATCTACGACAACGGAGTTTCGACGCAGCTCGAGTCCACCCGCCAAGCACTGATGACGCTGGCGCAAGACCGTCGCGTGCACTGGCTTGGCGGCGGCAAGAGCAAAGACGGTGACCACCGTGGCGCAGCCGAAATGGTAGCCCTTCACGCGGCCTCCGCGCACGTGTTTGGCGCCGCTGCGAAGCCGATGGCGGCACTTTCAAGCATTCCGACCACGAGCCACGAGTCATTGCGCGAGGCGCTACCCGCGGCACTCGCCGCTGCCCGGCCAGGCGACGCAGTTCTGTTCAGCCCAGCCTTCGCATCGTTCGATCAATACCCCAACTTCCGTGCAAGAGCACTGGAGTTCCATTCCTTGCTGCGCGAACGACGTGCGGCAACCACCACTCAGGGCTAAGGTAAAGGCGCACATGCAGTACTGCACCGCGTGCCAGAAGGCGATCGCCACCATTGTGGTCATGGATCTGAGCGAAGGCTCAGTGACGGGTTCACAACACGTCTGCGCCGAGTGCGCAGAGCAACTCGGCGTCACGCCGCCGAAGACGACCAAATACGCGGCGGAGATGCTCGAAGACTTGCTCGGGGGCGTCAAACCCGAGCATCGCGACACCCCGCGCACCGAATGCTGTCCGGGTTGCGGGCTCGCGCCGAGCGAGTTCCGCAACAAGGGGCGCCTCGGTTGCCCGCGTTGCTACGAGGCGTTCCGCCACGAACTGATGCCGCTGCTACAGCGCATTCATGAGTCGCAAGCCCACACCGGCCGCTTGCCGAGCACAATGGCGGAAGCACCTGAGTACGCCCTAACCCCGGATCTGACGGAACTCCGCCAAAAGCTTGAAGACGCGGTGCGCGGCGAGCGCTACGAAGAAGCGGCGCAATTGCGTGACGACCTGCGACGAGCAGAGCGCGGCGAAGCGATTGACGAAGAATAACGGATGGGCAAGCAACGCGGTGGTTCTGGTCGAGGGCGAGGCGGTAGCGGCGGCTCTGGGGGCAGTGGCGGCAGCAGCAGTGGCTCTGGGGGCGGCGGCAATGACCGCAACTTCCAGCCAGGCGCCTGGCTCGAAGGCACCGGCCCCGAAAACGACATCGCCATCTGCACACGTGTGCGCCTGGCCCGCAACCTGCAAGGCTTCCCGTTCGCGCCGAGCCTCGACGACATGGAGTCCGAGCGCCTCTACTCGTACATCACCGAACGGCTAGCCAAACCGGGCCTGCCCGAGCACCTGAGCATTCACGACCTCGAGCCGATCGAAGAACTCGAACGCTCGATGCTGGTCGAACGCCACCTGATCAGCCGCGAACTGGCTAGCAGCCAACGCCACACCGGCGTCGCGGTCGACGCCAACGAAAGCGTCGCGATCATGATCAACGAAGAAGACCACCTGCGCATTCAGGTGTTCGGCTCCGGCCTGCAGCCCGAGCAGATCTGGGCGCGCATGGAGCGACTTGACGATCTGCTGATGCAGCGACTGCCAATGGCGTGGTCCGAGGAGTTCGGCTTCCTGACGTCGTGCCCCACCAACACCGGCACCGGCCTGCGCCTGTCGGTGATGTTGCACCTGCCCGGCTTGGTCTGGTCCGAAGAGATCGACAAGGCGACCAACGTCGCGCAAAAGATCAGCCTCGCCGTTCGCGGCCTCTACGGCGAAGGCAGTCGCGCTCTCGGCGACTTCTATCAGGTCTCCAACCAGATCACGCTCGGTCGCAACGAGAGCCAGATCCAAGGCGACGTGATGCTGGCGGTCGGTCGCATCGTGCAATGGGAACGAGAAGTGCGCGAAGCCCTGCTGCGCGGCTCCGCTCGCGTGCGCACCCTCGACCGCGTGCATCGTGCCCTAGGCACGCTCGAACGAGCCCAGATCCTCACCAGTGAAGAAGCACTCGGCTGCCTGTCGGCGCTGCGCTTCGGCATCCACACGCAACTGGTCGAAGGCTTCTCGATCAGCGCCGTCAACCAAGCACTACTGCTGTCGCAACCGGCACACCTGCAGCGCTACACGCACCAGACTCTGGCGCCCGAAGAACGCGACCAGCGCCGGGCACAGTTGCTCCGAGAACTGCTCGGCTGCTCGCCATAGCTCCCTCATTGCCGCCCATCAGACATCACGTTCGCCCGCCTCAGGGCCGCGCCGGCACCATCGCGCGAGCGACGATTTGGCCGCGACAGACCGAGATCCACCGCTTCCGAGGCCACTTTCGGGCCGATTTCGGGGCCCCGATTTGCGGAGCATTTTTTGGACGGTTCGCCCTCGAAACAACCTGCGCCAAAACGCTCCAACCGGGCGTAGCCCCCTACCACGGGGCACCAGAGGGTATTCTGAGAGCCCTGCCCACATTTAGGGGAACCGCAGAAATTGCCCAGAGTCACCCTTGCAAGGCTGGTTCTACAAGTCGAGTTAACCCTATACAGCTGGCATCCGATCAATGGATCGGTACAGCAAGAGCCCACACAGGTTTACAGCATGTTTGATCGCTTCACAGACAGGGCCAAAAAGGTCATGAGCTTCGCCCGTCAAGAGGCCATGAAGTTCAACCACGAGTACATCGGGACCGAGCACATTCTGCTCGGCCTCGTCCAAGAAGGGAGCGGGGTCGCCGCGAACGTGTTGAAAAACATGTCGATCGACCTCGAGAAGATCCGTCACGAGGTCGAGAAGATCGTCAAGACGGGCCCCTCCATGGTCACCATGGGTCAGCTGCCCTTCACGCCACGTGCGAAGAAGGTCCTCGAGCTATCTCTCGAGGAAGCCAGCCAACTCAGCCACAACTACATTGGGACCGAGCATCTGTTGCTCGGCTTGATCCGCGAGAACGAAGGTATCGCGGCCCAAGTCCTAATGAACTTGGGGATCAAGCTCGACGAGGTTCGCGAAGAGGTACTGGAGTTCCTCGGTGCTTCGGAAGGCAACGACGAGGACAGCGATGGACCGGAATCCTCTGGAGGCGGCGGCTCATCGAGCAGCTCAACAGGTTCGCCCTCGGGCAACCAGAAGAGTAAAACGCCGGCTCTCGATTCGTTCGGCCGCGACCTAACCGAGTTGGCCCGCGAAGGCAAACTCGACCCGGTCATCGGACGAGACGACGAGATCGAGCGTGTCATCCAGATCCTGTCACGCCGCACCAAGAACAACCCCGTGTTGCTCGGTGAGGCTGGCGTTGGCAAGACTGCCATTGTCGAGGGTTTGGCCCAACACATCGTCAAGGGCACGGTGCCTGAGATCCTGCGCAGGAAGCGCCTGGTCGTTCTCGACCTCGCGATGATGGTTGCCGGAACCAAATACCGCGGCCAATTCGAAGAGCGCATCAAGGCAGTCATGACCGAGGTGCGCCGCGCCAAGGACGTGATGCTGTTCATTGATGAATTGCACACGCTCGTCGGTGCCGGTGGCGCTGAAGGCGCGATCGATGCCAGCAACGTGCTGAAGCCCGCGCTATCGCGTGGCGAAGTGCAATGCATTGGCGCGACCACTCTCGACGAGTACCGCAAGTACATCGAGAAGGACGGCGCGCTTGAGCGTCGCTTCCAGTGCGTCAACGTCGAGCCACCGACCCCGGAACAAACGGTCGAGATCCTCAAGGGTCTGCGCGACAAGTACGAAGCCCACCACCGCGTGACCTACACCGACGAAGCCTTCGAGGCTGCTGTCGAGATGAGCACGCGCTACATCACGGGCCGCTTCCTGCCGGACAAGGCGATCGACGTCATCGATGAGGCGGGTGCACGCATCCGCATCAAGTCGATGACTGCGCCGCCAGACCTGCAAGAGATGGACGCCGAAGTCTCGCGACTCAGCAAGGAGAAGGAAGAGGCCGTCGCCGGCCAAGACTTCGAACGTGCTGCCGACCTGCGCGACCAGGCATTCAAGCTCAACAAGAAGAAGGAAGAGATCCAACGTGAATGGCGTGAGCGTGAAAACTCGCGCGAATCGGGTGGCAAGGTCGATGAAGAAGTCATCGCCGAAACCGTCTCCAAGATGACGGGTGTGCCGCTGCAGCGCCTGGACCAGGCCGAAGCGGATCGCCTCCTCAACATGGAGAACGAGCTCGCCGAGGAAGTCATCAACCAAGATGCCGCGATCAAGTCGATCGCCAAGGCCGTGCGCCGCTCGCGCGCCGGACTGAAGGACCCGAACCGCCCGATGGGTTCGTTCGTGTTCCTCGGCCCGTCGGGTGTCGGTAAGACCTGGCTGTCGAAGTGCCTCGCCAAGTTCATGTTTGGCAGTGCCGACTCGATCATCCAGATCGACATGTCCGAATACATGGAGAAGTACAACGCCTCCCGACTCGTCGGCGCGCCCCCGGGCTACGTCGGCTACGAGGAAGGTGGCCAGCTGACCGAGAAGGTTCGCCGGCGTCCATACTCGGTGGTCCTGCTCGACGAGATCGAGAAGGCACACCCGGACATCTTCAACATGCTCCTGCAGATCATGGAAGAAGGTCGACTGACCGACTCGTTCGGTCGCCACATCGACTTCCGCAACGTGATCGTGATCATGACGTCGAACATCGGCGCCAACCTGATCAAGAACTCGACTGGCCTCGGCTTCGGCAAGGGCGGCGGCGAGTCCGGCTCCGACAAGATGAAGGACATGATCATGGGAGAAGTGGAACGCCACTTCCGCCCAGAGTTCATCAACCGTCTCGACGAGATCATCATCTTCAACCAGCTCACCAAGGAAGACATGCAACGCATTGTCGAGAACGAGCTGGTCAAGGTGAACGATCGCATGCAGCAGAAGGGTCACGAACTCACCATCACCCAACCGGTGATCAGGTGGCTGATCGACAAGTCGTTCCACGAAGACTTCGGCGCCCGCCCATTGAAGCGCGGCATCGAGAAGCTGCTTGAGGACCCGCTCTCCGAGCAGATCCTGAAGGGCAAGCTCGGCGAGCCCTACTCGATCACGGCGAACCTAGACGGCGACGACGTCGCGTTCGACATGGTCAAACGCCCGCCAAAGGTGAAGGCAGAGCCAGAGGCTGAAAAGGCCGCGGCAACGCCAGTTGCTGAGCCAACGCCGGCGGCTGACTCCGACAGCGACGACACGCCGAGCGACTCCGAGTAGGAGTTCAGCAACAGGTTCGTTCTTGGTAAGGAACAGCGGGCGGTTGGCATTTGCCACCGCCCGCTGCTCTGTACCTACCGCGCCCGCGAGAGCGTGGTCGCGATCACGATAAGCGACAACTAGAACTGCCCGATCGTGAGCTCGAGCGCGTTGCTCGCGGTCACCGCCAGGATCGCGCCACCGGCATCCACCTCGAGCGGCACCACCTGTTGGCGGAACGTCGCGCCGACCAAGCTGGCGGTGGCCGGAATACTCATGCTCATGGCGAACTCGCCAGCGACCGGCACCCCCAAGCCCAACAGATCCGGCGTCGTCAACAACACACAGCCAGCGACACCTTGCGGCAGGATCGATGCGATCGCCTGCGACGTGACGCCGAGGCCAAGCACTTGCACGGCGATGCTGTTGGTCGGCATGCCCGATGCGACGCTCTCATACTCGGATTCGAGCCACGGCAACGACGTCGCGGTCAGAACGTTCAGACCACCGCTGCCAACGCAACCTGTGCCTTGGCTTACTGCCGTCGCCAGACACATGGTCGTCAGCTCCCCGAAGCTCACGCTATTGACGCCATTTATGCTGATGAAGCCGCCGGCAATCGCGATGCCGCCATCGTCCTTCCATCGCACGCCAACGACAGGACCAGCGGTTCCGGTGCCGACCTCAGACCAAGCAACACCGTCCCACCGAGCGAGCCCATTCATCTGGGCTCCTAGGTTCGTGGTGAAGCCACCGGCAGCGAGCACGTCGCCATTGGGAAGGATCAACAAGGCATCGACCGGGGCATTGAAGAATGACCACGTCCAAGTCCACGAGACGCCATCCCAGTAGTCAACGAAGCCACCGAGGCCAGCGCGCGCCATTGCCATGTGACCATCGCGACCAACTGCCAACGGTCCTGGGGCACTGCTTGTTGCGACCTGTGATTGCCAACCGAACCCGGTCCAGCGGTAGATGCCGCCGGACGACACAGCAACCGCTGAAGCCAAGATCTCACCGTCATGCAAGGTCAAGAGGCAAGGGTGACTGGGGCCAACGCTGCCCGGCATCAAGCCCGTGCCGCTCCAGGACATTCCGTCCCAGACAGCGACCTGGTCGAGGAACGATCCAGCCGCAAGGATCTGTCCAGCGGCGTCGATAGCGAGCCCGTGCACGACACCTGGCAGCCCACCGCCAATCGCGCGCCATGCGGCTCCATCCCAACATGCAATGTGGTTGGCGGTGACGCCACCAATCATCGAGAACCGACCGCCGACCAGCAGGTCGCCATTGGGCATCTCCAAGACGGCTTCTACGGCAGCGTTAGCCCCGCTACCCAGGGGCTGCCAGACACCATTGACGCGACGCACCACATAGTTGGCGGCAACTCCCTCCACGCTGGTGAACTCACCACCAAGCACGAAGTCGCCATTAGCAAGCTCGGCGGAAGCCAGGACCGCGCCACCCATGCCAGGCCGGAATGGCCCCCACTGCGTTCCATCCCAGCGCGCGATGTGATCCATGTTGCCGCCAGCAGATGCAAACCCGCCACCGGCAATGAGGTCGCCATTGGGCAATCGCTGTAGCGTGCTCACGGGGTTGGCGAATCCGAACGGCGGTGTCGGCAAGCCAAGGCCATTGCCGACGGCTTGCCATGCCGCGCCATCCCAACGAGCGACTTGATTGGCTGAGATACCGCCAATCGTATCGAATGCCCCGCCCACGAGGAGGTTGCCATTGGGCGCCACCTCGACCGCGTAGATCGCCGCAAGCGTGCCACTTCCGTATGGCGACCAAGTGACGCCGTCCCACCGGGCCATGCCATTCGCCGGCACGCCGCCTGCATTCTGAATCAGTCCGGCGACCAGCAGGTCGCCATTGGGAAGCACCTTCAGCACTCGCACACTGGCACCGAAGGAGCCTGGCAGGGTGATGCCACCCGCGAACGTCGTCCAGGATGTCCCGTCCCAACAAGCAATGGCGACGTTGCCTGGCATCATCATGCTGCCGCCGGCGATCAGGTCGCCATTCGGCATGACGGTCAAGGCAAGGACACGCCCCGTAAGGACCGTTCCGATGGCGCTCCACGACACGCCATCCCAACGCATGACGGACGGGTTTCCAGCGGCAAACCCACCAGCTACCAGGTCACCGTTCGGCAACTGCGTTAGCGATTCGACCGCATACGAAAGGCCGCCGCCGATGGCATGCCATGACACACCGTCCCAACGCGCAATCCGGTTGGCGGAGACACCGCCAACCGCGGTGAAGTTGCCACCAGCAATGATGTCGTTGCTAGACGTCACCATCAGTGCCGTGACTTCGCCAGCTATGAGACTACCAGCCAGCGCAGAAACGTCGCGCGTGGCCGGATCGTAAGCGGCGATGCCTCTCGCGGTCGCGTTGCCGAGTTGACGGAACCGCCCACCGAGCACAACCACCGGTGGCTGAGGGCCGCTGCCATCCGGGTCCCATTGGCAGCTCGCCCCCACGCCGTTGTCGGCATCCGGCATGCTGCCACCGGGAACGACGGTGAATGCACATTGGCCCATCAATACCCCCGGCAAGCACGCAATCGAGCACGCCACAACAAGCCGCTTGCTGCTGGTGATCATGTTTCGGAAGCACGAACGGATCGAGAATGCTGGCATGGAGGATCGGTCAGTGAGACCGCCGGTCGCGAAGCCCCTGACGGGCGAGTTTAGCGCCGCCACCTCGACACGTAACATCAGTCGGCCGCATCCCCGCCGCCGCGAGCTGGCCACCGCTCCTTGGCGCACCAGTTTCTTGCCACCGCCAGCCACTTTGCCCCCCTGCTAAGGCGTGCAAGACGCATACCTGATGTTGGCCATCGCCGAAGGCTTCGGCGAGTCCCCCGTTCCGGGCCTGCTGCTGCCCGATGTCGACCCGGAGGCGATGCTACTGTGGCCGCCGGAGCCGCCCGTGGTGCCGCCGCGAGTTGCCCAGCGCCTTCGCCAGCACGACCTGCAGGTACAGGCTCAGGCGATGCGACAGGAGGCCGCGCGGCTCGGCATGCGGGTGCTCACGCCGCGTGACGACGATTGGCCGCAGCGGTTATCGGAGCAACCGCTGGCGCCGCTCGCGTTGTTCGTCAAAGGCGATGTCGAAGTCATGAAATGCGAGCCTGCGTGTGCGGCCGTCGGCAGCCGCACGCCAACGCCATATGGCATCGATTCGGCCAAGGACCTGTGCGCTGCGATGGCGCGCAGTGGCACGGTTCTGTGGAGCGGTCTGGCGCGAGGCATCGACGGCATCGCTCACGAGGCTTGCTTGACGGCGGAGACCCCGACGGTCGCGGTGCTAGCGGGCAGCCTCGACTGTATCTACCCGCCCGAGCACGAAGACCTGGCGGACCGCATCGTCGCCGGCGGCGGTTGCCTGATCACGGAGCTGCCACCAGGACGGCGAGCGCGGCGCGGCCACTTCGTGCGTCGCAATCGGCTGCTCGCCGCCGGGCCACCTGCCGTGTTGGTCGTCGAAGGCAGCCTCGCGTCGGGAGCGTTGCACACGGCGCGGTTCGCTGCGGACTGCAACACCGAGGTGTTCGCGGTTCCTGGGCCGTGGCAAAGCGAACGTAGCCAAGGCTGCCATCGTTTGATCGCCGAAGGTGCCGGCATCGTGGAGAGCCCAGAGTCATTGCTGCAGTCGCTAGGTCTCGTCATGCACAGCGGGAAGACGGCGCTTCACCTCGAAGCGAGTGCCGAGCAACAGACTGTCCTGGCGCAGCTGTCGGGCGGTCCGCGGCCGACGGACTTGTTGCGGCGGGAATGCGCGCTCGAAGACGTCGCGTTCCTGCGCGCGCTGTTTGGGCTCGAGCAAAACGGCTGGATCGAGCGGTTGCCGGGTGACTTGTGGCGGAGCGTGACGGGCTAGACCCGCCAGCAGCTACCAGCCAATTATTAGGAGGTCTGCAGCCGTCATGCACAGCAGCAAGACGGCAGCCCAGCCCACCCAACGAATGGTGCGCTTGCCTGCGGCTTGCAGAACTTCTTGCGCCGTTGTGTGCTGCTGCCCGACGACCACTACGGCGATCAGGTAGAGAACCGGTATGAAGACCGCGAATCGAAATAGCAGGCTCATGCGGTTGCCTCCCCAGTTAGTCCTTCGCTCGGGGTTCCTTCAGTGGCTGCTGCGGTTGCCGAGCCTTGCGAACCACGACTGTCTTTGCCAGCCGCCGGCGTGCCCTTACCACCAAGCGGGAACAGCGAACGTTCCGCAACGGTGTAGGCGTCGCACATGACCACCAAGTTCATCAAGCCAGCGACCGTGCAAAGCACGATGCCGAGGTCGAGGTCGATCGGCGTCGCGCCGGTGCGCATCGGTCCGGTCACCAACGACGCGAACAGCGAGCCGCCGCCGAACAGGTTTTGGCCGATCCACCAGACCGAGTATTGCGCGCGGTCGACGGCGTGGCCGCCGGAGAAGAACAAGCCGAGCGCGAACACCGTCGCGACGGCAATCCCGAGCAGCACGCCCTTATGCTTCTGCCCAGCCTTCGCGTGGCCCATGCCCGGCACGAGCCACGACAGGCCAGCGCACAGAGCCGGGTTGGCGACGGGCTTGGCTCCTTCAGCAATGTGATTCTGGTCGCGACGCACGCGGAACTCCCAGTGGCCGTGAGCCGCCCAGAATGCCGCGAGCATGCCCGACGCTCCGGTGACCCAAGCAGCAATGTGCTCAAAGTCGCGCGGGTTACGTTGGTTGCGCAGGCCGGACGACGTGCCATCGAAGGCGAGCGCCGAACCGATCAGGTTAGCCGGCAGGTTCATCATCTCCGGCAACGTCATCATGCCGAAACGCACGAGCCCGTTGGCGACGCCGCCTTTGTCATCAGCGGCGAACAGCGCCCAGTAGAACAGCCGCTCCCCGACGATCAGCCAGCCGACAAAGAACAACGCGAAGCAGCTCAGGAAGGCCAGGCCCGCTTTGGACTTTTGGCCGAGTTGATACTGCAGCAGACCCGGCACGAAGCCGGCGAGGAAGGTTCCCCAGCCAAGGCCCTTAGCGGGGTCGATGCCGTTCTTAGTCGCCATGCACGCGAGAGGTTAGCCGGGAGGGTGAGGTAGCGCACCAAGCCCGCGCTACTTCTTGCGCTTCTTGTAGAGGCTCGGCCACGGATCCTTCATGTCGACGACCCACTTGCGCCAGCGCTCCTCCAATTTGGGCAGATCGATGCCCGTGATGGTCTCGGCCAGGGCCTTCTTGCGGGCCTTGAAACCGGCGACCTGCTTGTCGCGCAGATCCGGCTGGCCAGAAGACTTCTCCAGCTCCCGCTGGTAGTGATCTTTCACGGCATTGAAGTAGGTCGACAGCATCTTGGACCACTGCGGGTGCGCCGCCGCCTCCTTGCTCTCCTTGAGGAAGTAAACGAACGACCACGCGCCGGCGTAGTAGTCAGCCACGCGCGCCCGGTTGTAGAACGTGGCGCGCTCGGCCTTCAGGATCTTCTCGAGCGACAAGAACCCCTTGCCGTTTCCGCACATCTCCTTGGCTCGGTGGATGCGCCACGAACTCGGAGCGATGTGACGCACGCGACCCGTGTTCGGATGCACAACGGCGCCGGAGAAGTAATCGCCGTAGCCCTCGTTGAACCAGTCGTGCGGGGAGAACTCGCCGATCGCGTAGAAGATGTATTGGTGGAAGGCTTCGTGCCGCAGCACCAGCATCGAGTCCTTGCTCGACAGCTTGCGGCCCATCGCCTTCTTCTGTTTCGCCGTCAGCGTCTTCTGTGTGTACGAGTAGTCGAACAGCACCAATTCCTCGTTGCCCGGATGCCAGTAGCCGCCGGTGTTCGGTGGCCCACCGTATTGGTGATATTCATCCTTCGTCGCGCAAAGGCGCAGCACCGACACATTGTCGACCGTGCCCGTCGGCGGAAACAAGCCCATGTAGAACGTGCGCATCGCTTCGATGTCGCGCGCGATGTTCTTGATCAGGCCTTTGTTCTTGGTGTGGTGAACGATCAGATAGTTGCTGGTGTCGACCGCCTGCCAGCCCTTCGCCAACCGGCTGCGGATCTTCTTGCGCCACTCAATCGCGCCATACTTGCTCTTGCGATAGATGCGGTCGATGCGCTTGGTCGCCGAGGCCGTGCTGCCGCCGAGTTGGCGCAGCTCGAGACTCTTGGCGACCGTGTCTATGATCTTGTCGAGCTTGTCCTTGTGGGGCGCAAGCGTGTGGCCGTAGACGCCATAAACCTTGCCACGAACCTGTTTCCTAACGAGACGGCCTGACAAAGAGTGGCCACTCGCAAATCGCCGCGGCCCCATCTCGAACGCGTCCTTGCGCTTGGCATCCGCGGCCAACCGCCAGCCCAGACGCTTTTCGAACTGCCCCCACGTAACCACGCGACTGCTCTTCTCCATCGCTTCGCGAACCGTCGACGGCCCACGCTCTTTGCCGCCCTTGCCACCAGATGTGATCGGGGCCGTACCCGTATCGAACAGGAAGACGCTGACCTGCATATTGGCAGCCTTGACGAGTCGCTCGTCCAGTTTGCGTAGTTCACGCGGCGTCTTCTTCAGCACGAACTTAGCCACCAACACCTGCTCAGTTGGCGGCAACGGCACTTCCTTGTAAGCCGTCGGGTACCAGAACGTCAGCTTCGAGAGCTTGTTCTCATATGTCTTGAACCCCGGTGGCGCCTGCGCCTGCACACTAGCCGCGGTCAGCAGAACGAGCGCTAGTCCGCGTATCGCCATGCACGCACCATAGCGCATTGCCGGTGCCTCGGGGACAGAGCTAGTCGCCGCCAATCTCAGGGGTCACTCGGCGGAGTCACTCGGCGGAGTTACCGGGTCGCTATTCGCGACCCAGCTTATCCACAGCCAAGAACGCGATCGCGTAGATGAAGATCGCAGCAATTAGCACGGCGCTAAACCCGAAGTTCATCGAAACGATGACGGTGACCACCGAGCCAACCACACTAGCCGAACCGTTGACGGCCCACGCCCACGGGACAAAGCTCGGCGACAGCTTGCGCAGCAACGTCACACCGTGAGCGAACGGCATGCCGAGCAACAGCGCCAGCGGCGCCGTCATCGCACCGGCAACCAACGCGCGCGTGGTCAGGTCTTCGGCAATCACCGAAGCCACGATCTGATCACTGAAGATCACGATCGCCACGGTGACGACCGCAATGCCGACCGGAATCATACGCGACACCATGACCCCACCCTTCAACAACGGGCCGGATAGGAAGCTGCCGATGCCGGTGAAGATCAGGATCGAGAACAACGTCACGACGATCGAATAGAGCGGTTGGCCGAGCAGCAGCGTCAGCTTCTGCATCAGCGCGATCTCCAAGAAGATGAAGCCGACACCGATACCGATGAAGTAGACGAGGAAGCGTCCGGCGTGCGCCGACTTGGCCGCACCGCGCTTGAACATCAGCGGCACAACGATCAACACGAACGCAAACACCGACGAGATCAACAACTGTCCCCACAGGAACCATGGGTTGCCTTGGCTGACTTCAGTCGCTTCGTCGAGATACTTCAAGCCTTCTTCCGGCGGCGAATCCCACCTGGTGAAATTGAAGAAGTACGGCTGGTCATCGGTCGTCGCCGTAATGCGACGAGGGAAGTCCCTGATGAACTTGTCCTTGTCGTCCAGCGTCACGAAGTGCTCAACGATGTTCTCGGGCACGTCGCGCAACGGCAAGTAGAGCTTGCCGTGTCCCGACTTGATCGTGAACGCCTCGAGCCGGGCAATCTCCTCTTCGACAAACGTGCCCTTCTTGATCATCACCGACGTCAAGCCATCGACTTGCGCCGTCACCACGGCAATCGAGCCAGCCATGTCGCCGAGGCCCATGTTGGTGAACGCTTGTTGCACGTTCACGAGCAGGCGCAGGCGTTCCATGTTCGCACCCATGCGGGTGATCTGGATGATGCCGTCATCGTTGAGGTGCTCGTACATCTGCTGCACGGCCTCGACGGTGTAGAGGTAGTTCTCCGCCAGCACATAGGCACCGGACGCCAAGGACGTCCAGGTGTCGATGCCGGTCATCTGGATGATGTCGTATTTGCTCGTATCGCGCATCAACGCCGAACGGCCTTCATCACAGACCAACTCGATGTTCGGGTCGGACAGCAAGCCGCTCGAGAACTCCTTGGCGACGGTGTCGTGAACTTCGAGTACGCCGCGGTTGAGTTCGATGCCCTTGATGTAGCTAGCGCCGCCGAGCTTGTGCGCCCAGATATCAGGCGCGCCACCAACACCGATCACGAAGACGCGCGGGCTGGTGCCGCTTTTCACCGAGGCGGTCAGCGAGTAGAGCGTGCGCTGCAGGTATTCGCGGCCCTTCTCACTGTTCGTGTAGTCGGTCACGAAGGTGCCGGCATCGCCGTCCTGCATGATCCACTTCTGCTCGCCGAGAACCTTCTGGTTCTTGGGATCGAGAGCGAACTCCGCGTCGTTGATGCCAATGCCGTAAGCAACCCATCGACCGAGCGGACTCTCGATGACGTCGATGCGGCTGTTGGCGCTCCACTTGGAGTATTGCTTCTCGCCGTCGAGGTTGAGCGCGAGCGTTTCGGTTGCCTGCAGGTACTTCTTGCCAGGCACATCGAACTGGCTGTCGAAGAACGGCATCCATACCGCGAAGCCAACGGCCAACACAGAAGCGCCAATCCACGAAGGTCGCTTGAGGGACTTCGGCGCCACAAATCCAATCGTGATCGCGCCAAGAATGACCACCGCGCACAGCGTGCCACCAGCACCGACCGGCCACAGCAGAAGCGGGCAGAGCAAGCAACCGAGGGCCGCGCCAACAAGGTCACTGGCGTAGACCGTGTTCACTCGGTGCGAGTACGCCGATAGAATCAAACCAACCGCGCCACCGCCAAAGAAGAACGGCACCGCCAAGCCAAGGTTGTAGGTAGCGAACTGCAGCGTCTGCGTCAGCTCTTCGCCGGTGAAGCCGAACTTGATCTTCTCGGGCACATCAAACGTCCGCGCAAACTGCCACGTCGCCAGCAAGCTGATCACGTAGAGCACCGAGAACCCCCAGATCCACTTCTCCGGGTTCTTGCGCCACTTGCCTTCGAACAGCGTCAAGAACGAGCCACTGGCACCGATGCCAAGCAGACTGTTCGAGATGATCAAGAAGCCAAAGTGGAACGAGAGCCGTAGTGCGCACACACGGGTCAGCAGCACCTGAAAGGCGAGCAGGGATGCGGACAAGACGGCAATGCCAAGGAACATGCCCCAAGGCACTTTCCGTTCAGATACTTCGTTCATGAGCGAGGGCGCGGACCGAGATTCGAGCGAAGAAGGGTAGCCCCGTATCGGCTAGCGGGCACTCGGAAGTCTCGCGATCTGACAACGCCCATGCGAAGGCGTGTTCCAGCGCACCCGTGGTTCGGCGCTCCGACCGCAATTGGCCTGTTCACATAGCTGCGCGTCGCCCACGCCTCCGCGGCAGCGGGCACGCAGCAAAACCCATCGACTCGGACTCCGCCGAGACCGGACAGCGGGACGCAACGGGCGATCGTTTCGGGCTGCTACTTCGACTTGCCGCTCGCAGCGCCCGCAAAGACCTGCTCTCGCGTCAACCGATAGCGCCGCGAGCTACTCGGCGCCCCGATTAAGCCATCCTCATTGTGGTCGGCGACGCGCAGTTCGAAGTGCCACGGATCGTGCCGAAACACCAGCGAGTGCAGCGTGCCAAAGGAGTGCCCACCAGCAGCTTCGACCGAAGCGAGAATCTCCCAGGCCTCATCTGGATCGACGGCGCGATCCGCAACCTTGATGCAACCGGCGATGCCCTTCTGCATCTCGGCTTCGCGCCCCGTGCTATCGCGTGAAGCCACGCGCCCATCCTTGCGCGTGCGGAAGTGATTGGTCACGACGAACGCGCCTTCGAGAACGCCACCAACCACCGTGTCCTCAGAGTCAGTTTCAAACACTGCCACCGGACGGTCGCCAGGGCCCGCTTCAGGCAACACCACGTGCGTCATGTAGCCAACCGGCGGGCTGGTGTATTCGAGCACCTCTTCGGCCTTCTTCAGCCGCATCGCACCCTGTTCTTTCGCTTGCAGAATCAAACGGGCAGCGACCGCTGCAGGCCACGAAGACGGCTCCGGCATAGAGAATATCGCACTACCAACGTGCAAGTAGGCAGCCACGCCATCGGCGCTGATGCCAGTCACCGTGCCGACGTAACCCGGCCAAGCAACCGATGCCGTAGCGGTTGCTCCTGCCGGCATCTGCACAATCAGCAGCGTGTGATCGAGCATGTGATCACCAGTCAGCGGCCAATCGAAATTGCGCGCCGTCAGAACCCCACCACCAACCACGTGCTCACCCCACACGGTAAAGCTGCTACAGCCCATCAAGCCGAACACGTCGAGTGCATTGGCCACCAACAAGTCCGTCTTGTCGAACTCGCGGCCAAGCTTCGCCATGCTGCGATCGATGCCGCTCTCCATCAGGCCGCGCCACAGCGAGTCGATCTCCGTAGCGAACTCGTCCGGGTATTCGATCAACCTCGACAATGCGGCACGCGCCTGCACCAACAACTTCGGAGCCCCCGCAAACCGAGCCGCGAACTCCTGGTTCATGATCGCGAAGATATCTTTGGCCATCAGGAGGCCATGCGCGTGACCACGTTGCTCGGAGGTCCCCCATAGCCGCAAGACGCGCAGACCTTCATGGATTTCGAGGCGGCCGTTGACACCGCTCTCGGCGTCCGGCTTCTCGAAATCGATCGCCGGCGCACTGGCGGCATCAGCCAATCGGTCGTCAAAGGAAGCGCTGCACGACAGCAACACCAACCCAACCGTTACTGTGATGGCCCACCGGCCGAGCCTCGCGATACTCATGCCCGCTATCGTGCCGCTAGTTGCCTTCCCTGTCACGCCGGGAAGCCCCTGGACTACCGCCGATCGACGCGCCGATCGATGCCGCCGGCGCTGAAGAACCGCGCGTAGTCGTCACGGTCCTCAACCCCAAGCGGCCCATCGCCAAGCGGATCAGGCAAGATGAGGTCTTCGCCCAGCCGCTTCCCCGCCGCCATGCGCAGCAACCGCAGGTTCGCCACGCACTCGCGCCGCGACAGCTCGCCTGCAAACACATAGTTCAGATAGCTCGCCATCAGATCCGTGTTGCACTGCTCGTCGTCCTTGACAAGACGCTGCAACCGCGCGCTACGACTCGCCCACCCTTCGCTCGACGGTGTGGCATCGAGAAACGTACGCACCTGATCGACGGTGCGACTGACTCGCTCGATCGCCTCATCCTCAATCGAGAACGCGTTCTGCCACGACTGATAGATCGACCGCAACCCAATATCACCCGGCTGCAGCTCATCGGCCTCATCGACCAACAACACCAGATCGGCGATCACCGTCTCCAGGTCAAAACAGACAGGGGTTGCTGCATCGACCTTCGCCAAGGCTTCACTTAGTTCGCGCAAGGAATCAGGCGACAACGTCATCAGCCATTCGTCATCGGCCACTTCCATGGCGCGCCCCACCTCCATCAAGCCGACAAGTGTCTGCAGCGGCACTTCCGCGCCCGCGAGATCCCATCCACACGCGACGACATCGAGCCAAGCGTAGATGCGCTCCTGTTCTGTTGACGCGTAGCGTGCCACAGCAAGCAACGCATCGAACAGAACGAGCTGGTCGCCAAACAACGCAACATCGCGCGACCCAAGATTGACGGGCGCATACATCTTGCCATCCATGCGGGCGAGCTGTCGCAACGCATTCAGCGCGTCGGCAGGCAGCTTCGCAACCAGGGCTAGAGCTTGTTCCGAATCCTCCGAATGATGAACGGCGAACGCATGCAACTGATCGCGTTCGGAAGCATCGAGGGCCATTACCAGTTGGCCTAGCTTCTCGTAGGTGGGCCTTGGATTCCCCGACAACGGCTTGCCGATAAGCACCGGGCAAGTCGCGGCTCGTGCGGCGCTAGTGTCGCGAAAGCCGCGAGCCCAGTGCGCCGTATCACGCCAAGTGCCCGGTTCCGCGCTCAGGCTCACAACCACCAAGGCAGCGAGTAAAACGAGAGCAGCAAGCGTCCAACGTAGGGCCGACATGCGCCATCGGACGATGGCGGGCAGGGTCTATTCCCGCCGCGAGGGCGCGAAGAGGCTACGGTCGCCCCGCGGCGAGGCCAAGCCGCGGGGGCGCGAAGCGGCTGCAGGAGCCGCGCCGCGACTAGGTCGCCGCGCGGTGGATTTCCTGCACGGCCTTCAGCAGCTCGAGCGCTTCCGGGAGCGGGCGCTGGAAGGCGTTGCGGCCCATGATCGAACCGAAGGAGCCGCCATCGGCGAGGCCTTGGATCTCTTCCTTCACTGCGTCCGCACCCTTCGCTTCGCCACCGGAGAAGATCACGATGCGGCGGCCAGCGAACGACGACTGGATGACGTGCTTGGTGCGCTCGGCGAGCGTGGCGATCGGGATGCCTTCCGACTCGTAGACCTTGCGAGCGGCGTCTTGCTCGATGAAGTCGGTCGGCGGCTTGACCTTGATGATGTGCGCGCCCAGTTGGGCGGCAATCTGGGCGGCGTAGCAGCAGACGTCGATTCCGGTCTCGCCCTTCTTGCTCAGGCTTTCGCCACGCGGGTAGCTCCAGACGACGACGACGAGGCCGCAGGCCTTCGCTTCTTCGGAGATCTCACGCAGTTCCTGGTACATCGCGTCGCGCAGGTCGGAGCCCGGGTAGATCGTGAAACCTACCGCGGCGCAGCCGAGGCGAAGCGCGTCTTGCACCGAAGCAGTGACGGCCGGCTTCGGGTTCTTCGGGCTGTAGAGCGAATCCGAGTTGTTGAGCTTCAGGATCAGCGGGATCTGACCTGCATACTTGCGGGCGCCAGCTTCGAGGAAGCCGAGCGGCGCGGCGTAGGCGTTGCAGCCAGCCTTCAGTGCGAGCTCGAAATGGTAGTGCGGATCGTAGCCGGCCGGGTTCTTGGCGAACGTGCGCGCCGGACCGTGCTCAAAGCCTTGGTCGACCGGCAGGATCACAAACTTGCCCGTGCCTGCGAGTGCGCCGGTGTCCATCATCCAACGGAGGTTCTTCAGGACGCCGGGATGATCGGATTCATACCAGCTGAGGATTTCGTCGACGCGTTCGGACATTTTCGGCTCGGGGCCCTGAGGCCTGGGGGTTGGGTTTGTTCAGATGACGTTTTGGCAGAACATTGTCGACATCGCGCCGCCGGTTGCAAGAGCCGCGACCGCGAGAGCGTCGCAAAGCCGCTATCTGCGCCGCCTTGGCGCAGATAGAAACTCACAAGCTGCTTGCTTGCCGGCGCGATGGGCGCCGCGCATCGGCAGGAACTGGTGGTTTGAACCGGGTACGGTACGCAAAAAACCCCAACCTGTTTGGGTCGGGGCGTGGGCGGCTTTGGTGGAGACGCGAACAACGGTCCTGCCGGGGCAGGTCGTTACTTCAGCTTCAGGCCTTCCTTCTTGCTGCCGGTCGTGAACTCCCAGACGAAGATCAGTGGCGACATACCACCGATCTGCAGCATCGCGCGAGCTTGGTATTGCTTGCCACTCTTTAGCGGGATCTTCGGGATCGAGAACAACACACTGCGCCGGTCCTGCTTCTTGTTCAACGGAACCTTTGGCGTGTGGTTGTAGCACTCGATCTGCTTCTTACAGCGCGACGTCCATCCGGCGTATTCTTGCGAGCCCTTGGCCACCATGTTCTTTACCGGCGGACGGCCACCCTTGCGCGACTCCCACAGCTCAAGGCTGCACTCACCGAGTCGCTTCGCCAACGCCTGCTCCAACTGGATGCTGACGACGTAGCCACACTGGGTCACGTCCTGCTCATCTTCCGGTTGGTCGGCGAGCGGGTTGGGACTCTCGGGGTCGCCGAAGTGCGTCGGCACGCTCTTCTGGTTGCTCGCCGGCCACACCACCAAACGCGGCGCCTTGTTCGGATCGTAGGGCTCGGTCAACGAGCCCATGTCCAACACCGACACCGACAGCTCGTCGCCATCCACGTGCGAGTAGCCGAGACGCTTGATGTTGTGACGCAACATCGGGAAGCGGTGATACGGAGCACTCATCCAGCCGTCGACCGAATCGCGGGCGAACGCTCTGGTGGCGCGGCCGGTGCTCGTCACGATGTTGCCGCTGCCTGACTGCTGGCCTTGGCGCGTAAAGTCTTCGTGCGCCGGATCCTCTTCGTGGATCTTGCCGTCGGGGTCATTGACGAGGTCGGGGTGATTCGAAACGTACTTCGAGTGCAGGTCGCAACCGATCGACGTTTCGGCATCCATCTCACACTCGGGGAGATTGCCCCACGTGCCATCGGTCACCTCCGCACCGGCCGGCCACGAGAACGCAACCTGCTGCTTGCGCACCAGGTTGACCTGCTCGAGCGCCGTGATCTCGATGTCACTGGGACGCTCAGGTAAGAGCGGCGGGCCGTAGCCAGTGCCGTACGCAACGCCACTGTCACCGCGACCCCACTCGCGCCATTCCGCATCGATGACTTCACTCGACTTACCGAGGTGCTTAACGACCACGGCTTCGACATCTTCGAGCGTCGGCACCTTCGTGTCGGCGTCCGGCAAGCCCAAGTAGAACTCGAGCCACTGGTCCGGGTAGGCGGCCATCATCCAAGTCATGATGCTCCACGACTTGAGGCGGCAGTCGTTGCGGAAGCGGCTGAGCTTCTCACGCGGGACCTGAGCAAAGCTCCAGTCCTGGTGCGAAACCGCTTGGTCGCGAACGGTGCGCATCCACCAATTGGTGCCTTCGGGCAGCGCCAGACTGTCTTCGCCGACCGTGCCTTCGGGGATCGCACCCCAACGCGAGATCGAGGTCGACTTCAGGTACCACGTAATCGCGTGGATGATGCCCTGGCCAATGCCATCATTGCGCTGCGAGGTCAGGCCATCCATGACGACGTAGGCGATGACCGCATCCTGAATGGCGCGACCCGAAGAGCCGACCTTCATGACGGCGCGTCCGGCTGGCGTTCGCCACGAGTTGTTCGCGAAGCGGCGTGCCTGTTCGAGAGTTTGACCGTTGAGAACTTGCGGGTTGGCCTTCAAGAATTCTTCGCGCTCGCGCTCGGTCGCCAAGAACCCTTGCCAGGCCCAAGACTTCGAGGCGCGATCGACAAAGCGCAGTCGCTTGGCCTGCTTCTCCCCCATCAAGTAGACTAGGAAGTCGACGGCGCGCTCGGCCCACATCGCCGAGTCATTGGCGAGGCTTTGCGAACCGCGAACCCACATCGTGAAGCGGGCCGTCTTCGCACCGTGGATCTCGAAGTTCGGCTCGAGCATCCACTGCGGCGCGTTGTCGATCAGGTTGACGAACTCCTTCGGCGGTTGATCCGGGCTCAGCTCGGTGACCGGGTATTCCTTGCGCGCGAACTCAACGGCCTTGATCTCGATCTCCTTCATGCGCTTCGCATAGGTGATCTGATGCTCGGTGCCGTAGAAGCCGGGCCCTTCCTTGTGGCCGAGAGCGATGTTGGCCTTCTTGTTGTGCGGGTTGTAGTAGACCGCCTTGGCAAGGTGATAGGCGGCGCGCTCCGTCTTGCCGGCTTCCTTGAGCTTCAAGCCAATCTTGGCGTGCTGAATGCTGAGTTCGGTAGCCGTCTTGGCCCAGTCTTCGACGACCTGGTAGCGACCTTCGTAGTTCGCCTTGTCGCGCCACTTCTTACGCTTGTCTTTCGGCTTGCCGACCCACTGACCCTTGACCTTGCGGAAACCGAGCTCACTGCGCGAGCGCTTGTGGTTCGGGTCGTATTCAAGAACGAGGTCGAGAGCTTGCTTGGCGCGCGGCCCGACCTTCTTGCTCTTGGCCTTATTCGCAAAGCGAACCAGCGACTTGATGCAGTTCTTGGTGAGCGTTTGCTCGTCCGCAGCGAACTCATCTTGGGCGCGCACCTGCGGCACAGTGATGGCGAATGCGGACAGAAGCAGGAGGAGGTGGCGGAGGTGCATATTCGAGAACATATGGATGGCGA
>JBNMND010000056.1:0-23094 GCA_051274975.1 Planctomycetota bacterium | reverse complement strand
CGCAATGCAGCACGGCCCAGCCTTGTGACTCGAAGCGCTTCTGCATGTCCTCGCTCGTTGCGAGGTCGGTGTGGCCTTCGATCGTGATGTGGTTGTCGTCCCACAGGCAGACGAGGTTGTTGAGCCTGAGGTGGCCGGCCAAAGCGGCTGACTCATAGCTGAGCCCTTCCATCAGGTCGCCGTCGCCAACCGTGACGAACACGCGCGATCCGAGCAAGTCGGTGCCGGTGCGCGCGACCGCCATCTTCGCAGCGATGGCCATGCCGACCGCGTTGCCGAAGCCTTGGCCGAGTGGGCCAGTGGTGGTCTCGACGCCAACCGTGTCGCCGTATTCGGGATGGCCGGGCGTCTTGCTGTGCAGTTGCCGGAAGTTCTTCAGATCGTCGAGCGACACTGGGTAGTCCGCCAGATGCAGCAGCGAATAGAGCAGCATCGAGCCGTGGCCACCCGACAGCACGAAGCGATCGCGGCCGGCCCATTCAGGTTCTTCCGGCGACCAACGCAGGAATTCCGTCCAGAGCACCGCGGCGACCTCGGCCATGCCCATGGGCATTCCGGGGTGGCCTGAGTTGGCCTTTTGCACGGCGTCCATGGCGAGGCCACGGATGGTGTTGGCGACGGGGGTGACGTCCTGCGTAGTCGCGGTCATGTGCCCGGATGCTAGCCGCTTGGACCCATCGGATGAATGCTGTGCTTCGGTCGGATCGCGCGGTTCGTGTCGGTTGTCTTGGGGAGAGTTGTGGAAAACGGACGGCGACTGCCCGCCAACACACACCTCGGGGCTGGGAGGGTGCCATTGCTGCTTGAAGGTCTAGGTCATCAAAACAGGGTTAGAAGTCGTGCAAACTCATCTCTTCGGGTGCGTCTTGATGTTTGGCGAGTTCTTGCCAGCTGAAGCCACTCGGGCCGTCAACGCGGGCGGTGGTCAAGGAGTTCACTTCGCGGCCCTGCCAGCCGCGGTTCAGGCGGCTAGTGATGGCGACACGATTGGGGTGAAGATTGCGTTCCGCTTGGTTGGCTTCAGCCGGGCAAACAATGGTGCCCTGAATCTACGCATCACGAATTGCGCAGGCATGGTGCATCTAGAGCGCATGCGCATTCGGGAATACGGGTGGTTCTTTCCGACGTGGCTGTCGGTCGAGATCTTCAATTCGGCGAACGTGACGATGCGCCAGTTCGACACGTTTGGCTCGCCGTGCGGGCAGTGCTCCCTAGTGGTGGCAGCCTGTCGGTTGACCCGGCAGTGGATAGTACCGGCGGTCGCTTGTCGGGTGCTTTCGCGGGCACGATGTTGCCAACGATAGTGAGCTTGCCGGCGTCGTGGACCGAGCACGTTAATCCCGGGCAGCTGCTCGTGCTGCTAGCGCCAGCGTCGAATGTCTTCATGGCGATCGGCCAGCCGTGCACGTTCGTCTTGCATTGATCTGCGGGTTTGTTGGAACGGATCGACATGTCGCGTGAAGATTGCGGCATGACCCGTTCGCAACGTATTGAGTTCGACAACCTTCGCGGCCAGACGCTGGCCGGCCGCCTTGAGTTGCCGCCATCGGAGCCGCGCGCCTTTGCGATCTTTGCCCACTGCTTTACGTGTGGCAAAGACATCGCTGCTGCGACCCGCATCAGTCGCGCGTTGGCGGCCAAGGGTTTCGGCGTGCTGCGCTTTGACTTCACCGGTCTTGGTAACTCGGGTGGGGACTTCGCCAACCAGAACTTCTCGTCGAACGTCGACGACTTGGTGGCGGCGGCGAAGTGGCTTGAGGCGAACCATCAGGCGCCGCGGTTGTTGGTTGGCCACAGTCTTGGTGGCGCGGCAGTCTTGATCGCCGGCAATCGCATTGAGTCGGTGGAAGCAGTTTCTACGATCGGGGCGCCGAGCCATCCTGAGCATGTGCAGCACTTGCTCGAAGGCAGCATTGAGACCATTCGCGAGGCTGGCAGCGCGACCGTGTCGTTGGCCGGGCGACCGTTCACGATTCAGAGTCAGTTCTTGGATGATCTTCAGGAGCAAGAAGTCGCGGGCACGTTGCGCAAGCTGAAGAAGGCGGTGCTGATCTTACACAGCCCGCAGGACGAGATAGTCAACGTTGATCACGCCCGCAAGCTCTACACGTCGCTGCAGCATCCGAAGAGTTTCGTGTCGTTGGATGGTGCCGACCACTTGCTGACGAGGCGCGAAGACTCGCAATACGCCGCCGACGTCATCGCCGCGTGGGCGGGTCGCTATTTGCCGCCGGTCGATCATCCGGACACTGAGCATGGCGTGGTGCGCGTGACTGGCAGAGCGGATGGATTCTTGCAGGTGTGCACCGCCGGCGAGCACGATTGGCTGGCGGACGAACCGAAGTCTGTCGGCGGTTCGAATCTCGGTCCGACCCCGTATGACCTGTTGTTGGCGGCACTCGGCACATGCACGTCGATGACGCTCGGCATGTATGCACGCCACAAGAAATTGCCGCTGGAGAGTGTCAGCGTCGAGTTGCGACACGATCGCATTCATGCCAAGGACTGCGAAGACTGCGAAAAGACGGACGGCCAGGTCGATCGCATCCAGCGCGTGCTAACGGTGGTCGGCGATCTCGACGACGCGCAGCGCGCCCGTCTGGTCGAGATCGCGGATCGTTGTCCCGTGCATCGCACGATCGAAAACGAGATCAAGATCGAGACGCGCTTGGCCTGAATATGTCAGTGCGCTGCCTGGACAAGAAACTACAGGTAGCGCGGCGGACTACACGGTGCGGGTCATGCAGATGCTGAAGCCGTCGTCGCCGTAGTTACCGAAGGGTGGGCACTGCGTGAATCCGAACTTCGCGTAGAGCGCACGCGCCGCAGTGAAGCCGTTGGTGTTGCCTGTCTCGAGACTTATCCGTTGGTAGCCACGTTCTCGCGAAACAGTCACCATGTGGTCGAGCAGCCTGGCGGCAACGCCCTGGCGCAAGTGGCAGTGCGCGGTGCGCATCGACTTCACTTCCCCGTGCGTCTTGGTTAGTTCGCGCAGCGCGCAGCAGCCCGCAAGTGAGTCGCCTTGCCAAGCGCTCCAGAACGTGATGTCCGGATGACGAAGCCCGTCGAGGTTGAGGGCGTGCACGGCGCCTTCGGGCGAGTTCTCGATTGCCGACGCAAGGTGGCCTTGCAGCAGTGCGGCAATCTCGCGACCAGTCAGGTCGTCGACGCGGATCTCAAACGGTTCAGGAGTGCCCGGCATGGGGGCGTAATCTTGCCACCGGGACAGGTTCAGTTTGTTGTATTCTGTCCTGCCACCGTACTGACAACTAGTGGCCTTCTTGGACGTTGTTGACGTTCCAGGTTGGGATGGCGATTTCGATTTTACCGTCGGCGGGCATGCGCTTGAGTACCGCTTGGCAGCCTAGGCGGGAGTTGAGTGCGACGTCGCGGGCCTTGTCTAGTTGGTCCTCTTCGTCTTCGGAGGCTTCGGGGAAGCAGTCGCCGCCTTTGTGGATCTTGATGTGGCAGGTCGAACAGGCACAGACGCCGCCGCAGGCGTGGTCGAGGTCGATGCCCTGCGCTAGCGCGGCGTCGAGGATCGATTGGCCCATCGCCAGCTTTAGTGGCTTGTCTTGGCCTTGGACGGTGACGGTGACAGTCTGGGTGGAGCTGGTGTCGGAGCTCATGGCTGCTGATCTTCCTTTAGGGACTTGGTGACGGCGGCGCTGATGACGTCGTCGGCAATGGTTGCGGTGACCTTGGTTAGGTCTTCACTCGCGGACTTCAAGGCGGTCGCGTCGGCGTCCGCATCGAGCAGCTTCTGTAATGCCTTGACGGCCTTGTGCACCGCGAAGGTTTGGTCGGGTGGCAACTCGGCCAGCTTCATCGCCTTCTTGGTGCCGCTCACCATTGCCTTGGCTTTGGCGCGCGCCTCGATGGCTTCGCGAGCGATGTAGTCTTCTTGCGCGTTCTCGATCGACTCGATCATCATGCGGCGGACTTCTTCGCGGGTCAGACCAAAGGTCGGCACGATTTGAATGCTCGCTTCGACACCGGTGCGTTGTTCGCGGGCTGTTACTCGCAAGACGCCATCGGCATCGACCAAGAACGTGACCAAGATACGCGGCAGCCCAGCCGGCATCGGCGGAATGCCGCGAAGCTTGAACTGGCCCAGCAGGCGGCAGTCCTTGGCGAGTTCGCGTTCGCCTTGATAGATCGCCAGGTCGACGGCGGTTTGGTCGTCGACGCCAGTCGAGAACTCCTCCGAGACACTGGTCGGGATGGTGCTGTTGCGCAGGATCAACTTCTGCACAGTGCCGCCGAGCGTCTCAATGCCGAGCGACAGCGGGATCACGTCGAGCAACAGCAGCGAACGATCATTGCCGGCGAGGATGTCGGCTTGGATCGCGGCGCCGAGGGCGACCGCGAGATCGGGGTCGACGTCGGTGTGCGGTGCCTTGCCGGTCGCCGCTTCGAGTCGCTCGCGAACCAACGGAATGCGCGTGCTGCCACCAACCAAGACGATGTCGTCGATGTTCTTGAGCTCGAGGCCGGCGTCCTTGGCGGCGCTCTTGACGCAGTCGAGCGTGCGTTGCACCAGTGGCGAGATGGACGCTTCAAACTCAGCGCGGGTGACCGTTAGTTCAACCTGGCCGCGATCACCGAGGTCGAGCTCTAGCGTTGCTTGTTCTTGGTCGCTGAGTCGCATCTTCAGCCCTTCAGCGGCGCTGCGAACGGCTTGCAGAACATACGCGTTTTCCGTGCCTTGCTTGTTGGGTAGCAGGTCGAGAATGCGGTGCGCCAGCAGTTGGTCGAAGTCATCGCCACCAAGGTGGGTGTCGCCGGCAGTCGCGAGCACGCGGAAGACGCCTTCGTGGATGCGTAGGATCGAGACATCGAACGTGCCGCCACCGAGGTCGTAGACCAGCACGGTGCCGTCGTTCTTGCCGCCCAGGCCGTAGGCGAGCGCCGCGGCGGTTGGCTCGTTGAGAATGCGCAAGCAGTCGATGTCGGCTAGCTCGGCTGCGTCCTTGGTCGCTTGGCGTTGGGCGTCGTCAAACCACGCCGGCACGGTCACGACTGCTTCGCGAACGGGGTGGCCGAGCGCTTGTTCGGCGGTCGCCTTGATTTCCTTGAGCACCATCGCCGAGATCGCTTCGGGCGATAGTTCGCGGTCGCCGATCTTGATGCGCGGCAGGTCGCGTTCGCCGGCGACGACTGCATACGGCAGTTCGGCGACGTCGTTCTTGCTCTCCGTTGCCGAACGTCCAATCAGTCGCTTGACCGAGAACACGGTGCGGTCGGGATGCTCCAAACGCAACGCCTTGGCTGCTGCACCGACGAGCACGCGGCCGTCCGGATGGAACGTGACCATCGACGGCGTAAGTGGGTCGGCGCCCTGGTTGCGCAGCACGTGCGGCTCCTTGCCGGCGCGAACAGCCGCGAGGCTGTTGGTCGTGCCGAGGTCGATGCCGATGACGATGCGCGTCTTGGGTGGGGGAGCGTCGCTCACGACTTAGCCTCGAGATCGTGCAATGCCTTCAGGTGGTAGTGGGACTGGTGCACGCGCTTGGCAGCGGTGTCGTAGTCAGTCTTCGCGACATCTTGGCGCAAAGCTTGGTAGTCGGCATCGATGGCCGCGTTGAGCTTCTTGGTCAACGCTTCTTGGCTATCACTGTCTGTGTGCGCGACCTCTTCGGCGAGTTCTAGGGCTTCCATCAGGAACATCGGGTCGAGCTTCTTGTTGCGGTCCAACACGCCCTGGCTTTCGGCCTCGAGCAGCGCGCGCGCCCGGCGCCATGGATCGCTCAGAACCTTCCACGCATCATTGATCTCCGCGGAACGTTGAAGCACGGCGCCGCAGTCGGCACCGGTTTCCGCGCGGTTATGGTCGGGGTGGCAATCGCGCGACAGCTTCAGGTAGCGCAACTCGAGTTCTTGTTCATCCAAGTCGAGTTTGCGAGCAACACCGAATACGGCGAACGCGTCGGGGGCGGGGACGTGGATCACGTCTGCGCTATGCCGAGAAGGACGTGCCGCAACCGCACGTGCCCGACGCTAGTGGGTTCTTGAACACGAAGCCGCGGTCGAGCAGGCCGTCGTTGAAGTCCAATTCGGTGCCGCCCATGAAGAAGTCACTCTTCTTGTCGACGACCACGTGGACGCCGTGCTGTTCGTAGGTCAGGTCGAACTCAGTCGGCCCGGTCTGGTCGAAATCGAGCACGTACGTGAAGCCCGAGCAGCCGCCACCCTTGGCGCCGATGCGCACCCAGGTGTTGTCGATCGTGAACTTTTGCTCCTCGATGACGCGCTTGATTTCCTTCGCAGCTCGCTCCGTTAGTTGCACGCCTTGCGTCGACTTTTTGGCCTCGGCTGGTGCCGCAATTTGACCTGCGTCAGTCGTTTCTTTGGTCTCGCTCACGACTACACCTCCTCAGTCTTCTTGCCGTTCTTCGTCTTCCAGTCGTCGATCGCTGCCTTGATCGCGTCTTCCGCGAGCACTGAGCAGTGGATCTTGACCGGCGGCAAAGAAAGCTCTTCGACGATCTGGGTGTTCTTGATCTCGGCGGCCGCTTCGACGCTCGTGCCCTTCAACCATTCGGTTGCCAGGGATGACGAAGCGATCGCGGAACCGCAACCGTAGGTCTTGAACTTGGCGTCGAGGATCTTGCCATCGTCGGACACCTTGATCTGCAGCTTCATGACGTCGCCGCACTCAGGTGCGCCGACGACGCCAGTGCCGACATCGTTCGATTCTTTGTCGAGCGAGCCGACGTTGCGTGGGTTTTGGTAATGGTCGAGAACCTTGTCGCTGTAGGCCATGGTTGTTCGCTTGGGTGTTTGGGTTGGGTGTGTGTTGTAAGTGTGATCTGTGTTCGTGGATGCGACTAGTGCATCGTCCACTTGACCTGGCTGAGATCGACGCCCTCTTGGACCATCTCCCACAGCGGTGACATCTCGCGCAGTCGTTTGACTTCGGTGATCAGGCGATCGGCTGCGAAATCAACTTCCTCTTCCGTCGTGAAACGACCGAGGGAGAAGCGAATCGAGCTGTGTGCTAGTTCGTCGACGAGGCCGAGCGCCTTGAGCACGTAGCTCGGCTCGAGGCTGGCGGACGTGCAGGCGGAGCCTGACGACACGGCGATTTCCTTGATGCCCATGAGCAGCGACTCGCCTTCCACATAGGGGAACGAGATGTTGGTCATGTGCGGCAGGCGGTTGTCGGCGTCCCCGTTGAGCACGGCGTCCGGCAATTCCTTGTAGATGCGATCTTGCAGGCGCGCCCGCAGGGTCGACAACTTGGCGGCTTCGCTATCCATCTCTTCGCGACAGATGCGCGCGGCTTCGCCGAGGCCGACGATGCCGGTCACGTTGAGCGTGCCCGAACGCATGCCGCGCTCGTGGCCGCCACCGTCCATCTGCGACGTCAGACGCACGCGCGGGTTCTTGCGGCGAACGTAGAGCGCGCCGACACCCTTGGGGCCATACATCTTGTGCGCCGACAGCGACAGCAAATCGACGTTGTCAGCAATCACATCGATCGCGGCCTTACCAACCTGTTGGGTGGCATCGGTGTGGAACAGCGTGCCCTTCTTCTTGCAGATGGCGCCGATCTCGCGGATCGGATGCATCGTGCCAATTTCGTTGTTGGCCGCCATCAGCGACACCAGGATCGTCTCGTCGGTGATCGCCGCTTCGAGTTCCTTGAGGTCGACGTGGCCCTTGGCATCCACTTCGAGCCACGTGACTTTGTAGCCCTGTGTCTCGAGATACTTCATCGGGTCGAGCACGGCCTTGTGCTCGGTCACCGCGGTGATCAGGTGCATACCCTTCTGCTTGTACATCTGGGCCGTGCCCTTGATGGCAAGGTTGTTGGCCTCAGTCGAACCACTGGTCCACAGCAGTTCCTTCGGGTGCGCGCCAATCAGACCCGCGACTTGCTCGCGGGCTTCCTCGACGGCGGCTTCGGCAGTCCAGCCAAACGCGTGGCTGCGGCTCGCCGCGTTGCCAAACGTCTCGGTGAAGAACGGCATCATGCGTTCGACCACCCGCGGGTCGCAGGGGGTCGTAGCGCTGTAGTCGAGGTAGATCGGAGTCTTCATTAGGGTACGAATCAGTTGCCGCTATTTGGTGGCTGCTGTGGTGCTGATAGCTGTGGTGCTGATAGCTGTGTTGCTGATAGCTGTCGGCGCGTCTGCGACGGGGGTCATCGAGCAAAGTTCGTCGAGGTGGATGTCGGCGAAAAGTTGGCTGATGCGTTGGTGCACGACGCGCATGGGTTGTTTGCTTGGGCAGAAGCCAATCAGCGAGCAGTCGTGGCTGCCCGCGGTGGTTTCGTCTGTTGCCGTTGCTTTGGATTCACCGGCCTTAGAATCACCAGCTGGAAACTCCACTGCATGCGGCACGCAGTCGACCAGCACGAACTTGCCTTCCACAACTTCGAGGATCTGCCCTAGCGAAATCTCGCTCGGGGGGGTCGTCAAGCGGTAGCCGCCGCGCAGGCCGCGAACCGAATCGAGCAGCCCGTGGCGGGAGTATTCCTTGAGCAGGTTGGCCACCACACTCTTGTTCAAACCGGCTTGCTTGGCGATCTCATGCGCGCTCACCACGGTGTCCGCAGCCTCCCCTCCCGGGTAGGCGCCTTGGCGGGCAATAGCGCCCAACAAGAACACGGCGTAGTCGGCTTTTTTGGAGATGCGGAGCATGTTCGGTTAGTCTGTACACAAAGTAGACCTGAATTGGGGCTCTTTCAACGATCGGCTCAAAAAAGCCCTGAATCTAGGCGCATTTGAGCCCAGGATGATCCGACCCTGATTCCACGCTGATATGAACCACGCTCAATTGTGCACAACTCTCCTTGGCAACGGCTCCTACGAACGTGCTGAGGCGCCCTACAAATTGCTCGAACTGACTGGCCCTGAAGCGGGAGAATATATCCAGAGGCTCTGTTCGCAGGACGTTTTGAGCCTCGCTGAGGGGGTCGTCTTGCCGGCCGCGTTCCTCAGTGCAAAGGGCAAACTGGTGGTTACGGCGATGGTCTTCCGGCGCGGCGAGTCGTTCTGGATCGAGATCCAGGCCGAGCAGGCCGCGCGATTGCAGGAGCTACTTGAGCGATACCACTTCACCGAGAAGTTGGCGATCCACAGTCGCGACTTTGGCGCCGTTCAGGAGCACATCGCGGGCAGCGGTTCGCAGAGCTTCGCCGGCGAGTGCCACTGGAGTGAGCAGGCCGATGGGCCGGTGATTCATCTCGAGCGTCGGGGCGTGAGCTTCACACGGTGTCACGGTGGTGCGATTGTTGAGCGGGCGAGCGATGACTCGGGAGAGCAAGCGAGCGTGATGCCTCAGCCGATGACCGCGGAGATCGCCGAAACGGCACGCATGCTTTCTGGCTTGGTCAGGGTTGGCGTCGAAACCGAGGCGAGCACGCTGGCCCTCGAAGCGAATCTTGATGACCACTGCTCGACGACCAAGGGTTGCTACACCGGCCAAGAGATCGTCGCGCGCATCCACACGTATGGCCAAGTCAACCGCAAGCTGTGTCTGTTGTGGCTTGCCGGTGGCGAGGCGATTACCGAACCGGTGACGGTTGTAGAGCCGGAGGACGAAATCCCCGTCGGCCGCGTCATGCACGCGGTGCCGATCGCGGGGCAAGGCATGCGACTTGGGCTCGGCTACTTGCCCAAGGACTTCCAAGAAGTCGGCACGGCGTTACAGCTCGAAGACGGCGGCGCCGTGACGGTCGCCGGGTTCTAACATCCGCGCTCGGTGTGGGCGTTAGGCCTTCGTCTTACCTGCGTACGCAATGACGACGTAGGTCGCCGTCGCGTCGCTGTGCACCGTGACTTGCTCGACGTCTTCGCTACTGAGGCAATGCGTCGTGTCGTGATCGATCTCGGTGCTGGTGCTGCCCTGCTCGATGCGCGATTTGCCTTCTGGCCTCACGAACAGCAGCACTTCGTCGCACCTCGGGCGCGACGGGATGTCCTTGAGACTTAGCGATGCGCCGGCAGGAATGACCGCCTCTTCTAGGCTGATCGTCGCCGCTTTGTAGCTCTCACCGAACACTCGTTCGATCTTGACGTCGCCAACTTGCAGCTTCTCGAAGCGGCGCGGTGGCAGCGACTCCGCCGCACTCGGAAAGGATTCAGCCGGCATCCACTCGCCGGTTGTCGGATCGAACGACTTGTTGCTGCCCGCCATCGGCAGCAGCGGCTTGTGGCTCAGTGCTGCTTTTCCTTCGGGTTCGGGGCCGGCATCGGGTTGCCTGGCAGAGACCATCAGGATTTCGCCGTCCACTGCATCGTTGCCGACGCGGAATGGCGTGTTTGGTGGCAGGAACACCGCCATCGGGCGTCCGGCAAACGGTGTCTTCCTGGCGCCGCGCGCGGGCCAGCTAGTTGCGCCAGCCATCAAATCGAACGTGCCAGCGAGCAGGATCACGGCGGTTTCGTGGTTCCCGGTTGTGATCTGGTCGACGGCTTTGGGCCGCCACAGTTGCAGTTGCTCGAACCAGCGCGTGTTGCTGGTCGTTGCCGTGGTCAGTTGCCGAGCATCGCTCGGCGTTAGTGGGATGCTGGTCACTTGTTTGTTCCTGTGCCGCTTTTGGTTTCGGACATGTCGGTCTTCTTGGCGCCAGCGAATTGCACCTTCGCATTCTCGAGCACACTTTCACTGAGGGTCCGGCCGCGAATAATGCGCGTTCGGCTGATCAGCTCTTTGTCGGTGGGTACCGGTTCTCGATCCAGAACCGTGATGATGTAGCAGCCGTCCTTGGTGCGGATGGGCATCGACACCTCGGTCATCTTCATCTCGAACGCGGCGTGCACCACATTCTTCGGCAGCTCGGTGCTGCCCTTGCGATGCCAGCCGACGTCGCCGCCCTTACGTTTCGAATCGCCGAGTTCACTTTCAATGCTAGCGGTCGCTGCGAAGCCATCAATCGCGATGCGTGCGCGCACGACTTGCAGATGTGCCATCGCGTCGTCAAAGTTGCGCGTGATGATCTGGTTGGGGTTCTCAATGGCTCGGAGATATATGGCGCCGATACGACGGCGCGGACCGACTTCGGCAAGCATCGCGTCTCGATCGGCGTCTAGTTCGGCTTGGAGCTTCTCGTCGGTGAACTGAATGGCCACCAACTTTTCAAGCAAGATGTAAGACCGGAAGACGCGTAGTTGCCGCAGCGAGTCGACGGTCATTCCCCTGGCTTTGAGCACTTGCTCAAACGGCACACCACCGAGTTTTGGATCTTTCTGGGCTTGCACGCGACGTGATTCGATGGCGCGGTCGAGGTCGCCTTCGGTGATCTTGATCGCCTTCTCTCGGGCCATGCTTTCGAGAGTCTGCAGGACGACGATTTGGCGGACGATGCGGTCGCGTTCGAAGTCCTCGCTGGTGCGCAGTAGCAAGAAGCCTAAATCAATTAGTGCGATGGCCTTCCCGTTGACGTTGGCCGCGGTGCCGACTGGCAGCTTATCTGGATCGGTTTCGATCTTGGCGTTCTCGCGGGCTTCGACCAGCCACAGCTTGAGCATGTCGCCGCCGACCTTTTCGTCCTCGGCGAGCCCCAGCTCTTTGCGCACGACGCGCTCTTGCGCGATTTGCACGGACAGGTCCTCGAGCCATTGTGCTTCGCTCGTGTTGCGCACAGCAGCGAAGTCTTCGGGGCGCCGTCCCGCTTCAATCAGTTGCTGCTTCAGCTGTGTCCAGAACGCTTGCGCGTCGGCCGTGGTCGGCATGACGTTTAGGCGCTTGGCCTCGGTGCGCGTGACCATGGCGTCGACCATCATCTCGCAGCCCTGTCGACCACGTTCATCGCGGCGCAAGTGGAACGCCATCTCCATCGCGACGTCGGTGCGCGTGACGGTCGCTTCCTCGCCGTTGAGCTGGTAGGTGGCGAGGACTTTGTTTGGCTCCTGGGGAATGACCAGGCAGAGAAGGGCTATGGAAGGAATCGCGAACATAGGGGACTGGGACGATACCAGATGCCGTGGGCTTCCCGAGCAATCGCTGGCGCACTAGTGGAATTCGGTGGTTGGGCAGATTGGTGCGCATCAGGTGGCCATCTTTGCCCTGCTATCCGAATCGGCCTTCGATGTAGTTCGACGTTTCCTTCTTCGCCGGTGACACGAACATCTGCTCGGTGGCCGTGTGCTCGATGACTTCTCCCATCAGCATGAACACGCATTCGTCACTGGCGCGGCGAGCTTGGGCCATGTTGTGGGTCACGATCAGGATCGAGTACTTGCCGCGCAGTTCCCAAATCAGCTCTTCGACTGCGGCAGTTGCCTCTGGGTCGAGTGCCGAGCACGGCTCGTCCATCAACAGCACGGCAGGCTTGGTCGGCAGCAGGCGCGCAATGCAGAGCTTCTGCTGTTCTTCGAGCGATAAGTTCGTCGCCTTCTTGCCGAGCTTGTCTTTGACGCGATCCCACAGCATGACCTGCTCTAGTGCGCTTTCGACGATGCCGTCAAGCTCACTCCTCGAGGTCTTGCCACCGCCATGCAGGCGATGGCCGAACAATACATTGTCGCGAATCGACAGCGGCAGCGGATTGGGTCGCTGGAACACCATGCCGATGTGTCGGCGCACTTGAATGCGCGAGGCTTCTTCCGCGTAGATATCCTCGCCGAGCACGTTGATGGTGCCGGTCGTGCGCACGTAGTCGAGGCGTTCGTTGATCCGGTTGCAGCTGCGCAACAAAGTTGACTTGCCACAACCCGACGGGCCGATCATCGAGGTGACAATGCCCTGCTTGATGTCGAGGTCGACGTTGTGCAGCGCCTGGAAATCGCCATACCAGAGGTTCATGCTGCGAACCTCGATGGCGAGCTCGGTGCTCGCGGTGTCTTGGTTCGCGGACGAGGCCGTGTTCGATGCCAAGGAATTACCCATAACGTCCCTCCAGGTAGTCGACGGTGCGTTGGTCGGTGGCGCCGCCAGTGAACAGTTGTTCGGTCTTGTTGATCTCGACACACGATCCTCCGAGGAAGAAGGCTGTGCGGCTTGCCAGTCGTCGAGCCTGCTGCACGAGGTTGGTGACCAGGATAATGGTCATCTCGTTCTTGAGTTCCTTGAGAACCTCTTCGATGCGCATCGTCGTGACTGGGTCGACGGCGATGGAGAACTCATCGAGCAACAACAGTTGCGGGTCTTGCGACAATGCGCGCGCAATTGTTAGCCGCTGTTGCTGGCCGCCACTGAGCAGCGACCCAAGGCTGTTGAGGCGGTCTTTGACCTCGTCCCAAAGGGCGGCGCGTCGCAGGCATCGTTCGACGGTGACATCTAGGTCGGCTTTGCTGGGTTTGCCGGCCAATCTTGGTGCAAGTGCGACGTTGTTGTAGATCGACAGTGGCAGGCCGACTGGCAGCGGGAACACGACGCCGATCATGCGACGGAGCGCGTAGAGATTGCGTACCGTCGTCAGGTCGCGGCCGGCGAAGTGCACGTCGCCGTCGACCTTCATCGTGTGCACAAACTCATCCATACGGTTGAGCGACCGCAGGAATGATGTCTTGCCGGCATTGGCCGGGCCGATGATGCCGAAGATCTCGTTGCGGCGAACGTCGAGGTTGACGCCCTTCAGCGCGACCTTGTCGCCGTAGCTAATGGTCAGGTTGCGCACCGAGAGCAATATGTCGGCGTTGGCTTGTGCCGAACCCGAAGCCGAAAAGCCAAGAGCCTGAGAATCCGAAAAAGGAGTGCTAGCTGTTGGGGGTGTTACCACTTCTTCGTCCCTCGTAACTTCATGCGGAAGTAGATCGCGACCGAGTTCATGGACAGCACCACCAGAATCAACGTCAGCGCGACCGTGAACGGGATGTGGTCTGGCACGTCTTGGACCTGCGTCGAGACGTTGTAGAGGTGCAGCGACAGTGCCATGCACTTGTCTTGCAAGCTGTTCGGATACATTTGGCGCAGGAACACTGCGCCGGTGAACATAATCGGTGCGGTCTCACCGACAGCGCGACAGACCACCAGAATCAAGCCGGTGAGGATGCCACTGCCCGAGTTGGGGAGCACGATGCGCCAGATGGTTTGCCACCTGGTCGCGCCCATGTTCCAGCAAGCATCGCGGAACGATTGCGGCACGGCTCGTAGCGATTCACGCGTCGAGACAATCACGACCGGCAACGTCATTACTGCTAGCGTGCTGCCTGCTGCGAGGATCGACTTGCCGAACTGCATGAAGTAGACGAACGCGCCAACGCCAAACAGCGCGTGCACGATCGATGGCACTCCGGCGAGGTTGACGATCGCGACGTTGATGGTTCGGGTCAGCCAGTTGTCGCGCGCATACTCGCTGAGGTAGATGGCCGCCGCGACACCTAATGGCAGTGCCAGCGCCAATGCGGTGGCGGTTAGCCAGATGGTGCCGACGAGCGCGGGCGCGATGCCGCCGGCGGCGCCACCCTGTTTGGGCGACGTCGTGAGGAACTCCCAGCTCATTCCGGGGGCCCCTTCGAACACGAGCACGCCCAAGATCAGTCCTGCCGGAATCAGCAGCAGCAGCGTCACGGCCAAGAAGCCCATGCGCAGCAGCTTCTGGGTCGTAAGGGCGCGGCCTTCGATGGCCGTTGGGTGGAATTGGCTGCTCACGCCTGGATCCTGCGGCCGCGGACAATGCGGTCTGCGATTAGGTTGATGCCGAAGGTGATGATGAATAGCAGTAGTCCGAGCACGAACAGCACCTGGTAGTGGTCGCCACCAACTGCTGCTTCGCCGAGTTCGGCCGCGATGGTTGCCGTCAGAGTGGCTGCCGAGTCGAAAATGCTGTCGGGCGCCATTAACATGTGACCACTTGCCATCAAGACGGCGATCGTCTCGCCAAAGGCGCGGCCGACGCCGAGCAGCACTGCCGCGGACAAGCCAGGGCGTGCGTGTGGCAACACGACCTTCCAGATGACCTGCCAGCGAGTAGCGCCCAGCGATTCGGCGGCTTCCCGGTAGCTGTCAGGAACTGCCTTGAGGGCGTCTTCGGCGATCGTGGCGATGATGGGCGCCGCCATCAGGCCGAGGATGATGCCTGCGTTTAGAACGTTGAGGCCGAACTGCACATCGAAGAGATCCTCGATGATCGGCTTCATGACCGACAAGCCGATCACGCCCCACACGACCGAAGGAATCGCGGCGAGGGTTTCGATGCCGACCTTCAGCCATTCGCGTTGCTTGCCGCGCGCGAACTCGCCGATGTAGACGGCCGCGGCAAACGCTAGAGGTATCGCGATCGCCATGGCCACGACCGTGATCCAGGCGGTGCCGGCAATCAGCGGCAGGGCGCCGTATTTGGGCGATTTGATGGCCGGTTCCCAGCGGTCGCCAAACAGCAGCTCGCTGAACGACAACCGGTTCCACATGAACTCGAAGCCCTGGGTTCCGATGAAGATGAAGATCGCGGCGATGAACAGGATCGCGGAGATTCCGCCAAGCTGCACCAGGACCTTGGCAACCATATCCAGCTTCCATGCTGAATCGCGTCGGTCGAGCGACGCCGCCCATCCTGGTTGGTCGCCTTGGCTCGGTCGGTTCGCCGATGGGGGCGCGTCGGGCTTGTGTTGCATGGTTCCGGCCGAGTGAGTGAAGGCCAAGAAGGGAGATGGGAGTCGCTGGCCTTGCTTAGCTCGCGTGTTCGCCGCGCAGTTGTTCCATCAGTTCGCGCACCATTGGCGTGATCTGGCGGTAGACCGCTTCCGGCGAATCGGTGGTGTCGATGTCCCACTCAAGTGAGGAAGTGTGGAACGGCAACTTTGGCAGGTTCGCGCGTGAACCCTTACCCAGTGCGATGACCAGATCGAACTGGTCGAACTGTTCCTTCATCGTGTTGAGTCCCGTGGGCCAGGCCGTGCTCAGGTCGAGTCCGACCGTCTCCGCGAAGCTGAGATACTCAGCCGCGGTGTTGTCGGCAGCACTCCATCCGGCGCTCATGTAGCGGCCGCTATTCGGGAACGCCTTGCTCGTGAAATGCTCGGCAATCTGGCTGGCGCCGCTATTGGCCTCGTCGACATACAGGATCTGGAACGTCTTCTCGCCCTTGGCCTGGCCGGTAACCACGAAGACGGTTTCTTCGCACACGTTCTTGGCTTGGTGGACGACGCGCTCCAATCGATTGAGCGTCGCCATCAGCGCGAACAGGTCCTTTATCGGGCGCGTCTTGGCTTCGCCTTCCTTGACGAGGTCATCAAAGACACGGTCGAAGTAGGGGGCAAACTGCGTGGCGGCCGACATGGTCGCCTGCGCTAGTGCCGAGTCGCGACTCTGGAAGCTCTTGAGCGCGTCGGATAGCGTGCGGCGTGATTGCTCGGCCATCATTTCGATGTCGCGGCCAACGGCTGCCGGCGGCTTCTCCGACAACTGCGCGGCAGTGCGCGCAATGGTCGTTGCGTAGTCGCCGATGCGTTCGAGTGCGATGTTCAGGCGCAGCACCGAGGAGACGTAGCGCAGGTGGCCGGCGCTCGGCAGGTGGCGAGCCACGAACGCGTGGCTAAGTCGGTCCAGTTCACGCGTCTGGCGATTGATGGTGTAGTCACCAATCACCAGTTCCGCTGCAGCCTGCTTGTCGAGGCTGAGCACTGCTGCCACCGCATCGTGGATGGTCTCGATAAGTTGGATGCCGACCCGTCCGACCAGTTCGCTGATCCAGTCGAGGTCGCGTTGCAGGCGCTCTTCGTAGTGTGATGACAAGGCTGGTGGTTGAGTTGGGGAAGCGGGGCGGGCGAACAGGCGGCTGGGGCGGGCGTGGCCGACCCTACATTTTGCGGAGCGGCACGTAACGCTTGGCTACGAGAACTTTTTGGCCGGCATCGCTCTTGATCCAGTCGATGTAACCCTTGATGTCACCGGTCGGCTCACCGTTGGTATACATGTAGAGTGGGCGCGAGATCGGGTAGCTCTTGTCGAGCACCGAATCGACTGTCGGCATCACAGCCGGTGCGGCTTCGTCCTTCTTGATGGGGACTATGCGCACCGCATCCGAAGCGTAGGCGATGCCGCTGTAGCCGATGGCGCTGATGTTGTTGGCGCATTCCTCGACAGTGTTCTTGCTGCTGTTCATCAGGTTGCAGCGCGCTTTGAAGCTGCCTGAATCGTGCAGCACGGTTTCTAGGAAGCATTCGTAGGTGCCACTGCTGCTTTGGCGGCTCAACAGCACGATGTTGTCATTCGACTTCTTGCCCAAGTCGATACCGAGGTCGGACCAGCTTTCGACCTTGCCGCCATCGCCGAAGATCGCGTTGAGCTGTGAGATCGTCAGCGACTTGATCGGGTTGTCCTTGTGCACGTAGACCGCGATGCCGTCGTAGCCAACGATGTGCTCGACCGGCGTGACGCCGTTCTTCTTGGCGTCTGCGATTTCGACGGCCTTGAACGGGCGGCTCGAGTTAGCGATTTGCAGGTCGCCGGCGATCAGTGCGGAAATGCCAGTGCCGGAGCCACCACCGGAAACCGAAATCGCGATCTCAGGGTGGTCCACGACGTAGATCTCGGAGAACGCGACGGCGACTTCGAGCAGGGTTTCCGAACCGCGGTTTTCGATTTCCAGACCGCCCTTGCCGCAGCTGGGCAGGGTGGCGATGAGGGCGAAGGACATGGCGGCCGAGGCCGTGAGCAGATTCTTGATCACTTGATTGTTCCTGAAGTGTGAGCGGTTGGCCCACGCGTAAGAGGTAATCGCGCGCTTGTTAATGCACTGCGCGCGTATTGTTAAGGGTGTGTGAAGATGAGGAGTGGGACCGGCTGTGTGTGTGGTCGGCCCCGCGAAGTTGCGCGCCTAGAAGGCGATCTGCCGCTGGAAGCGGAACATGAAGCCGTCGTCTTTGACCCGGAAGCCGGGGCTCGAGTTTTCGACCCGAGAACCGTTCTGCTTGGTGACGTCGATGTTCAGCTTGTTCTTGTGAGTGCCGTCGACGTAGTGATTGAAGCCGGCGGCGTAATCGCGCGAACGTCCAGAGCCGCCGCCCATGGTGATGCTTTGAGTCAGGTGCTGGCTCAACTCCGCGATGCGCTGGTCTGGTACTTCGATGCGGTTGAGCATTTCTTGGGTCGTTGGTGCTTGTGCCGCGAGCGGTGCGATGACTGCCGCGACAGCGCAAACAAAGGCGCCCGAGGCCGTGGGACGAAGGCCGGTCGTAACCGGGCAACGAGCGTTGGTCATTGGGACTTGATGTTGGCGCTCTAAGATGGCCACGCGATCTTGTTGGCGTCAGTTCGAGCGAATGGAGGCTGCGTTGCAGTCGCCCAGATTCTGATTCCCTGCCGTCGCTCAGGCAAGCAAACGTGTCGCAGAATGAAGCTTTTCAAAACTCCCCATGTCAGCTCCGTATGCTGCTGAAACCCCGTGTTGCGCCGCTCCAGAGGTCGGCAATGGTGTTTGGCTCGGTGCGCGCATGCCAGACTTTCTAACCGCTTCTTGATCGCGTCTTCACACTGTCGGTGGGGCAGTCGCTCCGAATTTGTGACCGGGCGACGTCCGACGTTGGCTAGCCCGTCGTGCGCTGCTGCTTGGGGGAGCGGTGGCGGCCGACGGGGTTGTTCAGTAGGTCGTCGCTATCCATTGGCATGATCGGCGGCAGGCCGTCCGCACCCATGACTTCCTCAGGCGGGCGATGACGGAATCGGCGGCTCTGCCAGAACCATTGCTCCGGCGCTTCCTTGATGCCCTGGCCGAGGCCGCGGTTGCAGCGAGTCGTGATTGCGATCAAGTCCTTTTCCCGATCCCCGGTCTTGGCATCGCGGATGATGTCGAAGACGCGTAGGTGATAGCGCATGCGACCGGTGCGCATGAATGCGACCACAGCGATCGGCGCGCCGGTCGCGAGATGTAGCAGCGCCGGGGTTGCGACCGAACGCGCCGCGGTGCCAAGGAACGGCGCCACCACGGCGCTGTGCTTGCCACCGCCGTCGGCGAGCAGGCCGATGGTGTTCTTCTCGCGCAGAACTTTCTTCAACGTCCACATGACGTTCTTGCGTGCGACCACGATCTGGCCGGTGCGGGTGCGCATATCGGTCATCAAGCGATTGAGCGCCGGCAGTGGGCTTGGTCGGAACACCGAAGTGATCGGCAGGCCGAGCAGTGCGGCCGTCACCCCGGACAGGTCCCAGCTACCGACGTGGCCGGTGGCGAAGATCAGGCCGTTGCCTTCGTCGAACAGCTCTTGCAGTGGTCCGAACTCTTCAAAGTTGAAGTGCTTGTTGACGGTGTCTTTGTTGAAGTGCCGCATGCGACACGAGTCGATCAGCAGCCACCCGACGTGCCGGGACCACTTCCACAGGTGGTGCTTGGGACGGTTCGGGCCGAGCTGCGTGCCTTCGCGAAAGGCGATGCGGGTGTTGCGCCAGTAGCCGCTGGTGCGTTTGCCCTTGCGGTCGCGAACGCTCCAGTAGAGAAACCACGGGATCGCGAACAGGTCGCCGATGAAGTAGGCGAGCCAGGTGGGCAGGATCGAGATGATCCAAATTAGGAATGCGAGGAAGCCGACTGCAATGCGTTGCCAAATCGGCTCCCGCATGGGTTTCTGGCGTTCTTCCTTCGGCTCTTCTTGGTTCTCTTGCACGTCGCTCATGGTCTCGTCGGTGCTGGCTTGTTCGGCAGCCGCACCATGAAAAGGCATAGCAGGCCGATCAGCAACTGTGCGCTTTGCGCGAGCATCGCTGGTTTGCTGCCGTAGGCGTCACTGACGATGCTGTAAGTGACTGCGCCGAAGACCGACAGCTTGATCGTGATGCCGTAAAGGCCGAAGTATTGACCGATCTGGTCAGGCGGGGCTAGCACGACGATGATCTTGCGCCCTGCGGACCAAATGCCGGTCAGCCCGAAGGCACCAAGGGCGACCAGGGTCCCTAGATAGGCGAGCGGGTTGTTGCCGCCGAACACCGTGCCGCCTAGTAGAGCGATTAGGAGAGCGATCCCGCTGACCCGCATGACGGTTAGCGGGCTGCGGTCGTTCCAGCGGCCGATCAGGATGCCGACCGCCATGGCGATGATGTTCAGGCAGATCCCGGCGATGCCCATGAACGAATCAATGCCTTCCTGGCCGGTGAAGGTCGTGCCGAAGAGCCTGATGCCGTGCGACGCTTGTTCGGCGAATACGGACTTGGTGAACTCGGCGAAGTAGAGGATCGCGGTATTGAGCACGTCCACGAGGAAGAAATTGCCAACCAGGAACCACATCAGTGGGCGATTCTCTGGCAGTTCGCGCACGGTCCGCCATAGCCGTTGGTTGGCGTCGCGCATCGCGGTGAGCGTTGGTACCGAACTCGACTGCACGGGCCGGCGATCTTTGACTAGCAGCATGCACGGCAGCGCCAGCAGCAAGAACATCCCGGCGGCGATCGCGAAAAACGTGCGCGGCGATGGGTGCACGGTCATCATGATCGCGAGCACGAGTAGCGTGCCCATGTAGCCGACCCCGACGCCCATGCTGCTGATGCGGCCGGCGCGTTCTGGCTCGGCGACGGACGTCAGCAGCGTGTTGTAGAACACGAGAGCGATGTTGTATGCCAGGTTCGCCGCGAAGTAGCAGGCGAGCAGCCAGAACGCGCCGAAGTCGAGCGACCAGCCGAGCAGCGCGGTGATGCACAGCAACGTGCCGACCGTCAGGTAACGGCGCGTTCGCGAGGTCGTGTCGACGAGCGCGCCGAAGAACGGCACTAACAACGCCGCCGCCGCCATCGATAGGAAGTTCGTAATGCCGTGGCCCGTTAACCCGCCGAGCTCTTCCTTCGCATAGGGCGTGAACACGAACGTGACGGTTGCGATGTAGATCGTGTTCGCAAGGTCGTAGAGCACCCACGCTCCAGTGCGTACGCTGGATGGCACGATCCCTGCACGGTCACTGTGGGTGGGGGCGCTCATGACACCGCAGTGTGCCCGCTCGCGCGGCCTTCGCCAGTGTTGCGATGCATGCGTGGTCGGAAAACACTTGGGTCACCAGAGGTCGGCGGTGAGGATCCCCGCCATGAAAGTACAGGATGTAATGAACAAGGAACCGCACGCGGTTCGCATCGTCGATCGTCTGGATGAAGTGGCCCGCATCATGTGGGAGCAGGATTGTGGCTTCGTGCCCGTTGTCGATGGTGCCAATACGTTGGTCGGCGTGGTCACCGACCGCGACCTCTGCATGGCGAGCTACATGCAAGGAGTGCCAATTGCGAGTATCCCCGTGGTTGCGGTGATGGTGCCGGAGCCGGTTACGTGTCGGCCGGAAGACTCGGTAGTCATAGCGATGAATGCGTTGGCGGAGCGGCAAGTGCATCGCCTGCCCGTCGTCGATTCGCAGGGAGTGTTGATTGGCGTGTTGTCGATGAATGACTTGATGCAAGCTGCCCAGGCTCGGCCAACTGCCGTCGCTGCTGCAAAGGTCTTGGCGACCATGGCTGCCATCACCAAGCCGCGTTCGGGCGCACGGGACTTTGTTGAGAGTGATAATGTGCGCGTTAAGTCGGTTGCTGTGAGCAAGGCTGCGACCGCCACCGGTCGTGTCGTTGCGCCGCAGAAGCGAGCTGCGAAGGTGGCCGCCAAGCCCGCGCCGAAGTCGCTCGCTAAGGGGCCTGCGAAGGTTGCGCCTAAGGCGGCGGCAAAGACTCCAGCAAAGACTCCAGCAAGGGCGACGCCGAAGAAGGCCGCCGCCAAGGCGCCGGCCAAGACCGCGGCCAAGTCCGCGAAGGCCAGCAAGAGCCGCGCGATCAAGGGCAAGGCGAAGGCCTAGTTGCCGCGAGCGGTGGGCGAGCGCTTGCTTGCCTGCCGGTGATAACTCGCCAGGTTTACTCGCCAGCGCTCGCCTGGAGCTGCTGACGGGGCTGGCTACTTCAGGTAGCTTGTCAGCCGCTCGGGCGCTAGCGAACCAGCCGAGTTCAGGATCATCGCGCGCCGCCATGCTTTGACCGCGGTGCGAACGTCATCGTCGCTGGACTTGCCGTTCTTCAGCACGGCCAAAACCTGGCGCTGCGCTTCGCCGTGGCCCGCGGTCAGCAGCGCTTGCCAACGGTCGGCGTGTTGGGTCAAGGAAATCGGGCGATCCATCAAGCGGCTGAGTGCCGTTGGCGAGTCTTCGGCGCGACGCAGCGCGCGCGCCAGCGACGTCAATACTTCGGGATCGATCGCGATGCGGAACAGGTCGCGCAGCAACGGTGCGGCTCGCTTCTTGTCGCGGCGGCCAACTAGCTCTGCGGCGGCGGCGCGCGTCGCGACCGGCATCTTTGCGTTGTTCGCGATCTTGATTGCGTGCTCGACGAGCTGCTTCGACGGTGGCGCCAAAAAGCCCTTCATCAGCGCCTGGATGCGCAGCGGCTTGCGTTCGTCCAGTAAGTGTTGCTCAAGTGCTCCATGCGTGCTGGCTCCTCCTATGGCCATCATCGCCGCGAGTGCTTGGCTGCATTCGATTGGCGAGGAACTCTTCAACGCGTGGGCGGCGATTTCAAGTGCGGGCAGGTAACGGCAACGCGTCAACGCCAGCAACGCCGCCGAACGAAGTTCCGGTCCATCGCCGCGCTTGGCAATGCGCACCAGGTCTTCGAGCCACGACTTGTTCTCAGCGGGCGGGCGCGACGCCATCCAGTTGACGACGGCTAGTCGTTCGAGCTTGCTGCCGCGGCGCAATACACGGCGCAGTTCGCGTTCGTCATGGGTTTGGGCCATCGGTAACAGCAACTGCAGCAGCAAGGCGCGCGATTCAGCGGCGCGGTTGGCGTCGTCCGCGAGCAATTGCTCCAGTGCCCGGCGTTCGGAGCGATCGGGTTGGTACGTCATGCCGATCAGCAGCGCGATCAAGATGTCGTGCTGGCGCTTCCAGCTGCCGTGTTCGAACGATGTCAGGGTGCGTGCCACGGAAGTGTCGACGCGGTCGGTCGGCACGAGTCCCAACGCGAACGCGGCGACAACCCCTTGATCATTGGTGCGGCCTTCGATCGTGCGCAGTTGCTGCTCCAAGAACGTGATCGCCTGCGGTGTCGCGAGCAAGCCGAGCGCTAGCGTGGCGCGTTGGCTGGCGGCTGGTGCCGGGTCCTTCGCAAGTTCCAGTAGGCGCCGTTCTTGATCGATGCGACCAGCAGATGCGACGATGATCGCCGCCTCGCCGCGAATCTCGGCGTCCTTGCTATCGAGGCGCCTGACAGCGTCGGCAGCGACCATTCGTTCGATACCGCTCGCGGGCGGTG
>JBNMND010000055.1:0-23305 GCA_051274975.1 Planctomycetota bacterium | reverse complement strand
CGGGAAGTGGCCTTCGAGTTGTTTGGCGATGTAGTTCGCGTTGGCGATCGCAACTTGGGTCGCGCGCCGCAAGCCATCGGGGCCCATCATCGCGATGTAGGCGTAGCTGATGGTTAGGATCGATGCGCTGCCCCAAGGTGCTGCGCTGACCGGACCGATGGCGTAGGTCTCGTCGCCGGTCGGCTGGCAAGGCACCAGTGGGTGGCTCGACAAGAACGGCGCGAGGTGCTTGGCAACACAGATCGGGCCCATGCCCGGGCCGCCGCCGCCGTGCGGAATGCAGAAGGTCTTGTGCAGGTTGAGGTGGCAAACATCGGCGCCGAGTTCGCCGGGGCCCATCAGGCCGACCTGCGCGTTCATGTTGGCGCCGTCCATGTAAACTTGGCCGCCGTTGTCGTGCACGATTTTGCAGATCTCGCGGATGCCTTCTTCGAACACGCCGTGCGTCGATGGGTAGGTGACCATCAGCGCCGACAGTTGATCTTGATGCTGCTCCGCCTTTTGGCGCAGTTCATCCATGTCGATGTTGCCGTCGTCGTCGCACTTGACGACGACCACCTTCATGCCGCACATCACGGCACTAGCCGGGTTGGTGCCGTGCGCGCTCTGCGGGATGAGACAGATGTTGCGTTGCTCCTGGCCGTTCTTGCGATGGAACGCGCGGATCGTCAGCAAACCGGCGTATTCGCCCTGCGAACCGGCGTTCGGTTGCAGCGAGCACGAGTGGAAGCCAGTGATGTCGCAGAGCCACGTCGACAGGTTGTCGAACATCTTCTGGTAGCCGACGGTCTGGTCGAGCGGTGCGAACGGGTGGATCGCAGAGTAGCCGGGCAGCGATACCGGATACATCTCGGTCGTTGCATTGAGCTTCATCGTGCACGAGCCGAGCGGAATCATCGACGTCGTCAGCGACAGATCCTTCTGTTGCAAGCGATGGATGTAGCGCAGCAGTTCGCTCTCACTGCGGTAGCTGTGGAACGTCGGGTGCTCGAGGTAGGGGGCGGTGCGCGCCATCGCGGCGAGCGCCGGCGCCTGCTTGTCGACGGCGAGTTGCAGTGGGCTGCCACCAAACGCCGCGAACAGGTCCTGCATGTCGCGCAGTTCGACGGTCTCGTCGAGCGACACGCCGACGCTGCCGTCACCGAAGTCGCGCAAGTTGATGCCAACGGCAACGGCCGCGGCCATCGCCGCCTCACTGCCATCCTTCGGCCAGACGCGCAGCGTGTCGAAGCGCGCTCCGTCTTGCACCTTGTGCCCAGCCTTGGTCAGTGAGTGCGCCATGCACTCGGTTTGGTTGCGGATGCGCTCGGCGATTGCCTTGAGACCTTCCGGACCGTGGTAGACGGCATACATGCTGGCCATGACCGCCAGCAGCACCTGCGCCGTGCAGATGTTCGACGTCGCCTTTTCGCGGCGAATGTGTTGCTCGCGCGTGCCGAGCGCGAGGCGCAAGGCCGGGGCACCGTCGGCGTCGATCGTCATGCCGACGATGCGACCCGGCAGTTGCCGTTGGAAGCTCTTGGTCGCCGTCATGAACGCGGCGTGCGGGCCGCCGTAGCCGAGCGGCACGCCGAAGCGTTGGCTGCTACCGCAAACGATATCGGCTCCGAGCTTGCCTGGGGCCTTGAGGATTGTCAGCGACAGCAGGTCGGCGGCGACGACCACGAAGCCGCTGTTGCTGTGCATGCGTTCGATCGTCGAGGTCGGGTCGTCGATCGTGCCATCGCTACCGGGGTACTGAAGTAGGATGCCGAAGTGCTGGTCGGTGAACTTCGCGGCGCGGTGGTCGCCAACTTCAATCTGGATGCCGAGCGGCTCGGCGCGTGTGCGCAACACGGCCAGCGTTTGCGGATGCACATTGTCATCAACGAAGAACGTGTCGACGCTCTTGTTCTTGTGCATGCGATGGCACATCGCCATGCCTTCCGCAGCAGCCGTCGCTTCGTCGAGCAGCGAGCTGTTCGCAACATCAAGACCGGTCAGGTCGAGGATCAGCGTCTGGAAGTTGAGCAGGGCCTCCAGGCGACCTTGCGCAATCTCGGCTTGGTACGGCGTGTATTGCGTGTACCACCCCGGGTTCTCGAGGATGTTGCGCTGGATCACGGCTGGCGTGATCGTGTCGTGGTAGCCGAGGCCGATGTAGCTGCGCATGACCCGGTTCTCGTTGGCGAACCCAGTCAGCTCCGTTAGCGCATCCCGCTCGGTCATCGCCGGAGTCGTTGCCAACTCGTTTTGCCAGCGGATGCTGTTCGGCACCGCCTTGTCGGTCAGGTCTTCGAGTGTGCGGCAGCCGAGGGCTTGCAGGATCTGATCTAGCTCGTTGGAACTCGGACCAATGTGGCGGTCCTGGAACTGATCGTGGCGGGGAAATGCGGAGGATGCGTTGGCCATGGGCGGGATGGTCCACTGGTCGGGTCGCCGACTTTGTGGGGCGAGCAGGATAGGTCGCCACCCCGTCTGCGGGAAGAGTCTGCTGTAGACTCTTCTTCGCTTAACCTGCCGTGGCGTGCCGTTCGCCACAGCAGTGGCAGTGGGTCTCCAGCGTGATGTCGTTCTCGATGGGCTGCAGCAGGTGTCTGGGAAGGTGCAGCACGTGGGCGCAGCGGAGGCATTGGCGGCGCTCCGCACTTGGGCGCCCGCAGTTGCCGCAGAAGTGCGATTGGTCGTCTGAGGGGTGGCCACAGCCGACGCAATGGTGGCCAGGGCCCGCTTCTGAGGTGGGGAGATCCGTCAATTCTCGCAGGCTCAACAGGCTATCGACGGCCTTCTCCAGCGCGGCCTGTGCCTGGGGCATCTTCCGGTCCAGCTCGATCGCCAGATCCATGGCCGTGTAGCGCGCCAATTTTTGGCTACGTCGCGACGCCACATAGAGCATGCGATTGTGCACGCTGTTGAGGCGTTCGAAGTCGTCGATGGTGCGGGTTACGTTTTCGACGCGCTGCTCGAGCCAGCTGCGCAAGCCTTGGCGCTCGGTGGGGTCGGGCGCCTGCAGGATGCGTTTCGCCTCGGCGACTTGCGAACGAACGATGAGCGTCAGGGCGGCCAGTGCGGTGGTGCGCCGGGTCAAGTCCGCGGTCTCGGTGCTGCGGGTCGCTTCGAGGGTTCGCGAAAGCCTGGGGTAGCTCCAGGTGAGAAACGCGACGACGACGCACAGCATGCCGAGGAAGATCAAGCCGCGCTGGTCGCCACCGTAGACGCCGTTGATTGCGATCCCGGTGGTGAAGGCGGCCAATGGCAGCGCGCTCGTGATGGCGAATCGCCATCCGACGATCGTGCGCACGTGCATCACGACCAGCGGATACGAGATGCCTGCGGCGACTCCGGCTGCCAGTCCCGGCGACAGTTCGCGGGCATCGAGCACGGCAAACACGATGAAGAATAGCGAGAAGGTCAGCGCCAGCAGCAGGAAGTGGCCGAGGCGGAACTCGTCGAGCCGGCCGGGGTGGCGCAGTTCGACAAGGTACCAGAAGCCACCGCCGAACAGCAGGATTGCGAGGCCGGCGAGTTGCACCAGTTGCGCTGCCTGCGACAGTTCGGGCGAGATGGTAGGCTCTGCACCTCTACCGGCGATGACACGGTCGGCCATGCCGACTAGTGCATGGCTCGCGAAGACCGCGAGCAGGCCGAGGATGGCGGTGACGATCAGCAGTTCGATCAACGTGAAACCGTCGCTGCCACGCATGCGTTGGGCGTTGCTCATGACGGAGGTTCGACGGGGCGGTCGTGCTGGCATTCCCGCGAGCTGTCAGGAGCTTTGTCGTGAGACCGCGTGGCTGCGCGTCCGTTTGCAACGAATCTGCCCTCGTATGGTCGATGGGGCTGAGATAGTGCTCTTCCTTGCTATGATTTGGCAATGCGACTTCTAGGCGCTTCTTCTGTTGTGTTGGCTGCGTCCTTGGCCTGCGCGTTTGGCGTGTTGGCTAGCGGTGCGTCAGCGCAGGATCCCAGCCGCGATTTGCCGGCGCGGCGTGTTCCTGGGGTGACTGCCGAGAAGGCGTTGGAACTTGGCCTCGCGCGCCTGCGCGCCGGCTGGCATTGGGAAGCTGCGCGCATGTTCCGCGAGTTGATGGTCCGGGACGAGGCTGAGCCAATGCCGCACTTGCTGATGGCTCTGGCGATGCGGGATGTGCCGAATCGCGCGGCCCGGCATTGCTTCGATGCGTTGGCACGGCGGGAAGCAGCATCCGGCTCGGAGCGGCTGCTCTTGGACGCATATCAGGCGTACTTTGGAGTGACTGGCCAACCGGAGCTCAACGACGCACGGTTCCAGAAGGCGCCCGACCGGCGTCGCGCCGAAGCTTTGATTGACGCCCTGGCGAAGCTCACAGGGGAGCACGCCACCGCTCGGGTTGCCAATGAGCTTGCGGCGGTCGAGCGACTGCAAGCGAGCGCACCTGGTGATTCTCCGGTGGTGCATGCTGGAGCACGTGGGGACGAGCAAACGCATCCCTTGAGAGCCGTCTTGTTGTCGCATCACAACGCGTTTGTAAACACGTTCCACCAGATGCCGTTCATCGTGCCTGGCTACCACCGTGTGGCCAACAAGGGCGCAGGCCTCTCGCCTGAGCTGCGAGTGCTTGCACGCATACCACGGCATCCACATCACAGCGTGACCCACCGCATTGGTGATTTGTTACCTGGCTTCAGCTTTGAGTCTGATCCGGTAGGGACCGCCTGGCAGCCGCGCCAAGCCACCGGCTTCGAGCTTCCTCGCGGCATTGGCGGAAAGGCGAAGTTGTCGGACTACAGCGGCAAACCCGTTCTGGTCGTGTTCTTCCTTGGATTTGGTTGCGCCCATTGTGTAGCGCAACTCGCCGACCTCGATCCGAAGGTGTCGAGCTTTCGCGACGCCGGCATCGAAGTGGTGACCATCGGCACCGACGACCTCAACCAGGTGCGCGCTGCGCGTCAGGCCGCCGACGAGAACGGTGTCGACCCGCTGCACTTCGATGTCTTGTGTGACCCAAGGAGTGAGGTGTTCAAGCAATGGGGCGTCTGGGACGAGTTCTCCAACGAAGCGCTACACGGTTCGTTCCTGGTAGACGCAAAGGGCCGCATCCTGTGGCAGGACGTCAGCCTGCGGCCATTCGAAGAATCGGATTGGCTGCTCGCAGAGTCGAAGCGTTTGCTGGCCGCCTGGAAGTAGCGGTCGCCTACTTCACAGTGTGTTCGAAGAACGCGACGCCGCCCGCCTGCAAAGCAACCGCCGCTGATGCCGCGAGCTTGTTGGTCTTGAGGTCGATCACATCGAGCGCGCCCGGATCGCTATTCTTGCCTTCCGAGCTAACGAACGCGTAGCGGCCATCGGGGCTGATCACGACACCATGCGTGACGCGCTGCGTCGACTTGATGCGCGCCAGTTCTTGGCCGTTCTTGTGGCTGCGATCCGAGAGGTCCCAGATGCCAATCGCACCTTCCGTCTTGTAGGTCGCGACAAGCGTCTTGCCGTCGGCGGTGATGTCGAGGTTGTAGGGGCCCTTGCCGGTCGTGAAGCGGCGGCTGACCGCCCAACGCTCGGTGTCGACTTCGACAATGGTCGCCTTGCCGTTGAGTGCCGCGTAGAGATACTTGCCACCTGGATGCGGCGACACCCAAGTCGGCTTGGCTTCGGACGCGTGGCCCTTCGGCAGATTGATGTCGAGCTGCAAGTTGCGCTTGACGGCGAACGTCAACGCGTCGATCTCGTATAGCTCCCCGGACATCATCGCGCATGAGTAGTGGCTGCGTCCGTCCTTGCTGAGGCGAGAGCCGTGCGGCATCGCGCCAGTCACCGTGCGCGCAACCTCGACCATCGCGTCGGGGTCAACGATCGACACCGTGCTCGGCAGCATGCGGCCATGCAGGTTGAAGTTGACGCAATACAGCAAGCCCGTCGCCGGGCTGATTTGCATCGTCGCTGGGAACATGCCGAGTTCACACTCGCCAACCAACTCGTCGTTGTCGGTGCGGTACTTGTAGAGCAGTCCGAACGGCTTGCCGTGCGCGATCGACAGATACCAATACTTGCCCTCGGGCCCGACCGTCAGGCCGTGCGGCCCTTCGATCTCGGTGGGTTGGTAGCCGACCTCGATCACCTTCTCGACTTTGGCTTCTTTGCCATCAAAGGCAACCAAGTGCACTTCATCCGCGGATTCACAAGCGACGTAGACGCGGTAGATGCCGTGGGCCCGTTCGATGTCGGGTGATTGCACTACATCTTCTTGCGCGCCGACAAGACCAACCAACAACGAAGCCAGCAGCAGAGGCTTCGTGCTCATTGCGTAGCGACTCACCTGCGGCGCCCGTTGTCTTCGACCAGTTCCGCGCACCACAGGCCCGAGTTCCAATCGGAGAAGAAGACCTTGCCCTTGTAAGGCTGCGGACCCCAGACCATCGAGGCGTTCGGCACGACACCCTTCGGATGCGTTGGCAGGAACCACGCGATCTCGCGGCCTTGTTGGTAAAGATCGCCCATCAGTTCGCCCGAGATGTCGACGACGCGCAGGCCGCCGTTGTAGTAGGCGACATACATCAGGTTATCTTCGATCCACAGGTTGTGGGTGCCAGCTTCCGGGACTTCGTAGCGCGCGACTTCTTGTGGATTCTCAAGGTCGGTGAAGTCGACGAAGTGGATCCAACCGCGGGCGTAGGTGGGATGGTCCTTGGTGAACAAACCGTGCGGGAACGCTTCGTCACCGGCGACGACATAGAACTTGCCCGTGTCCTTGCTGCGCCACGGGAACGCGGCGTGGTTCCAACCACTCGGATAGGCATAGTTGCCAATCTTGACCGGGTTGGACGGCGAACCGCCCTTGATGCCGTTGCCGACGTCGACCAGGTGCAGGCCGTAGCGCCAGTTGGACGAGTAGGCGATGCCGTCCTCAACCCAGACATCGTGAATCGACGCACCCGGTTGGAAGATCTGGTAGGAGCCCACACGCGTTGGTGCGCGCGGGTTCCTGATGTCGAGGATGTCGTAGCGACGGCCGGCGCTGAGCGCGTAGGCGTAGCCCTTGTCGATGAAGATGTTGTGCACGCCGCCGGTCAACTCGTCGTTGAACTCGTTGATGCGTTCCGGCTTGCGCGGGTTGGTGACGTCGAACGCAACGATGCCGTTCTTGCGGTCAGACGCGCCTTCGCGGCTGATGATGCACAGGCGACCATCTTCGGACACCTTGACGTCGTTGACCGTTCTGGCGTCGACGGTGACTGTGGAGATGCGTTCGATGCGGGCGGGGTCGGTGACGTCCCAGAAGATCGCGTCGCCGTTGGCGCCCCATGTGCCCGTGACGCAGTAGTCGCGGCCGTCGACACCTTCCCAAACCCAGAGGTCGGACGTGTGCACATCGAGAACGGCGCCGTGGCCGATCTTCTTGAGCTTGCGCTTTTGCTCGAAGCGCTCGTTGCAGCGAATGGTCTTACGACCGACGGCGTTGCCGCACGTCGCGACGATCGTGTAGAGGCCCGGCTTCTCAGCGACGAAGCGACCGTCTTGTTGGATCTGACCGGTGGCGGCGTTGCCGAGCGCGTCGTCGGGCGTTGCTTGCACCGTGTAGAAGACTGGTACGCCGCGCAGTGCTGTGCCGTTGTCGCCAAGCAGGTCGGCGTTGAAGCGCACGACGTCGCCAGTGCGGATCGTTTCGTTCGGCGTCGTGACCTTGATGCTGCGAACTGGGTTCGCTAGCACCTCAATCGCTTGCTCGGATGACAGGCCGCCGCCGCTGGCCGTTAGCGTTGCGGATCCGACCTTGCTCGCGGACAAGTAGCCGAAGCCGTCGATGGCGAACGTGTTGTTGTCGCTGCTGGCGAACGCAACTGCGAGGTCGTCTCGCACAACCTTGTCCTTGTCGACGACGTTGCCGGTGATGCGCACGCTCGTGCCGAGATACAGTTTGCTCGGCGCGTTGTTGACATTGATTGCGGCTGGCTCGGGGTGGGGAACCGTGACGACAACCATCGCCTCTGGGCCGCGTCCCGATTCGAGCACGGCGCGCACTACGACTTCATACTTGCCGGGCTTAACTGCGGTGACTTCACCGGTGCGACTGACGCGCAGGGCACGTCGGTTGCGCGAGATGAAGAGCAATTTGCCTTTGGCCGGGCGTCCACCAACATCGAGAATCTCGCCAGTGAGTTGCCTGGTTGTGCCGACGGGGAGCGTCAGCTCGGGTGGCGTGACGCGAACGCTGCCGGAAGCGCTTGGCTTCTCTGTTTGCTGTGCGAGGACTGGTGTAGAGGCTGCGAACGCTAGCAGCGCGGCAGTGGCAATGGGGGCGGTGTATCGCAAAGTTGGAACTCCTGATGACTGCGCGGTTACTGCGCAGGAAGCTGCGCAGCGTGCTGCGCACGAGACTGCGTAGCACTCAGAGTGTATGCGGCTTTGCGGGTTGGTTGCCAGCGCAGCGCGGCTCGTAACGCAGTCGCGACACAATCGGTGCGCGATGCGGAGCGGATGACCGGGGGGGGGATCGGCTCCCCGCCGGTTAGGGCGCTTAGGCCGCTAGCCACCTGGCCGGCTAGCGGTAAGGCCGATTAGTGCCTGCTTCCTAGTTCCACGTGACGTGCAGCGAGTTGGTGATGCCGACCTGCTGGGCCTGACTGCTGTCGGAGTAGAGCGCTTGCACGTAGAGCGAGAAGCCCGGCGGCAGCAATCCACCAATCGACAGTGGCACGATGAAGTCACCGCTCGCGTTCGCGAAGATGTTGCCCAGGATCACCGGCGAAGGTGAGATCAGTTCGCCGCCGTTCCACGGCGTTGGTACTGGGAACACATCAAACACGAGTAGGCCGGTCGTCAGCGCCGGCATGCCTGCGACGGCGAGCGTCGTGCTGGTACCCGGCGACAGATCGCCCCCGCACATCTCGAGCGTAGCCGCTCCAACCGTTGCTGTTGGGAAGGTCGGCTGGCACACGGTGCAGTCGAACTTCTCGGCGCGGAACAGGTCAATGCCGGCTTCGACAATTGTCGGCGAGCCTACGTCTTGCGCCCGGAAGCGAACCTGCACGGTTGCCGTTGGCGTGATGTAGTCGCCGACGCGGAACGAGTATTGGCGCCATTGATTGGTGTTGTTGGGCGCGCCAGCGATTTCAGCGACAATGGTCATCGCGTTGGTCCAGTTGGTGCCATCACCGGTGACGTCGACCCGCAGGGTTTCGGCGCCAGTAAAGGATGAGTAGAGCCACGCTTGGAACGTGATGGTTCCATCGGAGCCATCGTAGTTGAGAGCCGGCGAGATCAAGTCGGTCGGGCCGCCATCGACATCGTTGAGTCCGGCTGCCTCTGCAATGGCACCTTGCTTGGTGATGAAGCAGTTGTCGGCAGTTCCCGACTGGGCGTCGGTGAACGGGGCCGCGATCTGGCCAGCGTTGACCGTGCCGTTCGGGTCGGCGCGTTCCCAAGTTCCGCTGATCAGGCCCGCTCCGTCGACCACCGACCAGCCGGCCGCGTTGATCTCGAAGTCGTTCTGGTAGACCGTGTTCACCGCGTTCGCGGCCAAGGCTTCGTAGAAGCCGGCCGGTGCTGCCGGCGGATCATTGAAGGTCTGGCCGTTGCTCGCCTGCAAGCTGACGTAGAAGCGCACGGCGTCGGCGCAGGCCATGCCGGGTAGTGCCGCGCTGAACTGGGTGCCGTTGTCGGTCATTGCGATCGACTGGAACGCCGCACCGTTGACCGAGTATGTCAGTAGGCCGCTGCCGCTCACTGCGGTGAGGCCGCCTATGCCGCTTGCGTCGAAGACGACGTCGGCCGAGGTCGAGGGCGGGATCATCGTAGGCAAACCGCCGACGTAGCTGAACGTCATGCCGGTGGGGGGATCGTTGATGTAGATCTCGGTGCCCGAGCAGCGCCCGACAACCATGTCTTTCCAACCGTCGCCATTGATGTCGAACACGGCAACGTCATACGTGCCTTGCACGGCCGCTGGCGTGATGCCGCCGACAATCTGGCCCGCGATGGTCTGCTCTTGCAGCGTGACGTTTGGCGCGTTGCCTAGGTTGCGAAAGATGTGGCAACGACGGTTACAGCCACCGATGTCGACGTCGACGTCGGCGATGATTGCGTCTAGCCAGCCATCGTTGTCGAGGTCGGCGACCAGGTTGTTGCCGCCGAAGCCGTCATCGCTGCCACCACCACTGTAGCTAAACGCTATGGTTGGAGAGAACGGCACCGGCACCTGACCAACACTTGTTGTTTCGTTGAGGATGTAGCGGTCTTGACCGTCGTCACTGACGATGATATCCGGCAGACCGTCGTTGTTGAGGTCGCCGATGTTGAAGTGGTACGGCGCGTTGTTGTACGGGATCTGGTAGGTGCCGAAGACGCCATTGGTCCCCGTGTCGTTGTGGCTGATCGAGATGCCCTGCGGTGCGTTGAGCGCATCGTCTTTGAGGATCTCGAGCTTGCCATCCATGTTCATGTCGACGATTGCGACCTTCATGCCGAACGACGACTCGAGCATCGTGGTGCTCATGCGAGCCGCGGACTCGTCGGTGAAGTAACCGGTGCCGTCGTTGATCATCAACCGGTCGTCGATGTCGACCGGACGCGCGCCACCTTGTTGGTAGTCGCCAAAGTAGAGGTCGATGTCGCCATCGCCGTCAACGTCGCCGGCGGCAACCGAGCAGAAGCGTTGTTGGCCGCCCCATCCCGAGTCATCGATGCGCAGCGCGTCGTCGTAGAGCAGTCCCTGCCAGACGCCGCCGCTGTTGCCCATGTTGATGTAGACACGCGGCACGCGGATGTACTGCGGTTGTCCGGCCGTCAGCGTTGTGCACGTAATGACGTCATCCCAGGTGTCGCCGTTGACGTCAGCGATGACCACATCGCGGTCGTTGGTCGCATCAAGGAACGCCGTGCTGCCTGCCACAATCGCGGTCGTCAGCGTCGACGAGCGGTCGGTGAGCACACCGCCTTCATTCATCAGCAAGACGTTGGCGAAGTGTCCACCCGAGGTGAATGGCTGCTTGCGCGCAATCACCAGGTCGATGTCGCCGTCCTTATCCAAGTCACCCCACGCGTAGTCCTTCTCTTGCAGGTCGTTCTCGACCAGGGCGGCAGCTGCCACGAGACGGGTGGAGGTTTGATCTTGGAAGCTGACCCATTGGGCTCGCAGCGAGGGCGCCGTGGTGACGGCGGCGAGAATGAGCAGACTGGACGTGAGACTCGGATAACGCACGGATACCTCTTCTTCTGGTGGCCGGAGGTGCGAAGACCAGGAGTGGGATTCGCGGTCGGTTGCTAGCCTGAACACGGTAACCAGAACCGCCTGATGGTGTCGTGGATTCGGATTTGTTGGGGGGGCGACGGTCAAAGTTAAAGTCGTTGCGCCGCTAACGGCTGCTGTCGACTGGCACGCGGTTCTTGGCCTGGAACGGTCCGTATTGGAGCTCGTAGCCCCGGTGCTTCAGGTAGCTGGCGACCCAGCTACCGTGGGCGCCGTAGTTCAGCACGCCGTGGCGGAAAACCCCGAAGAAGCGGCCCCACGGCTTGTCCATGTCGACGCCTACTAGGTCGACGGATTCTTTGCCATCTGGGTGGTGCAATCGATAGCGGACAACTGGTGCTTGAGCGACTGCTGTCAGGAACTTTAGTTCGGTCATGCCGATTCGCACGCCAAGCGGTCCGAGTGACTTGCTGACGTTGGCCTCGGAGCTGCCGCGGCGGGCATCGATCAGGTGGGCGACGATGCGTCGCTCCGGGGTGTCCGGGTGGTGGCCTGCGATGCGCAAGACGCCAACTGTCAACAGCAGTGGCGACTGGATCCATGTAATCAGAAACTTGCAGTCGAGTACCTTCTGTCCATTGGCGGAGATCCTACCATGCATGCACAGGGAGATCGTTCTGCCCGCGCGGCTGGTTATGCTCCAGGGCCTCATGGTTAGCCATCGCATGTTGTCGTTCGTTTGCATTGCCGCGCTCTCGATGTTTGGATTCTGTGCTACGAGTCAGGCGTTTCCGGCAGGTGGGCAAACGCCGCCAACACTTCGCGTGTTCCTGCTCGCCGGTCAATCCAACATGGAAGGGCAAGCGGTCGTCGATCTCGATCACGAGCAGCACTACAACGGCGGTCGCGGCACGCTGCAGCACGTCGTGGCGCACGCGAAGGACAAGCAGCGCTACCAGCACCTGCGCGGCAAGGACGGCAAGTGGACGAAGCGATCGGATGTCGTCGTCTGGTATCACGCGCGCGGTGAGCAGATGAAAGTGGGCGAGTTGTCGATCGGCTACGGGGCCTACGACGGGCTGCATCACTTTGGGCCGGAGTTGCAGTTTGGCCATGTCATGGGCGACCGTTACCTCGCCCCGGTGTTGCTGATCAAGACGGCGTGGGGTGGCAAGAGCTTGGCTAAGGACTTTCTGCCGCCGAGTGCTGAGGGCAAGACCGGTCCTTACTACACGCGCATGATTGCCGAGTACAACCAAGCGATTGCCTCGGTCGCCAAGAACTTCCCGCAGTTCGCGAAGCACAAGCCTGAGTTGACTGGGTTCGTGTGGTTCCAGGGTTGGAACGACATGTGTGATGCCAAGGCAACCGCAAGCTACGAAGCGAACCTCGTGCATCTGATTCACGACGTGCGCCGCGATTTGAAGTCACCCAAGCTGCCGATCGTCGTCGCCGAGACCGGCAATGCCGATCACGAGATCTTCCGCAAGGCGCAGCGAGCAGGCGTTGAGCACAAAGACGTAGCCGGGCCCGCCGTGTTCGTGCCGACCCGCGCGTTCCTTCGCAACCCCGAGGATTCGCCCAACACCGGCCACGGCCATCACTGGTTTGGCAACGCCGAGAGCTACTTTTTGATCGGCGACGCGATAGGCCGCGCGATGCTGCCGTTGCTCAAGTAGCGGTCACCGAGGCGGGAAGGGGCCACTGGTTGCGGTTCGGCGCGATGGTTTGTGACACGTATGTGCCTATGCGTCTTGGCGCTTGGCGTTGAGGGGCCATCGTGCCGATGAACGCTACACTGCGACCCTCTGTCCGCACCCCCTCGGAGAACCCAACCGTATGTATCGCCCGTTGTTCGCCCTCTCTGCAGCCCTCGCTGTAGCCTCGCCCGTATTCAGCCAAGAATTGCCCCAAGCGTGGGCCGACCAGCTGCACTGGCGCAGCATTGGTCCGTCCACGATGGGAGGCCGGATCATTGGCCTCGCCGTCTACGAGAAGCAGCCAAGCACCTGGTGGGCGGCAACCGCTTCCGGTGGCTTGCTGAAGACGACCAACAACGGCATGACGTTCGAGCACCAGTTCGATCGTGAGAAGGTCGTTTCGATCGGCGCCGTCGCGGTGTCGCAGTCGGACCAGAACATCGTTTGGGTCGGCACCGGCGAGAACAACCCGCGCAACTCGGTCAGCTACGGCAACGGCGCCTACAAGTCGGTCGATGGCGGCAAGACCTGGAAGCTCATGGGCCTCGAGGGCACGTTCCAAACGGGACGCATTGCGATCCACCCGACCAACCCCGACATCGTCTACATCGGCGCCCTCGGTCGCCTCTATGGCGCCAACGAAGAACGCGGCCTCTACAAGACGACCGACGGCGGTGAGACTTGGAAGAAGATCCTCTATGTCGACGACGTGACGGGCGTGGTCGACATCGACATGCACCCGACCGAGCCTGACACGCTGATGGTTGCGACCTACGAGCGCAAGCGTGACGGTTTTGACACCAATGACCCGGCGAAGCGCTGGGGACCTGGCGGCGGCATTTGGAAGACCACGGATGGCGGCACCAATTGGATGCGCGTGAAGAGTGGTTTGCCGTCCTGCAACCTCGGTCGCATTGGCATCGACTACTACCGCAAGGACCCGAACGTTCTGATGGCTGTGGTCGAGAGCGAGAAGATCGCCAAGCAACCTGAGAACGCGCCATACCACGGTGCGTCGGTTTCCGACGCGGATGCTGGCGTCAAGATCACCGCCGTCGAGCCGCGTAGTGGTGGTCGCGGACGCGGTGGCCGCGGTGGTCGCGGCGGACGGGGCGGCAACAGCACGCCCGAGACCGAGGAGAAGCCGAAGAAGGCCGTCGATACGCCGGCGAAAACCGCTGGCCTCAAGAAAGACGACATTGTGTTGTCGATTGCAGGCAAGCGCGTCAACACGCAGAAGGAGTTCGAGCGTGAGTGCCGCCAATTCAAGGCCGATGACGAAGCGGTGCTCGCGGTCGTCCGCGACAACAAGGACCTCAAGATCACGATCAAGTTCGGCACCTACCCGAAGGAAGCGCGTTCACCGTTCACCGGCACGCTCGGTGGCCAGGCCGGTGGCATGCAGGACCTGCAGGGCAAGGATGGCCACGAATACGGCGGCGTCTACAAGTCGACCGATGGCGGTGAGTCATGGCAGCGCATCAACTCGCTAAACCCGCGGCCGATGTACTACAGCCAGCTCCGCATCGACCCGAGCAACAGCGACAACATCATGATCTGTGGCACGTCGCTCTACCGATCAACCGACGGCGGCAAGAGCTTTGATCGCAACGCCGGTCGCGGCATGCACGTCGATCACCACGCTGAGTGGATCGACCCGAGCGACGGCAACCACATCATTCACGGTTGCGATGGCGGCATCCACGTGACCTACGACGCGGGCAAGAACTGGGATCAACTCAACCACGTCGCGATCGGTCAGTTCTATCACGTCGGTGTTAGCACCGATCGCAACTACCGCGTCTACGGCGGCCTGCAGGACAACGGCAGTTGGGGCGGCCCGAGCCGCACCGCTGGCACCGGCGCCCGCAACCAAGACTGGCTTCGTATTGGTGGTGGTGACGGCTTCCGTTGCTTGGTCGATCCGGACGACAAGAACGTCGTCTACAGCCAAAGCCAGAATGGTCCCCCGGGATGGCGCGACCTCGCCAGCAGCAAGCGCGGCAGCCTGCGCGGTGGCAGTGGCGAGAAGGGCGAACGCATTCGCTACAACTGGGAGACCCCGTACATCCTGTCGGGTCACAACAGCAAGATCGTCTACACGGCTGGCAGTCGCGTCTTCAAGTCGCTGAACCGTGGCGCGGGCATGAAGTCGATCTCGCCGATCATCACCAACACCGACCGCGGTGCGGCCACGGCGCTGGCGGAATCACCGCGTGACGCCAACGTCGTCTACGTCGGCACCGATGATGGTGCTCTGTGGGTGACTCGAGATGGCGGCGCCAATTGGAGCGATTGCTTTGCGACGCCGGAGCCGGATCCGACCGAAGCGGCAGTGGACGAAGCTGTCGAAGAGAACGATGCTCCGGACTCCGAGAGCCCGATTGATGCGTTCCTTCGCGGCCCGAACGACGCGGTCATCGATGCAGAGCCCGTGGCCGTTAACGACGCGTCCGAATCGCAACCGATTGGCAAGCTGGTTCCCGGCCCGCGCTGGGTCAGCGAACTGGTCGCTTCGAGCTTCGAGGCGAAGCGCGCCTACGTGACACTCGATGGTCACCGCAGTGACGACGACGCTGCCTACATCCTGATGACCGAGGACAAGGGCGCGACTTGGCGTTCGCTCGGTGAGACGCTGCCAGAAGGTGCGGGCTCGACGCGCACGGTCCAGGAAGACCCGGTCAACGAGAACGTGCTCTACCTAGGCACCGAGTTCCAAACGTTCGTCTCGATCGACCGCGGCGAACACTGGACCCGCTTCAACGGCAACTTGCCGACGGTAGCGGTGCACGCGTTCGCGCTCAACGTGCCGTCCGGCGAAGTCGTCGCTGGCACGCACGGTCGCAGCTTGTGGATCGGCAGTGTCAACGAGATCCGTCAGATGACCAAGAAGGTGATGGCGAAGGACGCGCACTTCTACAAGCCGGTCTCCGCCGTGATTTGGCGCAGCGGCATTAGCACAGGCGACACTGCTCGTCGCTTCGCCGCCGAGAACCCGGCCGATGGCGCGCACCTCGCCTACCACCTGAAGAAGAAGGCCAAGTCGATCAAGCTTGAGATCCTTGATGGCAGCGGCAAGGGCGTGCGCACGATCGAGGCTTCGGGTGACGAGGGTTTCCATCGCGTCAGCTGGAACCTGCGTGGCCCGGTTGCGATTCCGGATGGTGCCAGCGAGCGCTCGATCCAGTTCTACCGCCGTCGTGGTGGTAGCCGGGTTGGCCTCGGAACCTATACCGCGCGACTGACGGTCGATGGCGTCGAGATGCTTCAGAAGATCAAGGTCGACATCGATCCGGATCACACCGACCCGAGTTGGTTGCAGAACGAAGAAGAAGCCGCGCTGCTCGAGTTCCTCGAGCTCGAAGGCGACGAAGAGCACGGCGGGAAATAGCACGGCGGCGACTTCTAATCGTCGTATGCTTGGCGACCGCTACTAGTTCTTCCAGCGGTCGCCAATCGCCATGCCCACCTTTGCGCGGTCGTAGGCGAGCAGCAGCTCCGCGGCTTGAAGGAGCAGCGTGACGCAGATGTGGCTCTTGGCTATCCAGGCATTGTGCGATCAAGGGTCGCGCACCGGTGTGCAGGAGTTCGCCGAAGACATGCAGGACATCCGCTTCGGTGCGGGTGTCGGTGATGTCATCGAAGCGTTGCATCAAAGCTTGTGACGCGTGTCTGCTCGAGCTTTCGAACAGCAAGGCCTCGACCATCTCCTTGCGCTTGATGAGGCCGCCAGTCTACGTCGACAATTCCTGAACGGCTGCTGTGGTCATGTCGGGTGACACCACGTTGAGCAGAGACGGTGCCTCAGGGATGATGTCTTGTGGCGTGATCGCAACTTTGTGCGCCGGGGGCCTTGCAAGATCCCGCCTGCTGATGACGCCATTGCGAACGGCTCCAACAGTTACTAGCAACGGCTTTGCTGCCGGTCCCGACGAGATGGTTGGCGATCGCAATGAGCTGTTGGGCACGCCGATTACGAACTGCGGGTAGGCGCATCGCGCAGCTGCTTTTGGCATCGCCCAAGAACGCATTCTGGCAGTGTGGCGATGATTACCGCAGCACAAGGGGCCTGGCTTGATATCGTCAGCACATGCATGTGCTCCACGTGATTGTGCTTGGCTGTGTTGCAGGCGTTGCCGCTATCGCGCCTGCCTACGCTCAGCAGGGTGCGAAGGCCACCGCGCAAGCGGCCATGACTGCGGACGCCGCCCAGTCCTTGGTTCACAAACTGCGCCACCGTCTTAGCGATCGTGACTTTGCCAAGGTCGCGACTGCGTCTGAGATGACCGAGCTCGACCTTTCGCGATGCCAAGCATTGAGCAAGGACGTGTTGCTGCAGTTACGCGCCATGCCGTCGCTGCATACGTTGTCGCTTGCGAATGCTGGTCGGCTTGTCGAAGGCGTGGCGCACCTGGCTGAGCTTCCCGCGTTGCGGGTGCTCGATCTCAGTAACAACAAGGAATACACCGGTGCGGGCCTCGCTTCGTTGACCCAGTTGCGGGAGCTTAACCTCAATAAGTGCGATGCCATCCAGGACCGCCATCTGCAAGCGATTCATGGGCTGCGCCAGCTAGAGACGCTGCGATTGTACGGCTGCCACAAGATCAAGGACCCCGGCTTCAATCGTCTGTTCGCGAAGCTGCCAAACCTGCACACGCTCGAGATTGCGTTCTGTTGGTGGCATGAAGGGCACGACTTGCATTGGCCAGAACACCTGGTGCATCTCGACCTGCATGAATCGAAGCGGCTGGTCGACGCGGCGATCGTCGCTATTCCGAACAAGCGGGGGCTGCGAACTCTAAACCTGTTCCAATGCCTCGTGCTGACCGATCGCAGCCTCGAGGCCTTGCGCGGCTTGGCGCAGCTCTCGTGGTTGGACATCGGCAGCATTCGCGCCTTGACCGACGCAGGCATGCCCCATGTCGGCACGCTGACTGGGTTGAGGTATCTTGGCCTCTGCGACAATGCCAACATCACTGGCAGCGGCCTATTGCAGTTGGCATCGCTTACGAAGCTCGAAGAGCTCAACCTCTGGCACTGCGAAGCGTTGACCGATGACGGGCTGGTTGCGTGCGCGTCGATGCCAGCAATACGGCGGTTGGTGCTGTCGAGTTGTAGCAAAATCGGCGATCCAGGCTTGCGGCACTTGCTCGGCTTGGGATCGTTGCGCCAACTGCACCTCGATGGCTGCCACCGCGTGACTGTCAAGGGCATCAAAGAACTCGAGTCGTTGGTCTTGGACGAACTGACGTTGAAGGGCTGCAAGGGCATCGACGACGCTGCCGTGAGCCTTCTCGCCGAGATGCAATCGTTGCGTTACCTGGATCTGCGAGATTGCCCCAACGTCACTGAGTCGGCCTTGGTGAAGTTGCGGCTGGTCAATCCTGACTGCTTGGTGAGGCCATGAGCCGTTCTTCATACAGGTTGGCTTCATACAGGTTGACTGTGTTGGTTCTCCGCGTCGCATCGATGTGGATTGCATTCACGGCGACGTCACTAGATCTGGCGGCTCAGCAAGGGCAGCCAGCCGAACCTGCGGGCGAGCAGCATGTCACCGAGTTCTTAGCGCGCTACTGCGTGCGTTGCCACGGACCGGAGCGACAGAAGGGCGACTTGCGGCTCGATACGTTGTCGCGTGACTTCAAGGATCTGCACACGGCCGAGCAGTGGCGTTCTGTGTTCTACCGCGTGCGCTTCGATGAGATGCCGCCGCGCACGACCAAGAAGCAGCCTAAAGGTGACGTGCGGCAGGCGATGTTGACGTGGATTGATGGGGGTCTGCAATCGCAAGGGCGCGGTATTCACTTGGCCGAGAAGATGCGGTTGCCGCAGTTCGGCAACTACGTCGATCACAAGATGCTGTTCTCGGGGGAGGTCACCGAACTGCCCTACACCGAAGCGCGTCTTTGGCGGCAACGCCCGGCGATCTACGCGCAGATTTGGGCGCGGCACTATGGCCAACAGCATCGCTACTCGGTCAAGATTGGCGGCGCGTTCCGCGATGGCGAACTGCATCAGGTGCAATACGGCCCACATCGCGGCAAGCCGATCACCTCGCGCTACTTCGTCGACGAGCGCTACGCGAATCCGTTCTACGAGTACGTGCACCACGCGTCGGGCATCACCGACTACGCCGACATCGCCGCGGACCAATCGTCGCTCGAAGCGCTGCTGACCAACGCCGAGAAGATGGCGGAGATCCTGACGGTGGGCCAGTCCGTCGCAATCACGACGGAGGTCAAGACGAAGGACAGTCGCCACGGTAACAACCATGGCATGTTCGTAGGTGGTGAGGTCTCGACGAGCACGGAACTGCGCGGGCGCATTCCGCGGGTGTTCCGGGTTCTGATGGATGTCGATGGGGAGGTCTCCCGGGCGGTCTTCGCGGACGCGTTCGACCTCGGCTGCCAGTTGTTCCTGCGTCGCTCACCCGGTGTCGACGAGGTCGACCACTACTACCAAGATCTGTTCCTGAAGAACGCGTCACTCGGTAATACGATGGCGCTGCAAGCGGTGTTGGTGGCGATCGCGATCTCACCAGAGTTTGTTTATCGCATGGAGATGGGGCTCGGCGAAGCGGACGAGCATGGTCGTCGCATCTTGTCGCCGCTCGAGCTGGTCTTCGCGTTGCAATACAGCTTCACCGATGCCTCGCCGTTTGGCGTTGATGCATTCGGCGCGGATGACGTGTTCGTCAAGCAGGTCGAGCCGCTGATCAAGAAGGCGTTGACCAAGGACCATCGGGTGCGCTACCCAGGGCACGGTTGGTTGGCGCAGCAGATGCGCAACGGCAAGCTGCAGAGTCGCAAGCATGTTGAGGTGGCGGTGCGGCACATGCTTGCCAGCAAGCAGCGCAACATGACGCCGAACCACAACCGCGAGATCCACACGGTTAGCAACCCGCGCATCCTGCAGTTCTTTCGCGAGTTCTTTGGCTACTACAAGGCCAAGGATGTCTTCAAGGAGGTCGACAACTTCAAGAAGCGCGACGGCTTCCAGCAGTTCAATAACCACTCGGCGACCCGCATGATGTACGACACCGACGCGTTGGTGTTGCACGTGCTGCGCGAAGACCGGGACGTGCTCTACGAGTTGCTGACGACCAATAAGGTGTTCGTTAGCTACTGGGCTGGTAAGCACGACCAGAAGCAGATCAAGCGCGCTGGCGGCGAAGCTCGCTACCGGTTGGCGCACGATACGCAGAGCTACAACTTGGACCCGATGGCGTTCGAGCATCAGCGTGGCGCGCCAATTGAAGTGCCCAAGGAGCAGCGCTGCGGCGTGCTAACCCAACCGAGTTGGCTGGTCGCGCATTCTGGCAACTTCGACAACGATCCGGTGCGGCGCGGCAAGTGGATCCGCGAGAAGCTGCTTGCCGGTTATGTCATGGATGTGCCGATCACCGTGCAGGCGGTTATTCCCGACAGCGAGACGCTGACGTTGCGGCAGCGCTTCGAGGTCGTTCACGGCTCTGAATGTTGGCAGTGCCACAAGAAGATGAATCCGCTCGGCATGCCGTTCGAGGCGTTCAATCATGTCGGTCGCTTCCGTGAAATCGAGCGTGGCAAGCCCGTCGATACGTCTGGCAGCGTCGACTACTCAGGCGGCTACGGCGCAGGTGACGAGCTTGATGGCGACGTTGCCAACGTGCGCGAGATGATGGAACGCCTGGCGCGCGCACCATTGGTTCGGCAGTCGTTTATCCGCCACGTATTCCGCTACTGGATGGGCCGCAATGAGGCGCTGCGTGACAGCCAGACGTTGCGCGCCATGGACCAAGCATACGTAAGCAGTGGCGGCAGCTTTCGTGAGTTACTGGTATCGTTGTTGACGTCCGATTCGTTCCTCTACCGCAAGTAAGGATCCAAAATCCCTGTGCTTACCCGTCGATCGATTCTCCGTGGTGCCTCGCTAGGTGCTGGCTCGTTGGCGTTGTCGCCATTCCTGCGGCACTTGCGCATGCTCGATGCTGGCGATGCCCGGCGGCAGCTACCGATGCGGTTTGTGTTCGTGGTCAAAGGCAGTGGCTTGCAAGGCGATTTCCTGGAGCCAGAAGGCCTGAAACGCGGTGGCGATGAGCTGATCGATGCCTCGCTGCAGGGACGCCAGCTGCCTGAGAGTTTGCGTTCTCTTGCTCCCTACCGCGACCGCCTGACGATCTTGCAGGGTCTCAGCGGCAAGATGTGCACCATCGGCCACAGTTCGTTCTACGGGGCCTTGGGCGCCTATAAAGCGACCGGCCAGACGCCGCCAACCGCCGCAACGATTGATGGCCATCTGTCCGAGCGTTTCCCGTCGGTGTTCAACCACGTCGGGCTCAAGATGGGGGCCGGTGGGGCCGGCACGGCTTATCCCGCGATCTCGGCGACTGGCAAGGGCCGGCAGTTGCCGTTCCAGTGCAATCCGCAGCTCGCCTACATGAACTTGTTTGGCAGCATTGTCGACAAGGGCGACATCGCCAAGAAATACCAGCGCAGCGGCAGTGTGCTCGACTTCATGTCGGACGACATCAAGAAGCTGCGTAGCCGCTTGCCGGGTCCGGAGAAGGAGAAGCTCGAGCACTATCTCGATGGCTTCGAAACCTTGAAGAACCGACGACGCAAGTTGGTGTCGATGCAGGAACAGCTGAAGGCCAACGCGCCCGAACTCAACGACAAATACACATCCAAGGTCGCGACGCATCATCTCGACGCGCACTTCGACATGGCGACTGCGGCCTTGATTACTGGCATCAGCAACGTGGTGACGCTGCACTGCGATGACCTGCAGTCGTCCTATGCCGGTCTCGGCATCACGCCGACCGTGCATTCAATTGGCCACGGTTCGAGTAACGGCAGCGAGACCGCGCAGCAGTGTCGCAACCGCATCCGCACGTTCCATGTCGAGCTGATTGCTTCGATGGCGGAGCGGCTACAAGCCGTGCCGGAAGGTGACGGCACGATGCTCGACAACACCGTCATCGTCTACGTGAGTGACAACTCCAACCTGCACCACTCAACCGCGATTGAATGGCCGATGGTGGTGCTTGGCAACCTCGGGGGCCGGTTGAAGACGAATGGCCGCTACCTAGCGTATCCGCGCTACGGCCGTCGCAATCACCGCACGATTGGCAATTGGCTGACGACGCTGTGTCACGGCGCAGGTATACCGCAGGAGCACTTTGGCCAGGCGGATCTTGCCTTGGCCAGGCAGATTGATCAGCTCGGGCCGTTGCCCGAACTACTCGCGTAGGTCGCGTCTTCTCTAGCGGCTAGCCGCGAGCGGATTCGCTGCGGCTGGTTGGTGTAGATGCTGGCCGAGCATCCCCATTTGCAGATCGCCTAGCCGAAGATCTCCGGCATGCCGCCGGTGCTGTCAACGAACGTGTTCGTCTTGACGCCGACGGCATTCAGCATGCCAACGAACACGTTGCTGAACGGCGTCTTTTCGTCGTACTTGCGGTAGTGCCCATGCTTGATGCCAAGCTTGCCACCACCAACGAGTGCCAGCGGCAGATTGCGCGCATTGTGCGTCGTGCTACAGCAACCGCCGTAGAGGATCTGGGTCGAATCGAGCAGCGACGTGCCGTCGGGGTCCTTGATCTCGTTGAGTCGCTTGACGAAGTAGGCGAACTGCTCGGCGTGCCAGCGATCGTAGCGACCCCACTGTTCCCAGTGGCCGTCGTGGGCGTCGTGGCTGATGGTGTGGTGGCCGCGCTTGATGCCGAGCGCTCGGTTGGGGAACGAGTCGGCGAAGCCCATGCCGTCTTCGCGGCCGGTCATGTAGGTGACGACGCGGGTCAGGTCGAGTTGCAGTGCGAGCACGATCAGGTCGTACATCGAACGCAGATAAGCGGCCGGGTCGACGTTGGCTGCGATGTCGAGGTCGAGCTTGCTGGAGTCGAACTTCGGCAGCGGGCGATCGAGCCAGTCCTCGTTGCGGCGCAGTTGCTCTTCGACGGAGTCGAGCGACTGCATGTATTGCTCGAGCTTGTCTTGGTCGGACTTACCGAGGCGGCCTTGCAGGCGCTTCGAGTCTTCGAGGATCAGGTCGACGATCTTCTTGCCGGCCGCGAGGCTCTTCTTGCGTTCGGCAGTGGTGACGCCGCCGCCCGGAGTGAAGTAGCGCTCGAAGATCAAACGCTGGCGATGCTCCGATGGAATCGGCCGCGCCGCGTGGTCGAACGACAACGTCGAGGTGCGCGACTTGTAGCCAACGCCGCCGTCGGTCGACAGCACGAGTGATGGGTAGCGGGTGTGCTTCTTCAGTTGCAGCGCGGCGACCTGGTCAACCGAGATGCGGTTCTTGTAGACATCGCCACGCATGTCGCCGGCGGTTAGCCAGGTGTCGCCGGCGAGGTGGCCGAGCAGGTTGCGTGACAGTGGGTGGCTGAGGCCGCCGAGCAGCGTCATCTTGTCGCGGAACGGTGCGAGGCACTTGAGCACCTCGGTGAGTGCGTAGTCCTTGCCTGGTGCGTGCGGTAGC
>JBNMND010000054.1:0-23423 GCA_051274975.1 Planctomycetota bacterium | reverse complement strand
CGAAAAGCTGAACAGGATCAGGTCGTAGAAGTCAAAAACCCAACCGAGCCAACAAAACAGCAGAACGCGGCCGCGGCCATTACTGAGCAGGTGATCACGCATTACGCGAGGTCAGCCGGCCCAGGGATCATCAGAGCGAGGAAAGTGCACATGGTGCGAGCCAACAGCTTACCGATCTGACCCCGTCTGCTATCGTCTTCGCCCCATGTTCGTGCCCCAGCGCCACAAGACCGTCTCCGTTCCCGTCGGTCCCGTCCAGGTTGGCAGTTGCCATCAGGTCGTCGTGCAATCGATGACCAACACCGATACCGCTAACGCCGAGAGCACCGCTGTGCAAGTCGCCGAGCTCTACAACGCCGGCAGCGAACTGGTGCGCATCACCGTCAACACGCAGGAAGCGGCGGCGGCCGTTCCTGAGATCCAGCGGCGCCTGCACGACCTCGGCCTCGACGTGCCGATGATCGGGGACTTTCACTACAACGGCCACGTGCTGCTGAAGAAGTACCCGGAATGTGCACAGATCCTCGCCAAGTACCGGATCAACCCCGGCAACGTCGGCAAGGGCGCCAACCACGACAAGAACTTCGCGACGATGGTGCAGTGCGCCGTCGACCACAAGAAGCCGGTGCGCATCGGCGTCAACGCCGGCTCACTCGATCAGGATCTGCTCGACGACCTGATGGAGACCAACGCGAAGTCTTCGATCCCGCAGGATGCCCAGACGGTGTTCCTCGAGGCGATGGTACAGAGCGCGGTTCGCTCGGCGCATGCCGCCGAAGAACTCGGGCTGAAGCGCGAGCAGATCATCCTCAGCTGCAAGATCAGCAAGGTGCAAGAACTCGTGCGCGTCTACCGCGCGCTCGCCGATCGCACCGATCACGCGCTGCACCTCGGCCTGACCGAAGCGGGCATGGGCAGCAAGGGCATCGTCAGTTCGACGGCCGGCCTCTCGATCCTGTTGCAAGAAGGCATCGGCGACACCATCCGCGTTTCGTTGACCCCAGAGCCAGGCGGCGCGCGCACGCAAGAAGTGCGGATCGCGCAACAGATCCTGCAGTCGATGGACATCCGTCCGTTCTTGCCGCAGGTCACGGCGTGCCCCGGTTGCGGCCGCACGACGTCGAGCTACTTCCAAGTGCTCAGCCAAGAAGTCGAACAGTTCTTGGTCGCGCGCATGCCGGAATGGAAGAAGGACAAGCCGCATGTGGCCAACCTGCAGGTTGCCGTGATGGGCTGCGTCGTCAACGGACCAGGTGAGAGCAAGGCCGCGCACATCGGCATCTCGCTACCGGGCACCGGCGAATCACCGCGCGCGCCGCTCTACGAGGACGGCGTGCAAATCGGCACGCTCGAAGGACCAACGCTGGCGAAGGACTTCCTCGCGCGCATCGAAGCCTACGTCGCTCGCATGGAGTAGCCGGCGCTGTGCCGTACGATCCACTAAAGCACGGCCCGAAGCGAATCGTGGGCCCCGGCTTTCACGAGCAAGTACACGAGCTCGTGCGCACCGTGCCGGAGGGATCGGTCACGACCTACGGCGACGTTGGCGCGGCACTCGGCAGCAAGAACGTCGCGCGCCATGTCGGCTACGCGATGGCGGCGCTGCCCGAAGGCCATAACGTGCCGTGGTGGCGGGTCGTGGCGGCTGGCGGCCGGCTATCGCAATTGCCTGGCGCGGCCGAGCAACAAGCGACGCACCTGGTGGCAGAAGGGATCGAGGTGCGCAATCTGCGCGTGCGGCACTTTACCGAGCGACGGCATGTGTTTGCGGCGAGTGCTGACTAGCACGCAAGACGGTGTGCGCTAGCCGCCGGACTTGTCTGAGATGTAGACGTTGCTCGGCCACCGCAACAACCCAAACAAGATGCTCGTCTCTTCCCGGTAGCGCCAACCGTAGGGCACCCGAACATCATCGCGCTCGTATCGGTAGAACCCCCAAAGGTATGACTGCTCGATGTTGCGTTCGTAAAGCTCCTGCTTCTCGTCGTAGTGGAACGCGTCCCCGTCGGCGAACATGAGCAGCGGACCAAAGGCGTCCAGTTCGGCGTAGCTCGTGCCGCTCGGCAATGGCGGGTTACTGACGTTGTAGCCCTCGAAACTCATCGACAGCAGCGGATACCATGCGAAGGCGCCGAGGCCGCCAGTGTCCTTCTTTGCCAGCTGCTCCTGACGCATCTTCTCGAGCGCTTGTACGTCGGGAGCGCCAACACGATCGGGGAATGTGTGACTGCGCATCACACAAGAGGTCATGGAAAGCAGGTAAACAGCGGCGAGCAGCGAGGCGGGCATGATAGTCTTTGGAATCTGAAATGGTGGGGACTCGACGGACGAGAGCGGGACCCCCAACACACCGTTGCGAAGCATTTTCAGATGAGCACGTTAGCCCAGAATCTGAGGATTGAGCTCGCACGAAATTGCGGGGCACGCGAAACCTTGCTCCCAACGACGCAGCCGAGTACGCCATGCGATCGAAGTGACAGCAAAGGTGCTGCGTAACTGCCGATAGTCGCGCATTGGAGACGCACTGCCGCAGGCATCCCTACACCGCCGCACCCTCGCGCCACCAAGCCACGTGCCCGACACCCAACAGCCTGAAGCAGCAACACGAATGCGCCAAGCGCTGTGGCTGGTCGCGGCTGTGTATGCCGGGATCGGCCTCGCCATGATGCTCGCCGCATCACCAAAGGTGCCCTACGCCGATACGTGGCGGTTCCTGGCAAGCTTTCTCGAGCAACCGTTCCCGGACAACATCCTCATCGCCGACAACGGCCACCGCGAGATTCTGCCTGGCCTGGTTCGACTCGCCGAACTGCATTGGCTGGGTGCCAACCAGTGGCTACAGATTCTGGTGGGCATGACGCTCGTGGTCGTCGCAGTGCGAACACTCTGGCGAACGCTCTACTGCGACTCCCCCACCGTTCGCGCGACATCTGCAGTTGTCATCGCCATCGGCATATTCTGGCTAGGCAACACTCGCAAGCTCTCACACGGCAGCGAGTCGGTGCACCTGTTCATTATCTTGCTGTGCTTGATCCACGGCCTGCGTTGCCTGATTGGCGAACACCCGCGCCGCGGCATGCACGCCGGCTTTGCCGCGCTACTCGCCAGCGTCACCTTCGGTAGCGGCGCCGCATGCTTTGGGGCGTTCCTGGCAATCATGTGGCTGCGTCGCGAAGAACTGCGCCAATACGTGCCCATGCTGCTGCTCGCAGGAGTCGGTGCCGCCGCGTTGATGACCAGCAACAACGGCTCGCTAGGCACCCAAGAACTGGAACTGTGGGCCCATATCGATCAGCTGTTGCGGCTACTCGGCGCCCCGTTCGTCTGGGTATTGTCGCCACTGCTCGATGCCGCGCACGCAGATAGATTGCCGCTCGCGCCGCTGCGCGCAATTCTGCATCCGATCGCGGCGACCGCGGAGAGCAGTTTCGGCCCGTCGTTAGCGGCGCGCTGGCCAGCAACCTTGTTTGGCGGCATCGCCGTGCTTTGGCTTGCCGCCCAAAGTCTCGCCGCTCGTCGCTACCGAGAACCACAACCAAGGCGCCTGTTCGCGCTCGGTATCGCATGGTTCGGGCTAGGCGCCGCCCTATTAATCGTGATGGCACGATGCCACTTCTTCCAGGTCAACGAAGACCAGATCGTCGCACAACGCTACCTGCCTTGGTCGATGCTGGTGTGGATGGGCCTCTTGTTGACGTTCGTGCAGCGCTCGGTGCGCAGCGCTCGCTGCAAGGTCATGGTGGTGCTGTTCGCAGCAGCCGCATTCGCACCCAGCCAGGTTTGGACCGGACGCTACGCCTTCCGCCGCCAGACCGCCGCCAACCAGACGGCGATCGCGGCCGCCGTGGAAGTCGTCGATGAGGACTTCGAGCTTGTCGAGACAACGAAGCAAGACCTGCTGCGATCGCAACCGCTACTCCGCGACGCCGGCAAAACCGTGTGGAGTTGGCCAACGGTGCAACTGCTCGGCAAGCCACACCCTGAGAGCGCGCGCGCCGTCACGACCCGCAACATTGAGGTGCTGCCGGTGAACAACCTGTTCGCGCGGAGGGGTTGTTCGATGCAGTTCGATGCCGAGGCTAACGAAGAGCTTCTGCTACTCGTCGACCCGGCTGGCATCGTGCAGGGACTGGCTATGCCAGCACCAAACGCCTTGCATTGGATCGGGTGGCTGCGCGGCACGCTGACAGCAAGCGAACTGCGGGTCTTCGCGCCAAACTAGCTGGCAGAAGGCAACACGAGGCGAAGCCGCTACTGGTTCGGAGTGCCAGGCCTGCAAGCAACCTATCTGCGCCCCGCGGCGCAATTACGTGTCCGCTCGGTGGAGACGGCAACGTCGGCTTGTGCTCAGCGCTCTGCGGCGACTGCCGAGCCGACGTTTACGACACGGGGCGCGTCGGCGGCGAACTGTATGTCGATCGTGCGTTGCGCAACGCACACCAAGTGAGTGACGCCCGCGAACCGCAAGACATCCCAATTCGCTATGCTCGCAACACGAACATGAGAATCCGCCCCATCCCGGTCGCCACAATCGCGGCGCTCCTGACGATCGCAGCTTGCTCTGGTTCGCGTCACTACAACTGGACGAACCACAGCAGCACGGCCGGCATGACGGTCTTGGTCGTGGCAGACGACGACGAACTGCAAGCCGAGGTCGTGGACAACGACCACCGCCTCACCTGGACCTTCAACGATCAATTTCCAGCTGGCACCAAAGAAGGTGGCTTCCTCGTCGTGATTGGTGACGAGAAGACGATCTCGGTCGTATTTGACGACGACGAGACCATGTCCTCATTGGCGCCCGTCAATCGCGGCAGCCAAGGGCCGTGGGTCCGCCTGTCGCGCGCCATCGGCACGCTAACCGTCTGGCATGCGAACGAGAGCGTCACCCCATCGTCGGGCCGAATCGACCTGGAGCTGGAACCCTCAGCGATCGCCGCCATCCGCAGCGCCGGCTGGGCGCCTACTGGTCGCGACGCGCTACGCCTGATGCTGACGAATGCTACGGCTGACGAACTTCTCAGCTATCGGCGTGTCGACGCGGACCTGAGCTTGGGGCTGGCCTGGGAGCTGACCCGACACAACACCAACGCCAACCAATACGGCGCGTTCGTCGACCTCACCGAGTTTGACGATCTAGAGGTCACCAAACTTCTGCACCACGGCGTCTCTTTGATCACCACCGTCAAGTGGTACGAACTGGGCAATCAAGCCAGCGTCGACGAACTCATCTACTGCCAACAACGCGACATTGGCCCCGACCTAGCTATCGCTTGGCGCAACGTCGACGCGCCCCTCAGCTTCGAACAGATGTATTGGACCAAGCAACGCGGCGTGCGGCCCGAACTTCATCGTGCCTGGGTCGAGGCCGACCACGAACTCAACCTAGAGGCCCTGTATTGGGTTCTGCAACGAAACCTCACGCCGAACCAGTTCCGCGAATGGGCTGATGTCGGCAAACTGCTCAATCTCGAACAGCTTTACTGGAGCCGCCAGCGCAACCTCAAGGCCTCCAGCTGGGAGCAATGGCGCGCAGTGGGCAAGACGCTGACGCTTGAGCAGCTCTACTGGGCCCAGACTCGCGGCCTGAAGGCCATGACCAGCCGCGCTTGGAGCGACATTGGCCAGGACCTGAGCCTCGAAGAACTCGTACAAGCGCAAAGTTACGGGATCAAGGCGTCGGTCGCGGGCGAGTGGCGCTCGCTCGGCTACACCCCAACCATCGCCCAGCTCAGCGACCTGCGAAGCTACGGAGTGTCGCCGGACTTCGCCCAGCGCTTCCTATCCCCCAAGTTCGAGCTGCCAACGTTCAAAGAGCTGAAGCACTACCGGAGCTACGGCAAGAAGCCAGCCAACGTAAACAAACTCCGCAAACCCGCCAGAGACAGCGGTTCCCACTAGCGACAACCGGCGGGCGAGCCGCCCGAGCGGCATATGCAGCAGATTCGCGGCAAAAGCCACGGCGCCCGAACGTCCCTCATGCGCGATTTCCGCTCCGGAACCCCGCCAGACCTGGACCCCACCTGTGGCATCGCCGCCCGCGGTGTTCTACCCTGACCGACCCGGCGGAGCCCTCCCAGCGCCCCCGGCTGAAGCCCAGCTATGACGTCCGCCATCAAGCACGATTTCGCCCTGATCAACAAAGTCGCGCGCCGCGCATTCGTCCACATGGTGGCGATGATTCACGTCGCCAACCATCGCGACGACGAATTAAAGACCGACCCCAAGGTTGGCGGCCACCCCGCCGCGTGTGCATCGAGCCTCGACTTCATGTCGGCGCTGCATCTCGCCGTGCGCGAACCGGGTGACTTCATCTGCTGCAAGCCGCACTCGTCGCCGATCGACCACTCGCTGCACCACGCGATGGGCATGTTCCGTCACCCCGACGGCAAGTGGTTCGAAGAAGAGGAAGCCGAAGCGGTCATGCATCGACTGCGCAGCTTCTCGCACGACGGCAAGCCGGTCTTCCAGAGCTACCACGCCGAAGCCGACCCAGACAGCTGGCACTTCCTGCCGTCGGGCTCGGTTGGCATTCCGCCGGTCGTCGCGGTCTACCAAGCACTCGCCTATCGCTACGCGCAACAGCACGGCTGGGACATCGACGAGCCGCACTTCTGGTGCATGATGGGCGATAGCGAGTTCCGCGAAGGCTCGCTGCTCGAAGTGCTGCCCGAAGTCGCCGAACGCGAACTGGGCAACGTCACGTGGATCGTTGACTACAACCGTCAAAACCTCGACGGCACCCGCATCCCGAACAACCGCGGTTTGCAAGGCACCGATGCTGACCGCATCGAAGGCACCGCGATCGCCAACGGTTGGGAAGTCATCCAGCTTCGTCACGGCAAGTTCCGCGAATCGGTGTTCGCGAAGAAGGGCGGCGACGCGCTGCGCAAGGTGATCGAAGACGGCCTGACGGATTACCACTACCAGGCCCTGCTTTGGAAGCGCGACGCGAACTTGATGCGCGAAGCGATTATCGCCAAGGACAAGTCGACCAAGAAGCTGCTCGAGTCGTTGAGCGATGACGACGTCATCAAGCTCTACTTCGACACCGGAGGTCACGACTACGAGGCGATCGTCGAGGCGTTCGAAGCTTCGAAGGTCAACAAGCTGCGCCCGACGCTGATCGTCGCACACACGATCAAGGGCCGTGGCCTCGAGTGCGTCGCCGCCAACGGCAACCACTCGGCGATGCCGAGCGAGAAGGAAGTCGTCGCGATCCTCGAAGAGCATGGATTGTCGCTGGATCGCCCATTCGAGCGCCTGGATGCAAACAGCGAAGAGGCCCAGTTTGCGATGCAACGCGGTGCGGAACTCCGCCTCGGCATCGAAGCGCTTGAGGCGCAAGCCGACGCCAACCGCCAGCGCGTCGCAGACCAGATTGAAGAACACGGCGGCCTGCCGGATGCACTCAACATCAATCTGAAGCTCTCGCCCATCACGCACACACAATGGATGTGGGGTCAACTCGCCTCCAAACTGGTGCGCATCGGCGTCTATGACGAATTGCGCAAGGGCGGTCACGAGAAGAAGGCTGGCAAGGAACTGACCCCCGACGAGACGAAGTGGAATCCACTCGCCGACCTGATGATGACGATGGCGCCCGACGTCGGCACCTCGACCAATATCAACCCGGCGATGGACGAGAAGATCTTCGGTCCGAAGCACGACGAGAACTGGGAGTCGAAGCTCGACCTGCACGAGCGCCTGCGTCCCCAACTCGCGCCGACCGACGAAGCCTGGACGCGTCACATTCGCTTCGAGATCGCCGAAGCCAACTGCATGACCGCGGTCGGCAGCTTCGGCAAGATGGGCGACTGCGCCGGCATCCCGTTCTTGCCGATGATGACGGTCTACGACTTCTTCATCAAACGCGCGCTCGACCAGCTCTACTACAACCTCTACTGGGGCAGTTCGTTCGTGCTCGTCGGCACGCCATCGGGCATCACGCTCGCACCGGAAGGCGCGCAGCACAGTTGGAAGAGCGACATCCAGATCCCCAACTTGATCACGTGGGAACCTGCCTACGCGATCGAGATGGAGTGGATCCTGTGTGATTCGATCAAGCGCCACTTCACCCGCGACAACAAGGGCCGCACCGGTGTCTTGGTGCGCGCCGTGACGCGTGGCCTGGTCCAGAAGGACCTGATGTTCTGGCTGAAGAAGCAGCTGACGTTCAAGACCAACATGCCAGCCAACGCGCAGCTCGGTATGACGGCAGAAGACGGCGGCTTGCACGAGGCCGAAGTCACGACCAAGACCGAGGAGGAGATCCTCGCGACCGTCAAGCAGCACGCACTGGCCGGCGGCTACCGCCTGGTCGATTGGCGCGGCTACCGCGGCTACCAGCCCGGTGAGAACGTCGTCGAACTGTTCGTCATGGGCGCTCTGGTCCCGGAAGCGCTCGACGCCGCACAACAGCTACTCGACCGCGGCATCTACGCCAACGTCACCGCGGTCTCATCGCCGGACCTGCTGATCGGCGAACTGGCGCGCAAGAACGGCTTCGCCCACCTCAAGCAAACGCTGCAAGTCGACGGTCGCCTACACCTTCGCCCCGCTGGCGGCGCGAGCGGCCAGACACTCGGCGCCACCGACGTCGTCAACCTGGCCGGCAGTCGGGTTCCCGTCGTGTCGGTGCACGACGGCGAGATCGGCCTGCTCGACAACATCGGTTCGCTGCTCGGCGTGCCGCAGTTGGCGAAGGCCGTCACCAAGTTCAGCAAGTCCGGCACCATCAAGCACATCTTCGAATACCACGGCATGCACGCCGAGGGCATCGTCGACGCGTGCGGCCAAATCCTCAGCGAGACGGCGATGGAGCAGGTCGAACTGCATCCAGAAGCCATGTCGGTGCTACGTCAACAAGGTGGCACGGCCGGTGGCGACTGGCGCGACCTGTGGCCGAAGCCCCAATAAGCTGATCTCCCCGCAGGTCTAGCGAGCGCGAATCTACGGGGCGCGCCCGAGGCAGAACCCCACGATTCGACCGCTCCAGGCGCCGACTCGTGACCAAGGTGCGTCAAGCCGGTTTTTGAGTGAACCGGCGGCCAAAGACCGTCGTTGCGGCGGGCTTCACATTAGGAGCCTACCCATGATCCTTCGCGCACTCATCTCAGCGGGACTCGCTGCAGCCCCCACCCTTCTCGCCCCGGCCGTGGTCACGGCTGGACTCGCCTGCCAGGAGCCACCAGCCCTGCTGGCGACCTCGCAGTATCTGTTCATCGTGCGCGGCGACTGGGTCTTCCAATACGACGTCAACACGCTGGTGCTAAAGGGCCGCGCCGCGATTCCCTCGTCTGGCCCCAGTGGCCGACGCGCAACGCGACTGCCCGCCGCCGGCATTGGCATGGATCGACTGCCCGATCGCCGCAAGCCGGCCCGCATAGAGCAGATTCTTTCCAAACCAGATGCACCCAAGCCGCCGCGCGCCGAAATCATCAAGGAGAAGACGGCTATCATGGGCGGTGCCGGCGGCAAATACGGCGGTCGTGGTGGCAAGGGTGGTGGCAAGCCGACGGCGACAGCCATCGGTGCAGGCCTGAAGTGGCTTGCCGAACACCAAGACAAGAACGGTCGGTGGGATGCCGACGGGTTCATGAAGCACGACACCTTGGGCCAAGCCTGTGACGGTGGCGGCAGCGCGGCTCACGACGTCGGCGTCACCGGCCTGGCGATGTTGGCGATGCTCGGCGACGGCAGCACGCTGCGCGCCGGTCCCTACAAGGACCAGCTAATTCGCGCTTCCAAGTGGCTCAAGGACCAGCAAGGATCCAACGGCCGCTTTGGCAGTAACGCGTCGCACGACTTCATCTACGACCACGCGATTGCGGCCTACGCGATGTGCGAGGCATACGGATTGTCGGGAATGCCGATACTCAAGTCAACCGCACAGAAGGGCATCAATTACATCGAGAGCCACCGCAACCCGTACGCAGTGTGGCGCTATCAGCCGCGCGACAACGACAACGACCTGTCGGTGACCTCCTGGTGCTTGATGGCGTGTAAGTCTGCCCAGTTCTTCAAGCTTCAGGTCAACCAGAACGCCATCAAACTCTGCGAGACCTACCTTGATCAAGTCAGCTCGCCGGATGGCCGTCACGGCTACACCAAGAAGGGCGAAAACAGTTCGCGCATGCCGGGTGACCACGGGACGCGCTTCCCTATCGACAAGTGCGAAACCCTGACCGCCGCCGGACTGTTCTGCCGCTACTTCATCGGCCAAGACCCGAAGAACAAGCCAATCATGAAGGCCGCCGCCAACCTATTGGTGAAGAAGCCGCCGCGCTGGGACGCCAAGGCCGGGACGATTGACCACTACTATTGGTACTACGGCACCTACGCGATGTTCCAAGCGGGTGGCAACCACTGGAAGAAGTGGAGTTCCCACCTCAAGGAGGCCTTGCTGCCACCGCAACACCAAGAAGGCAACGAAGCCGGTTCTTGGGATCCAGCAGGCGTATGGGGCGAGCAAGGTGGACGCGTTTACTCGACTGCGATGTCGATTCTGTCGCTCGAGGCCTACTACCGCTACACGCGCCTAGTTCGCTAGCTTCGCCGCCAGGGCTTCCGCCTGGCAAGCGCGCGTTCTACGGGGCATCCCCCGGGCAGAAGCACACGATTTAGCCGCTCGCAGCGGCAACTCGTATCGCGGCCGCATCAAGCCAGTTTTTGACTGAACCGGTACGCGAAAACGGCCGTTGCGGCGGGCTTCACTCTTGAGCCTACCCATGATCCTTCGCGCACTCATCTCAGCGGGACTTGCCGCAGCCCCGCCCCTCCTCGCCCCGGCGCTGCTCACCGCGAGCCTCACCTGCCAGGAGCAACCAGCGATGCTGGCGACCTCGCAGTATCTGTTCATCGTGCGCGGCGACTGGGTCTTCCAGTACGACGTCGACACACTGCTACTGAAGGGCCGCGCGGCAATCCCGTCTGGAGCGCCGACTCGACGCGCGACCCGACTTCCCGCCGCCGGCATTGGCATGGATCGACTGCCCGACCGCCGCAAGCCGGCTGGCGCCAAGCCGATCCTTGTCAAACCAAGTGCCGACAAGGAATCGGCCTTCGACACCAATCAGTGGAACGCCGCGATTAGCCTCGGCGGCGGTGCCGGTGGCAAGTACGGCGGTCGTGGTGGAGGTCGTGGTGGCAGGGGCGGTGACAAGCCGACCGCGACAGCCATCGGTGCAGGCCTGAACTGGCTCGCCAAGCACCAAGACAAGAACGGTCGGTGGGATGCCGACGGGTTCATGAAGCACGATACGGACGGCACGGCCTGCGATGGTCCTGGCAGCGCGGTTCACGACATCGGCGTCACCGGCCTCGCGATGTTGGCGATGCTCGGCGACGGCAGCACAATGCGCGCCGGTCCCTACAAGAACCAACTGAAGCTCGCGGTAAAGTGGCTCAGGGACCAACAAGGACAAGACGGTCGCTTTGGCAGCAACGCGTCGCACGACTACATCTATGACCACGCCATTGCGACCTACGCGATGTGCGAGGCCTACGGCCTGTCGGACTACAAGCTGATCAAGAAGTCCGCACAGAAGGGCATCAACTACCTCGAAAGCCACCGCAACCATTACTCTGTGTGGCGCTATCAGCCGCGCGACAACGACAACGACCTGTCGGTGACCTCCTGGTGCTTGATGGCGTACAAGTCCGCCGAGTTCTTCGACCTTCAGGTCAACAAGGGCGCCATCAAGCTCTGCGCAACCTACATTGATCTTCTCACCTCGCCCGATGGGCGCCACGGCTACACGAAGCAGGGCGAAGGCAGCTCGCGCATGCCGGGCGACCACTCGACGAAGTTCCCGATCGACAAGTGCGAGACTCTGACCGCCGCGGGCCTGTTCTGCCGCTACTTCATCGGCCAAAGCCCAAAGAGCAAGCCGATCATGAAGGACGCCGCCAACCTACTGGTGTCGAAGCCGCCGCGCTGGGACACCGTGGCTGGCACGATTGACCACTACTACTGGTACTACGGCTCTCACGCGATGTTCCAAGCTGGTGGTCACCACTGGAAAACATGGAACATGCACCTGAAGGCTGCCTTGCTGCCCACGCAATTCAAGGTAGGCAACCAGGCCGGTTCATGGGATCCGGCGGGCGTATGGGGCGAGCAAGGTGGACGCGTTTACTCGACCGCGATGTCGGTGCTGTCGCTGGAATCCTACTACCGCTACTCGCGCCTAGTTAGGTAGAGACATCGCCGGTAGAGGCGTCGCCGGGACATGCAGTCCTGGCACGACTCCCGAAGGGCGCGAATCAGCGCCCCCTGCCAAGAACCGGGCAGCACTTGGCAGCGAATCGGCGGCATCCCAGAAGGCCTGCGCCCAGCAGTCGACCGACAGTCAGGGACAAATCCCCCATGTCGACTGCCAAGCAACCAAGTTCCCGTCACACTCTGGCACGCTAGTTTCTATTCACCGAGTAGACTCTATCCAGTGTACTTACTGCGGCACCGCGTAGCGGACCGCCACCTCCGATGCACCACCCGCCGCCACCTCAAGTTCGTCGATGAGCAGCAACTACACGCCGTTCACCCCCCAACGCCAAAGCCCGCTGCCCCTGCTGTTCGCCGGGGCCGCATTCGCACTCGCGGCCTACCTGGTGCTCGACCGCACTGGCGTCTTTGACCCGACAGCCAGCAGTGTGCCAAGAGTCATCTCGCCGCGCGGCGAACTGGCCCCATACGAGGCCAGCTTGGTGGAACTGTTCCAGAACACTTCGCCATCGGTGGCCCACATCAGCACGACGTCGCTCGTGCGCACCTACTCGGGCGTCACCGAGCAACAGGGATCAGGCAGCGGCTTCGTCTGGGACAACGCGGGCACGATCGTCACCAACCATCACGTCGTCGCCGGCGCGCGCGAAGTGATGGTGACCGTCGACGGTCACAACTACCTCGCCGATGTGCTGCGCTCGTCGCCGTCTCACGACCTCGCCATCTTGAAGTTGCGCGCCAGTGGTGTCGACCTCAAGCCGCTCGCACTCGGCACCTCCAAGGACCTGCAAGTCGGCCAGACCACGATCGCCATCGGCAACCCGTTCGGCTTCGACCAGACGATGACGACGGGCATCGTCAGCGCAATCAACCGCACGTTGAAGTCGAAGGAAGGCAACGTGATGCGCGGCCTGGTTCAAGTCGACGCCGCGATCAACCCCGGCAACTCCGGCGGACCACTGCTAGACAGTGCCGGCCGACTGATCGGCGTCACGACTGCGATCTACTCGCCCAGCGGTGCCAACGCCGGCCTCGGCTTTGCCGTGCCGGTCGACGTCGTCAACTTGGTTGTGCCGCGCTTGATCGCCAACAAACCGACGACCGCGTTGCTCGGCGTACGAACGGACTTCGAACGCCTCAATCTCGATCCGAGTCTCGGCTACCGCTCGGGCGCGATCGTCACCGAAGTGGTCGAAGGCTACGGCGCGCGCGCCGCTGGACTGCGGCCGTTCAAGATCCGCAACGATCGCCGCATCGTAGAATACGGCGACGTCATCGTGGCCATCGATGGCCAACCGGTGCGCTCCTACAGCGAGCTACCGCTCGTCTTGTCGAGCCGCAATTCCGGCGACATGGTGCGAGTAACGGCCATTCGCGGCCTTCCAGACGATCCGCGCACCGTGACGCTCGACATCGAGATGCGCACGCAAGACCAGCCGATCGGCGCCGGCATGTAGCACGTGATTGGCTTAGCGCTCCGCCAAGTCGGGGTTCTGTCGCCCCATGTAGCCATGCCTGCCTAGCAAACTCTTGTTCCCCACAGTGGTGAACGCGCGCCGCTGCTTGGCCTTGCCTTTGTTGGTCGTCTGCGTGTAGGCCCAATCGGCGCGATAGCTCCAGCGGTTATCGCCATGAGCCTTGACCAGCTGTTTCCAAGTCGCGCGCGCTCGCTTCGCCTCGCCAAGATGGAACTGTGCGAGGCCTGCGTAGTACGCCGCTTCCGCAGCGCGTGCGCCAACCTTGGGATAGTCCGTCAGTGGTTTGACCATCGCCGCGAAATCGCCTTTGGTCCACGACAGCAACGCCTTCTCCATCGCTACCTCGTTGGCGAGCACAACCGGCAATGAGTCAAGCAACTCGACAGCGTGTTCGCGGCTGCCACCGCGACGCGCGACTTGCGCCAAGAACAGCGTCTCTTCGGGCGTGCACTTGGCCCTGCCGTCGACGCCGCCAAGCAAGTCCATCACCTGACCATCGTTGCCAAGAAAGTCCTGCACACGCGCCTGCTTGAGCCGCGACCACTTCGCTTCGGCCGCCGCTTCCCCGGCGTATTGAGGATGCTCCTTCAGCACCTTGCGCAGACCGCGCAGCATCTCGGCTTCGGTCGCGTAGTTGCTGATCTCGGCAACGACCTCACCATCGGTTGTCATAATCAACACCGGTGGCGTCGACACCGACCGGCCACCAAACTCCTTGCGCGCCTTGACGACGAAGTTGCGAGCATCCTTGTCCGCCGCCGGACTACCGCGGCCGAGATCAAAGTAGACCGGCACGAAGCGCGCGTTGAGCAAACCAACAACGCGCTCATCACTGAATGGCCCCGACCGGAGCACCTCAGCAGCGGGTCACCAACAGCCCTCTTCGGTCGTGCCGAACGCCACCGGCTTGATCACGAGTAGGTGCTTTGACGTTTCCGCCAATTCTGCCGCCTTGGTAAACGGCAGCTGCCAGGCGATCCCGGTGCGATCAAAACGCACCGGATGGTCATCGGGCACCGAAACTTGCGCCGCCGCATAGGCAGACAGCGCAACCACTAAAGCCATGCGCATCATTGCATCCATCGTCGCCGAAACGCCCGTTGCCCCCCACGGTTCAGGCCTCTTTCCGCGGCCCGATCCCCCAGGGGCAGCCAAGGCGTGCCCGGCTCAAGCCAGGGGCGCAAAACCCCGATAACACCGGTGGCATGATCGATTCGGCCCAGCTGCGCACCGAGGCGACTGTTGTCGCACCCCCTCTCGACCCCACCCGTGAAGCCCAGGCTGCCCGGGCGGTGTTGCCGCATGTACGCGCCGACATGGCGATTCTCGACCTGCGCTGCGGCGCCGGTTGGTCGTCGCTACTGCTCGCCGCGCGCACCGGTGCGGCTAACAAGCCTGTGCCTCTGATCGCTTGCGATCCAGATGCGAACGCCCGTGCCGCCACCGCACAACACATCGCGCAAGCCAGCTTTCAGGATCGCGTGCAAGTCGTGCAGCAGCCTCCGGCGAACCTCGCGTTCGACTTGGTCTACGTCAGCCACCGCGCGAGCCACGACCTGCACGAAGCGTTGGCCACCGCCACATCCTGCCTGAAGCAAGGCGGCGTGATCGCAGTCGCGCTGCCGGCCGAGGCAATTGCATCGGCGATCCCGATGATGCAGCTCGAAGGATTGGTGATCACGCACGCGACCAGCGGCGAACCGATCCTGCTCGCGAACGAACTTCCGGCATCAGCGGAAGACCTCGTCGTGCTCGCCCACCGAGTCAGCGATCGCGTCGGCCTGTCAGTTCGCACGCATCTCAATCAAGCGGCATTGCTGCAGATCTTCGGCATGCACAACCCCGGCGTGCTGCTCGAAGACGATCTCGACACGATCGACAACGAGTGCGAACACCATGGCCGCAAGCGTCGCGACGCCGAAGTCCTGTGCGGCCTCGCGGCAAGCCACCCCGGTCCGTGCCTCGACCTCGGAACTTCACACGGCCGCAGCGCCTTCAAGCTCGCTACCAACATTGGCCACAACATCGTGACGACCGTCAACATGCTCCCGGAGCAAGCGGTCGAAGCGGGCGTGCACATCACCCACATCCTGCAACGCGAAGAAATCGGTAGCTACCCGCGCGACCACGGCGTTCGCAACATCCGCCAACTCTACGCCAACACCCTCGACTGGAACTGGTATCGCGTTCCGGATGACCTGAATCTAGCATTCGTCGACGCGTGCCACGATGCCGAGGCTGTGTACGCAGACTCACGACAGGCATGGCGGCGTTTGGGTACTGGTGGCTTCCTGGTGTGGCACGACTTCAGCCCATCGCTGGCAAAAGTGCATCCATGGATCGAAAGCTCGATGGCCGGCGTGAGCCAGTTCTACAACGAAGTGCGGCCAACTGGCGAGATCCAGCACCTGCTCGGATCGTGGTGCGGCGTGTTGCGCAAGGAGGCGAGCGATGCCTAAGCAAACGATGCCCGAGCCAAAACCTCGCATCGCGCTGCTCGTCGATCGACCGGGGTGGGCCTACGACCGCGCAGCCCACGCGCTCAAGAACGCGCTGGAAGACCAGTTTTCGTTCGAGATTCTCTACGTCGTCGATCAACCATCCGCGCCAAAATGCGACCTGTTGCACGTGTTCTTCTGGGGCGAGACCTGGCATCAGCAGTGGACGTTTCCGCGTGAGAAGATCGTCAAGGAAATCAGTAGTCACCGCTGGAACCAACCCGCCTACGGCAACCTCACGCCGCCGGAGTTTGCCGCCAGGCATCTCGCAGACGCTGGCACGCTGACGGCAACTAGCCGTCGCCTGCAACGCATCCTAGCCCCCATACGCACGACGCTGTTTTGCCCAAACGGCGCAGAACATCCCGCACCACCATCGTCGAGCAGTCGCGACATCCGCTTTGGTTGGGCCGGCAACGCGCAGGACCCGTGCAAGGGGCTGCACGACATCCTGCGCCCTGCAGCTGGCAACGACTTCGAAGTGCTGGTCGCTGGCGGCGAATTGACCGCCGCACAAATGCCAGCGTTCTACATGGCAACCGATGCCTTACTGATCGCATCTACGGCCGAAGGCGAACCGCTAACGCTGCTCGAAGCGATGGCACACGGCTGCTTCCCAATCGCAACCGATGTCGGCATCGTGCCTGAACTCGTGGAGCATGGCGTCAACGGTCTGATCGTCGACCGCACGCCGGCCGCATTCCGCGCCGCGATGCAGTGGGCCGCCTGCAACCCGGACCACGTTCGTGCAGCTGGCCGCAAGAACGCCAACCACATCGTGGCCACAAGGCTCTGGCAACACGTCGCACCTCAGTGGGCGACTGCGTGGCGCACGGCGCTCTCTGCGTGCCGCGCCGACGCCGAGAACCTCAGCGAGTTCAACAACGGCGTCGAACTGGGGCAATGGCCAGAACGCGCGAAGCAAGCAGCGACGCTGCTGCAAGCCATCAACCTACCGACGGGCAGCCGCCTGCTCGACCTAGGCTGCGGCAACCAGACCGTTCGCGCCATGTTGCCAAACGGCATCGACTACCGCCCGTTCGATCGCATCCAGCGCACACCTGATACAACGGTGCTTGACCTTGCCACAGGTCTGCCATCGATCGACGGCGACGCGATCACCATCCTTGGCGTGCTGGAATACCTGCCAGATCCACGCCGCGTGCTGCAATGGGCTTCGCAGAATTGCCGCCATCTCGTACTTAGCTACAACGACTGTCGCGACCCACACCGCCGTGCGCAGCAGCACTGGAACAGCACCATGGGTCTCGATGACGTCGAGCACGAGATCCTACGCAGCGGCGGCGTCATGCACTCGCTGCAAGAGATCGGCCGCGACGAGCGCCTCTACCACATCTCATTTCAACCGCGCGATGTTCTCGTGCCTGCTCAGCCACACGCAACGCAGCCAGGCACCGGCATAGCGTCGTGCCAAAACAGCAACGCCCCCATCGCATTGTTCACCGCCGGCGTCGCCGGAGACAATTCGGGCGACGCGCTCATTGAGCACGCCATTCGCACGCTATTACCGCAACAAGAGTTCGTTCGCCTGCCGCTCGTGCAGACGCTGACCGATGCCGAGATCGAGCGGGCCAACGCCTGCCGAATGGGCCTATTGTGCGGCACGAACCTCTACCAAAATGTGTTCGCCGGCGGGCTCGACCTGCCGACGTTGCGAAGGTTGCGAATCCCGATCGTGCCGCTTGGCGTTGGCGGCAGCACAGCCGTTGGGGAATCGATCCAAATGGACGCGCGCGGCATCGCAATCGTCCGCGAGATCCACTCGCGTTGCGAAGTTGCCGGCGCCCGCGATCCGCAGGCGTATCACTTCGTGCGCAGCCTGGGCATCCAGAATGTCGAACTCACGGGCTGTCCCGTTCTGTTCCACAACGTATCCGCGCCGAACTTCGCACCACGCAGCGGGCAGGTCGCACTGGCACTTCGCAAGCGGCTGCTGCACGTCCCGGAGATCCAGGCAAGCAAATCCGAAACGATCCTCGAACACTTGTGCATCGCCGAGTCGCCGCTCTTGGTATTGCAGAGTCCCTACGACCTGCCGCAAGCACAGCAGCTGGCAGACCGCCACCACCTGCAAGTCTGTGCCGACCCGCAGTGGCAAGCCGACGCGTTGCTCGCAGCACTACCACACGTGCGAGCCAGCATCGGCCTGCGCCTCCACTGGAACATGCTTTGCCTGGCGCATGGCATTCCCGCGGTATTGCTTGGCACCGACACGCGCACCAGCAGCTTCTGCGACTTGATGGGCCTGCCGTTCCATGCGATTGACAGCTGCACCACCGGCACGTTGCTGCAGCAACTACACCAAGACTTCGACGCGACGCGCTTCCTGCATCGCTGGCATCTGCTGCGTCGCTCGATGGATGCCATGCTGCAGGCGAACGGGCTGAAAACCGTCTGGCAACAACCTAACGAGGTCGTGACATGAAACGTCGCCCGCTGCTCGTGACGATCGATGTCGAATGCGACAAAGGCCCGGATTGGCGCACGGCTTCCCCGTTGTCATTTGTGGGCGTCGACGTCGGCATCGGCCAACGGTTGCATCCGCTGTGCACCACGCTGGGCATCCGCCCGACGTATCTGTTGAGCCCGGAGGTGCTCTGCCACCCAGCGTCAGTACAAATGCTCCGCACACTCGACGATTGTGAGTTGGGCACGCACTTGCATGGCGAATACGTGGCGCCCGCGTTGCCATCGCTACACTTCGCCGGCGTGCGCACCGACGACATGCAATGTGAATACGACGCGGGCGTGGAGCGAGACAAGCTCGCCACCCTGACCGAGTTGTTCCGCCAGCAAATCGGCCGAGCGCCGCGCTCGTTCCGCGCCGGACGCTTCGGCATCGGCCCTGGCACTGGTGCGCACCTGCTCGAACTGGGCTACCTGTGCGACAGTTCGATCACGCCGTTGGTGCAGTGGACCAGCCAGCACGGGGAACGGCAGCCCGACTTCCGCACCGCGCGCAACGACTCGTGGTTTGTGAGCTCCGACGGCGACCTGATGGCTGCGGGTAACTCAGCACTCCTTGAGATTCCAGTGACCATCCGAGGCGACACCGACAACGCAACGTGGTTCCGTCCCTGGTATAGCTCCCGCGAACAGATGATCGAACTGATCGACGCGGTCGCAGCCGAAGCCGATGCACCGCTGTGCATGATGTTCCATAACGTCGAACTGCTCGCAGCGGCATCGCCCTACCCGCAGACCGATGCGGAGGTCCAGCGCTACCTCGACGACTTCGGGGCGGCAATGGCGTATGCCCAGAGCCTTGGCTTTGTGCCTATGACGATGGCGGAAGCGCAATCATCTGCAGTTGCAGAGCGGCTAGTCAGCGGCTGCAACATGCACCCGGTGCTCGAACGCAGCCTCTCCCAAAGAGACCGCAGTGTGCACCTTTCGCCAGCGGCGGTTCTGCGCGCAACGCAACGCAACGGCACCCAGGCGTGGCACGCATACTCGCACCAAAATCGAGCAGAGCGTTGGGACCTAACGGAACCGTACAGTTGGCTGGCCGACCGCATCGCATCGGACGGGCCGCTTCTGGATGTGGGGTGCGGAATCGCCAGCAACCTGATCTACATGGCCGAACAGGGTCTGAGCAATCTGATGGGCTTCGACTTCGACGCGACCGCCATTGCTTCGATGCACGAGCTGCAATCTTTGCATGACACGCCACCACGCGTCTGGGTCGACAACGGCCTCAACCCCGATGGCATCCCCGACCAGAAGTTCGCGGCCATCACTTCCGTCAATTGGACCTTCCTAGTTGCCGAGTTCTCGCTGCCGAGGTTCTTCGATACCTATGTGCCTCTACTCCAGAACAATGGCTACCTGGTGCTCGATGCCATTGATGCTTCCTTCGATCAACATCCCAAGAACAACTGGCTAAGCAGCGACTGGAACAAGCCCGAACACGAACGTAGGCCCTCCGAATACAAACACCGCTATTCACGGCAAGACATCGTGCAAGCTGCGAGTGTGCATGGGTTGCAGGTCGTCTGTGAGTTCCGTCGCGAAGAAGTGATCCCCAGGTCCGTCTACATCTTGCAACGCCCGAAGCAAACCAGCGTGTTGTTGGTCGTAGACGCCAAGGGATGGGCACACGACCACAAGTCGCGCAATCTCGCTAGCCACTTGCCGCAGCGCTACGACTGCCGGATCGTCTATCAGCAGGACCTGGTGGCCAGCGATCTCGCCGGGAGTGACCTGATCGTGATCTGGTACTGGCGACAGCTGGAAAGCCTGGCCGGGCTCGGCGCGGCGATCGCGCAAAACCGCCACAAGCTGCTGATGGGAGTCTGCTCGCACAATGAACTTGAAGGTGACCTGCGCGAAGCCGGCCTCTCGATACTTCAGCGCCTGCCCGCTCACGTATTCACGCACAGCAAGTTACTCGAATCAGCAGTACGCGGACTGCTGCCAGACCATGCTGCCTTCTGCCTACCCAACGGGGTCGACACATCGTTCTTCAAGCCAGCAGAAACGACTGCGCCGCCACGCAACAACCAACCACTGCGAATCGGCTGGGCCGGCAGCCTAGACAACTTTGGCGCCGACATGCGCGGCGTCTCCACCATCCTTGAGCCAGCGGTGCAACTGCTCAACGCATCCCATCCGGGCCAGTTCGAACTGCTCCTAGCCGCACGCGAAGACCGCATGCGCACGCCCACCCAGATGCGCGACTTCTACCAGGGCCTCGACGTCTACGTTTGCGCAAGCCGCGTCGAGGGCACACCGAATCCAGGTCTCGAAGCGGCAGCCTGTGGCATCCCGGTTGTCAGCACGCGCGTCGGCAACATGCCAGAACTGATCCAACACGGCGTCAACGGTTTGCTGATCGACCGCAATGTGCACGCCATGGCAGCCGCCCTGTTATTCTTACAACAGCATCCAGAAACGCGTTCTCAGATGGGGCGACGACTGCGCAAGACAACCGAACGTGAGTGGAGTTGGCGCCACCGAGCCACAGGCTTCACAGAAATGTTTGACCAAGCACTGACAACGTGCTCCGCACCGAGCGTGACGCCCACGCCACAGGTTGTCGGATGAGAGTTCTCATTACAGGTAGCAGCGGACTCGTTGGCTCTGCGGCAGTCACCTTCTTCTGCCGTATGGGCTGTGACGTCATCGGCGTCGACAACAACATGCGCGCGGACTTCTTCGGGCCGAAGGGCGACACCAGCAGCACGCTGCTGAGCCTACTAGCCCACAACCCGACTTTTCGTCACACCAACCTCGACATCCGCAATCGCTGTGCGGTCATGCAACTGTTCGCGCGGGGCAGCCTGGACCTGGTCATTCATGCCGCGGCCCAACCAAGTCATGATTTGGCTGCAAGCCGGCCGTTCGATGATTTCGACGTCAACGCATCGGCCACGCTCAACCTGCTCGAAGCGTGCCGCCGACATGCACCAGACGCGGTCTTCACGTTCCTAAGCACCAACAAGGTCTACGGCGACGGACCAAACCATCTGCCGCAGATTGAATTGGAAACACGCTTCGACTTTGCGTCCGAACAACTGCAACGCGGTATCGCCGAAACGTTCGCAATCGACCAAACGATGCACTCGGTATTCGGTGCCAGCAAGGTAGCCGCCGACGTCATGGTCCAAGAATACGGTCGCTACTTCGGGCTGCGCACCGGCGTGTTCCGCGGCGGTTGCCTAACGGGCCCGGCACATCGTGGCGTCGAGCTGCATGGTTTCCTCAACTACCTCGTTCGCACCGCGGTCGTCGGTGGCGACTACACCGTCTACGGCCACCAAGGCAAGCAGGTGCGCGACCAGATTCATGCCGACGACGTCATTGCGGCACTGTGGGCGTTCGCACAGAAGCCGCGCACTGGCGAGGTCTACAACATTGGCGGTGGTCGTGAAAACGCGGCGTCGTTGCTCGAATGCGTCGACCGCATCGAAGCGATCAGTGGCAAGCGGCCCGAGCTGCACTTCGGTGGCAAGGAACGTCGCGGCGATCACCGCGTCTACTACACCGACTTGACCAAGCTACAGGCGCACTACCCAGACTGGCAGATGCGCTACACGCTAGACGACATCCTGCAGGAGCAAGTAGGAGCGTTGCAGCCGACCACCAAGCAGGTCGTCGTGCCTGCGATTGCCACAGCAGCCAGGCACGAGGCCAAGACTCCCAAGGTTGCGTGGGTCTACCCCGCCTACTCACAAGCACGCATCGACGAAGAAGAGTCCGCCACGCAGCGACTCAATGCACTCGGCAACGACGTGCACGCCTTTGGCATCCCTTGCGAGCACTGGTATCTGTTCCCCGAACTCGACGATCGCTACCGCAATCGCGATCCACAGTTGATGGCGAGTTACGAGCGCTTCGAGAACGAAGTCGGTGACGCCGACATCCTAGTCGCCGCCGGCGGCTCGATGCTGCATCCAGACTTCGTCCGCCAGTTCCGCGGCACCTCAGTCTTCTGCAGCGCCGACGATCCAGAGAACTCCGCGCAACTGTCGCAACCGATCGCGCCACACTTCGACCTCGCGTTGGTGATCAACCCGACGTGCCTCGACGACTACCGCGCCTGGGGCTGCAAATATGTAGAAGGAACCTTCCCTGGGTTGCGCCCAGACCGCATCGCGCCCGGCATAACCCAAGAATCGATCCTGAACGGGCAACGCGAACTCGACATCGCACTGTGCTGCGAACGCGACCTCGGGCTCAGCGATCGCGCGCAACGCGTCGAAGCCTTGGTTCGCACGTTCCCACAAGCGCACGTGCGCGGCCCGGGATGGCCCAAGGGCAGCGAACCCCAGACAGCGATCTACCCGCGCGCGCGCCTCGGCTGGAATCTGCATAACTCGACCGGCCCGTGCAACACGCGTTTCCTCGAACTGCCGGCGAACGGTGTCTTCCAGCTGTGCGACAACCCCGAACAACTGCACCGCTACTTCGTGCCTGGCAAAGAGATCGTCGGCTTCTCCTCGCTGGAAGAGTGCGTCGAACTAACCCACTACTACCTTCAGCACGAAGATGAGCGACGTACGATTGCCGCAGCCAGTCACGCAAGAGTCATGCGCGACTACACCGAACAGCGTTGGTTCGAACAAATGCTCGCCGCAGTCGCGCGACAGCAAGCTGCGCGCGCCACGAGTCACGTGGGCGTGGCCCCTCGACCCGCGCACTCCAGCTAGAGTGCACGAGAAGCTGGCTTAGCCCAACTTCGCTTCGACGTTCTGCTCG
>JBNMND010000053.1:0-23848 GCA_051274975.1 Planctomycetota bacterium | reverse complement strand
GGCCAGCGCCGCGATCGTGCCGGCGTTGATGACCCAGAAGAACGTCCAGCCATACAAGAAACTGACGCAGCGCCCCCAGCCTTCCCGCAGGAACGCGTATTGGCCTCCGGCTTCTGGGAACATCGCACCCAGTTCGGCATACGCGAACGCGCCAAACAGGCAGACGAGGCCCAGACCGACCCACATCATGTAGATCGCGGACTCCGACGGCAGGGCTTGCGCCACGCTGAGCGGTTTGAGGAAGATACCGGACCCGATCACGGCTCCGACGGTGATTGTGACCGCCGAAGTGAGACCAAGACGTCGTTGCAGTTGACCGGACTCCATGAGCGGCGAAGCTATCCCAATCGGCGCGCGACTACCGCGCCAAAACAACTGAGCCCTTAGCTACACATGCGCGGACGCTACCGGTTTCTGATTGCTGCTGTCTTCATGGCGGCGTTCGTGGCAGTGCCTTCCCCCGACGAAGAGCACGGCAAGCCCTACCTGAGCTACCTACTGGTGCGCGAATGGCTGCTGAGCCAGGAATCGCCATTACAACAGTGGCACGACCACCTCGGGCCGGCAGAACTCGCGGTGCAACTGAAGCACAGCCCGCCGATCGAAGATTCGGTCGAACTAGAACGGCGCGTCGGCGAACTGCAACGACTGGGCGACGAGTGGGCAATGGTCAACGCCGACCCCGAGAAGACCGGGGCCCGGCCGAAGCTGGGTCTGATTGTCTACGTCGGCACCGAAGGCATCCGCGCCAGCATGGCGCTGCCCGATGGCACCGAGAGCCGCCTCGAACGAGCGTTCCCCAGTCGCTGGAGCCTGCTGCCTGCGTTGCTCGCGATCATCATCGCCGTGCTGACCCAGAAGGTCCTGATCGGGCTGTTACTCGGCGGCCTGGCCGGAGCTCTAGCGTTCGTCGGCACGTCGCAACTCGGTGTCGCCCCCGGCGCCGTCAGCGTGCTCGTCGATGGCACGGCGCACTTCTTCGGCGAGGCGCTGTGGCGGCGGTCGGTCTGTGAAGACTTCTACCTGCGCATCACCGCGTTCGTCGTGTTCTTGTTCATGACCGTCGGCGTCATCACCAGGAACGGCGGCGTGCACGGCTTGGTACTACGGCTGCAGCGCATCGTGCGTGGACCGACCTCGGCGCAACTATGTACGGCCGCGTCGGGCACCGCCGTTTTCTTCGACGACTACACCAACTGTCTACTGGTCGGCACCACGATGCGGCCGCTCACCGACAGCGTGCGCGTCGCCCGTGAGAAGTTGGCCTACATCGTCGACTCGACAGCCGCGCCGATTGCCGGACTGTCGGTGTTTTCGACTTGGGTCGTCTACGAGATGTCGCAGTATCGCACGCCGTTGACGATGGTGACCAAGCCCGACGGCACGCCCTACGTGGAGACGGACGCGTTCTCGGTGTTCCTCGAGTCGCTGCCGTTCCGCTTCTATTCGTGGTTCGCGCTGGCGCTGGTCGTGATGGTCATCGTGATGCGCCGCGACTTCGGCCCGATGTTGCGCGCCGAACAACGCGCACGACATCTCAACCAACCGCTCGCGCCCGGCCACAAGCCGATGGCCGCCGTCGATGAACGCGTTGCCAACCCGGATAAGGACACTCCGCGCCGCGCCCGCAACGCCCTGATCCCGCTCGCCGTGCTCGTACTCGGCACCGTGTCGATGATGTTATGGCAAGGCTGGAGCGCCGTTTCCCAAAACGCCGAAGCAATGGCGATGCCGTTTGGTTCTTGGCTGCGCGAAGTGCTCGCCAACGCCGAGAGCGACGTCGCATTGCTCTACGCATCCGCCGGCGCGTGGCTCACCGCGATCTTACTGACCCAAGCGCAACGCTTGATGTCGCTACGCACGACGTTGCTGACATCGCTGCTGTCAACGCGCGCCCTCTACATGGCGTTCGGCATCCTGTTCTTGGCGTGGAGTCTCGGCCACATCTGCCGCGACCTTGGCACCAGCTTCTATCTGACTGCCGCGGCGCGTGAAGCCATGACCGCGGCGGCCTTGCCACTCCTGTTGTTCTTGGTCGCTGGCGCAATCGCGTTCGCTACTGGCACGAGCTACGGAACGATGGCGATCCTGCTACCGAACGTCGTCGTGCTCGCCCACCAACTCGGCACCGATGCTGCGTTTGGCGGCAGCCCAGCGATTGGCGGCACTGCGTTGATGCTCGTGTCGATCGGCGCCGTGCTCGAAGGCGCGATCTTTGGCGACCACTGCTCGCCCATCAGCGACACCACCGTATTGAGTTCGCTTGGTTCACAGTGTGACCTGTTGGCACACGTCACCACGCAGTTGCCGTATGCGTTGCTGGCGATGACAGCGAGCGCGGTATGCGGCTACCTACCGATCCTCTGGTTCGGCCCTTCGATCTGGCCGATCAGCATGGCCGCTGGCCTACTGTTCATGGCCGCTGTGTTGTGGCTACTTGGCCGCAACGCTTCGCATCCCATACCGGGTGGACCGGCCACCGTGCCGCAGAGCACCGTGCAGCAAGACGCCGCGCCAGTCGACGCCCCCTAACGCAGCAGTTCGAGCAGACTCTGACCGCGGGTCGTCAGTTCATCCTTGAGCAAGTGGGCGCGCAACATCCAAAGCCGCGCCAATCGCGGCGCACCGGCGCGCACCGCGGCAAGCCCCATCTCGACCGCTTCACTCGAAGTCGAATCCGCCGGCTCACACGATACAGCCTTCACGGTTGGATACGTTTGGCCGCCAGCGCTGACCAACCGCACCGTCACTTCATCGCGATTGCTACTCGCGACGACACCAGCACGGAGTTCATCGCGAAAGCGAACGCGCACCTTGCGGTTACGCAACAGAGGAGCCGGCATCGGCACCGTCGCCGCCTTGACGTCGAGCGATTCCTGCCAATTGCTAGCCAACGCCAACTCGGGAGCCGCCGTCAGTAGTTGCGTCGCGCGCCACACGCCGCCAACGACCAGTTGGGCCGCCTCACGATTCGCGGCCAACACTTCGCCACCTTGCACGAACTCCAGAATACGTTTCTCGCAGGCCATGTTCAGCGGCAGCAAGCGTGCCTCGACACCAGTGAGCTGCTCGCGTTGCACTCGCGACAGCGCCTGATTGCGAAGGCGCTGCAGCGTGGCCGACGCACTACCCAGCTCTTTGGCTGACAGATGGCTCTCGAGCAGCGATAGCAGGCTGGCGAATCGATCAGCTGATACCCCGCCGCCAGTCTTTGGCTCGATATCGCCAACGTCTCCGGCATGCGCGTTACTAACGCCGCTACCAGTCGCGACCGCACTGGACGGACCGTCCGTCTCTTCGGGTTGACCATCTTTGGGTGCGCCCGCCTCTTGGTCGCGACCCTCGGGTAGATCACTCTTCTGGGGACCACTCTCGCCGGGAGTCGGGTTCGGCAGCTTCGAACCGGCGTCACGCGGCAACCCGGCACCCGCAAGTGCTGCCGGTGTCGCGCCGCGGCCGAGACCACCGCCCTTGCCCTTCTCACCACTCGGCTCGGCACCAAACCAACCAAGACCCTGGCCAACGACCCAGAGAATCCCCGCGGCGATCACGAGCAGCAACGGCCGACGTCGCCGCTTGCCACGCGTTGCAGGTACCGCGACCGCGGTTGCGAGCGATGGGCTCGAGGCCATCTGTTCTGACTGAGGCTGGCCGCTGGAGGAATCCACCATATCGCTATTGTTGCACTTCGATGGCCTTACGGTGAAGACGTAACACGCTCTCCTCACCGGTGAACTCTGCCAGACTTCCAACCGGCGCCCACTGCAGCTGGTTGGATTCGTCCGACATCACCAGGGTCTGGCCGGCGTCGGCACGCAGCAAGAAGCGAACGTCCCAGTGCTCATGCAGTGGCTCGTTCTTCCTCGCAGGAATCTCGTGCACGTCGAGATCGATCGGCACTAGCTCGCCCTCGAACCACGGCACGAAGGTGAACGCTTGCATGCCCGACTCTTCCTGCGCTTCGCGCAAACACGCCTGCTCGATCTGCGACTCGCCGTCGACGTGACCACCCAACTGCAACCAACGGCCCAACTTCTTGTGATGCGTCAGCAACGCGGCGTCGCCAGTCGGCGATAGGATCCACGCCGAGGAAGTGATGTGGCCGGGACCGCAGGTTCGCAACAAGCAGTGCTCGTGATCGTTCGCAAACGTCAGAAAGCGGTCAACCAGCGCCAATTCATCGGGCCACTTAGCGGCATAGCGCGCCAACAAGGTCATCAGGTGCTGTCGATGCATGTCTTCGTATGTGCGGTTGATTGGTGAGCAAAGTATCAGGCGAGCATGGCGCGCAAGGCAGATTCATCCACCTTGCCGTTCGCGTTATGCGGCAACGAAGACATCACGCGGAACGTCTTTGGCAGCATGTAGGAGGGCAACCGCGCACGACACCGACGCCGCACTGCGGCCAACAGATCCTCGTCATCAATGTCGCCCGCAAAGCACAGCACGATGTGATGGCCGTCTGCCCCACCATCGATTCCGAACACACAGACTTCACCGACACCATCCATGGACGCAATCGACTGAGAGACTTCGTCAGGTGACACGCGATGGCCATGCACCTTCAGCATGCGGTCGCGACGAGACACGAAGTAATGGCGCCCAGCTTCATCGCGCCGTACCAAGTCACCCGAGTACACCACCGTCCCAAAACACCCAGCGCGCGGGTCAGGCCGGAACCGCACAGCGTCGGCATCGGGTCGCCGCCAGTATCCCGAAGCGACCAGCGCTCCGGCGTGCACGAGCTCGCCAGTCGCTGCACCTTCTAGGACGAGTCCATCTTCAGGCCCCACCAATAGCAACTCCACGCCATCGATTGCGTAGCCGAATGAATCGGGATGTTCGTCAAATTCGACTGGCGGCAAGAACGCGCTGCGGAAGGCTTCCGTCAGGCCATACATCGCAAACACCTGAAGGTGCGGCCAACACTTGCGCATCACCGATGCATCCTCGGGGCGCAGCGCCCCGCCACTGTTGGTGATGTAGCGCAACGAGCGGCCATGCTGCTCTGTCAGCAAACCCGAGGTCAGACCTTCGGCCACTTCATGCCACAGGGACGGCACGCCAGCGAGCCCGGTCGGCCGATACTTCAGAAGTAGACTCGCCAGCTCGAACACACTCAGGTGGTCGGCGGTGGTCAGCTGGCAGCCCGCATGGAGCGCGCACAACAACTGATTTAGACCGTAGTCGAAGCTGAACGACAACAATGCCAACAAGTGATCCGCGGGCCCAAGCTTGAGGTAATCCACGACGACTCGGGCGCCGAGCAACAAGTTGCTCTGGGTTTGCACGATGCCTTTGGCTTGGCCGGTACTGCCACTGGTGTAGAGCAACACCGCGGGCTGCGCCCCGTCATCTGTCGCAGCAACAACATCACCGTGGCCAGCCAAATGCGTCACCGTTGCTTGCAGATCCACCTCAGCAACATCGAGCAATTGGTAACCGCGCAATACGACTTCGGCGTCGCGCAGCGCAACCGTTCTCGCCGGACTGGTGATCACGAACCGAGGCGTGCTGTCTTCTAGCACATGCTGCACCTGGTCGTCTTTCAGCTTGCCGTGAACTGGTACGGCTATGCCGCCCGCCAGCATCGAAGCCAACAAGAACACGGTTTCGTGCGTGCTGCGTGGCAGCAACACCGCGACGCGATCCCCGGGTTGCATACCGCGCGCCAGCAACAGCGCCGCGGCGCTACGGACTTGCCGCTCGAACCAGGCAAACGTGCACGAGTCGTCGCCAACAGACAGGAACGGCTGCGCTCCGAAGCGCTGCGATGCATGATCGAGCAGTTCGGAGACGGTGTGTGGCATAGAAACAGCATGGCGCAAACCATGAGTTCAGACCATCACTCTGGCGCACGCCGGAGTCCGCTCAGTTTCCGACCCAGATGCACGTCGCTTGGGTGCCGCCAAAGGCGCTAGCCACGTGATCGTAGTAGCAGTATTGGAAGCAACCAACATCGCCGATCAGCGCGGGATCGTTCGGAAGCGGCAGCGGGTAGCTATGGAAGCCATCGCTAAACTGGGTGCCGGATGCGATCAGTGCGTAACCAAACTGTTGTGGCCCCAAGTGAAACGTGACCCCCCGCGTCGAAAACAGATCGGGAATCGCCTGTGAACTCCACAAGAGCCCGACTAAGCAACCGCCCTGCACGTTTTGGATCGTGCACGCATAGGAGGCATTACCCGGCACAGGTCGGCCGCCTTCAAACCCCATGCGAGCTGGCCGCGCGACCACCGCACCAGACGGATCGCCGACCTTCAATTGACGGGCGTCGCCGAGCTGCGGCAGCGTCGTATTCTTGATCGTCAGGACCGCCGGCTGATTGCCAGAGGGACCGGTGCGCAACCCAGTGACCAGCAAGTCGACGCACGAATCCCCGCCAAGATCCATACAGCGCAGTTGGTCTGCCTGTCCCGCTAGCGGAGCCAGCATGAACGTCGGCGAATCCGCAAACGAATGACTGCCTTCCAACGGAATCGACTCGATCACCGCCGAGGCCAAGGACGGGCCCATCGCGACTAGCACTTCACTATTCGAGTACGTCGATGACGGAGAGGATGGAGTGAGCTGGCCTTGGGTATAGCCACGCAACATCGCAATGTCGTCGAAACCATCGCGATCAAAGTCGGCTACCTGAATCGACGCGATGTGGTCGCTCATACCGCTCACATTGGGCGGCAAGATGAACGTTCCCCAAGACGACGTGTTCACGTTGCCCTGACCATCACCTTCGTAGTAGTAGATGGCAGCGCTCGAGCCACCCGGCCCGACCGTCAGTTGCGCAAGTATGTAGTCCTTATTGCTGTCACCAACCACGTTTGCCAACTCAAGAGCCACCAGCCGACCAGGCCCAATCGTTTGATTAAGTCCTACGGGCAAAAGCTGCGTTGCACTGAACCTCAGGTGTATCAGGTCGTAGGAAAAGACACCGACCTGGCCGGTCTCAACCAGCACCACCAGACCTTCGTCCACGCCATCGTTGTCGAGATCTGCGATCGCCACATCAATGACGACACCAGGCATGTCGAAGCGCTGCGGCGTGAATCCGCCTTGGCCGTCACCCTTGTAGATGCACACGAACCCTGGTTGAGAAATACCACTCCAATGATCGACCGGCGCACCGCCAATCAGCACGTCTTGAAAGCCATCGAGATCGAAGTCAAAGACCTCGGCAACTGGGAAGGCGTAGCGCGTGAAGGGAGGTGCGGCCGGATACGCGTTACTGAAGTTGTCAATAATGACATCCGTTGCCCAATTCGATTGATTGAGCTGGGTAGAACCCAAGTTGCGATGGAAGTGCACCGTGCCATTCGAACTGACCGTCACGAGGTCGTCGAGTTTGTCACCGTCCAAGCGGCCACCTGCCATCGCCACAATCTGGGAAAGGCCAAACGATCCGGGCACAGTCGTCAGTATCGGCCCAAGAACATTGGTAGACAGAGAACGCCCATCTTCATCGAGCGCAGCTAGCCGCGCCCCAATGAACAGGCCCGGAACGATCACGTCAGAACAACCGTCACGGTTCACGTCGACAAGCGCAGCTATCGACGAAAGATTAAAGAGCGGACTGCTAACAGGCAGCGCGAACGGGTGCGCCGATTGAGCCTGTAACTCATCTGGACTCACGATGCATATCGCGAACGAAATCACTGCGACCGCACTAACGTGCGATCGGTCGCCATCGAACATTGCCATGACTACCTCCCGGTTTTTATGGTTGTCGTGTAGGCGACGCGCGCTCTAGCAAGGAACGACGACCGGCGTTGGCAACTGCTTTGCAGTGCGACTACCGCGGTCGAGTCGTCATCCCAACAACGTGGAACGCGTGTCGAACGGACGCGGGTAATTCACTGCTACCCGCTACCAGTCGCTTCGTCGAAACGCGCAGCCAACGTGAAGCAGAAGCCTTTGACTTCGCGCGTATCGACGGGCTTTTGAACGTGGTTGTGTGGCAACGCGTTTGCAATCAAGGCGCAGACAACCCCTTGGCGAGCCACTTAGGGGAATATCGCACAGGGCGAAAAACTAGCCGAATTCGTGCCGGAACCGGCTCTTTCGAGCCCGCGAGCAGTATGCAAATCCGCAATCGCCAAGCGCCCACAGAACGCCGTTCTTCGCCCCTCAACCGTGCGAATTGCGTAACCAGCCGAGGCCATTGGAGAAGTAGCGAATGCGGATCTAGCCAGCGCCAAACACTGCTACGCCACGACCCGTAGCCTTGCGACTATTGGTTGCCGATCCGCCAATCGATGCCGTTACTCTCGATGATCCGCATGGGTTCTCACCAGGAGCCAAACAGCAAGCCTGCAAGTAAACGCGACTGCAAAGAAGCGAGACCTGCGACGGAATCGCCAAGTCGAACTGCAGTGCCGCCGCCGCCAGCACCATCGTCGGCAAGCCGAACACATCGTTCGAGTGCAAGTTGCCCCCGTTGGTGGCAATCCAGTCCCCCGCAAAACACCACCGTTCGTTTGCGACTTGAGTCGAAGACCATGCCGTATTGCGATCGCAACCCCGGGCCATTCAAAGGCACGATCTGCCCCCAGTCGACGCCGTTGTATCCCCATGTATCGCCAAGCCAGGCACCAGCCACCTAGCCCTGGCCGCCAAACATCACGACCTTGCCGCGCGCACCGTCATAGGCCATCGCATGAAAGGCACGCACCCCAGGGTTGCTTGCGGGTAGGACCTGCACCCAACTCTGAGCACCCGCCGAACCGACTAACAGCAGCACACTGACAGCGACGAAGGCGGACTTCTTAATACGGCAAGCATCGGGCTTCGGTCGGACACCGCAACGCCCCAGAGTGCATGGGGCAGTTGATGCCTCGCTGCCGTGCAGCGCCACCCTGTCTAATGCCACAGGGATTCGTCCGGGGCGCGAACCAGCCTGACGCCCGCGTTAGGCATGCATAAAAAAAGGGCTCGTCACTTGCGTGACGAGCCCTTTCAAGTTGGTATCGCGTAGGGGATTTGAACCCCTGTTACTAGAATGAAAATCTAGGGTCCTAGGCCAGACTGGACGAACGCGACTGACTTTTGCGGCGGGAAGACTAGGCAATCAGCGAGCGAAAAGCAAGCCGTGACCACCAGCAATTCTCGCTGCTAAATAACTCGGAAAACCACGGGCCTAGCCGAGGTTCTTCCACTCCTTGACACTCGGCAACTCCTGCAAGGAAGCCAGGCCAAAGCGTTCGAGGAACTGCTGGGTCGTACCGTATTGCAGTGGACGACCCGGAACATCGGCACGCCCGGCGACCTTGACCAGCTTGTGCTGGAGCAACGTGCGCAACATCGGACCGGCCTTAACACCGCGGATCGCTTCGATCTCGCTGCGCATGACCGGCTGGCGATAGGCAATCACGGCGAGGGTTTCGAGGGCGGCGGGCGACAGCTTCTCGAGCTTCTTGACGCCGCGCAGACGCTGCAGATACGGGAACGCAGAGGCCCCCGACATCCAGCGCACCGTTTCGCCGACACGCGTCAACTCAACCGGAAGGCCAATGCCGCGCAGCTGGCTCTGCAGCAGTTCGAGACCCTCTTCAACGAGCTTCTGGCTCGTGTTGCAGGCGCGGGCGAGGCGGAACACCGTCATGCCTTCGCGCGAAGTCATCATCAGCACGTAGACCATGCGCGCCACGTCAGCAGCGTCGGTCAGGTCGGGAACGATCGGCAAACCATCTTCGCCAAGCTCGCTGTCGACAAGATCGTCGACGCTGTCCAGCTCCACGGTGTTTGCTTCGGCCGCGACGGCTGCCTGGGCAGCGTCATCATCGAACCCACCTCCATCGACTTCACCGTCAACGGCTTCGTTCTGAGCGACTTCGTCCTGATCGATTTGGCCCTCGACAGTGGATTCGCTACCGGTGGTTTCGCCGTCAGCGGTTTCGCTCACAGCTTTGTCATCCGTCTCGTGCTCGGCGCCTTCCTCCGCGACCGCTTCCATCTCGGAACCTAGGTCGTCCGCAAGCTCACCGTCGAGCAGTTCCACCTCTGTTTCTACATCTGTCGCTTCGACCGCACCTGCACTGGCAGCCGCTTCGTCGTCAGATGCGTCAGAAGATTCAGGATCCCCGGAAGCTTCCGATTCGTCGGGGGTTTCCGATTCCTCAAGGCCTTCCGCGGTTTCAAGGACCTCAACTTCTTCCGCCGACTCAGGAACTTCGACAAGCGCCTCCACCGGAGCTACATCACCCGTCACCAGAGCTTCTGGCTCGTGGGGCAATTCTTCGGCGCTGCCGTCAGAACTGTCGCCGCCAGAATCACCGAGTTCAGAATCACCGAGTTCAGAATCACTACCAGCCTCTACAGAGCCCTGCTCTACATCGGGCTGCTCATGCTCCGAAGGCAACTCTTCCCCAGGGCCATCAAGCCCACCATCGTCCAAGGGACTATCCGTCGGGCCATCGTCCAAAGGACTGTCCGCTGAGGTAGTCGGGGTAGTCACCGCAAGAAACCGTTCCGCCAAGAAAGGAGCGCCGAGACCGGCAAGACGGTTCCCAAACTGGGGCGCGTCATCGGTGTCATCACCGATGTGCCCAAGCTCGAACCGCTGCAACTCTTCCGGACCTTTCTGGCGTTCGCTGACCGGAGTCGCGCCGGTTTCATCCGGCGGCAACTCACGCGAGATGTCGTCCATGAGCCTTTTCTACTGCAACGAAAGCCCGCTGTCACTTACCTGACTCCTTAGCTTCGATCTCTTCTTCACTCCGCCAGCGCAACGTGTAGGCCGTGGTCTCCAACGGCGTCACCGGCGCGCGCTCCAAATCGGCGTCAATCTCGGCGCGAACGGCCTCAAACGGCACATCGCGACCGGGTCGATGATCGAGGCAATAGACTACGAACCAGCGCTGCTCGCCGCCCCACTGCGCTTCAAACGGTTCGCAAACGTCGCCCTTTTTCAGATCGAACGCGGGCGTCGCTGCCGGGTGCTGGAAGCCGTGACCAAACGCCGGTAACAAACCGCCGTCGCGTCGCGAGGCATCTTCTGACCAACGCAGGGCGAGGGTCGCGAAGTCGGCACCAACACGGACCTTGTCGACGACCTCCTGCGCGATCTCGCGGTCCTTGTGGACCAGGAAGCGCACCTGCACGCGATCTTCGCGCAGAGCCAAGTATCGCAGCACGTAGCCCTGGTAGAGCCGTTGCGCCGTGCGCAGACGTACCACCGACTGCCAAGCCTGCTCTCGCATGCCGAACAGGCGCCATATGTAGTCCGCGAACGAAATCCCAGCGAGCTCTTCTTTGACCTGCCGACGCAGTTCGCGCTCCTCGTTGGCCGCCAGTTCGAGCACGTGCGTCTCAACTACGCGCACGCCGTATTCCTGGGCGTGGCGCGCGACCAACACGTCGAAGATCAGCAGATCGACGGCGGACAGGGCAAGCTTCGGATGCGCGCTCAGCAAGCGCGTAAACGCATGGCTTTGGCGCAGGACCAGGTCCCCTATTCGGGCGACTTCGTCGTCGTTGGCATCCTTGCGCGGCAGCAGGATCTCCGGGCCGAGGCCTTCGGCCATGGCCGGGGCCACGGGCGGCGAGACTTTTGGCGGCGGGGCCGGCAACGGGTCTTGACCATCACTGGTGCTGCCTGGAGTCGCAGCACTTGGCGCGCCAGGCCCCGTATCGCGTGTATCACCGTTGCCCGCCGTGCCATTCGGGCCACCCGCGCAACCAGTGAGCAGCAGCACCAAGAACGCTAGCTGCCCGGCGAAGATGGCGATGTAGGGACGCCGTCGCGCGTCTGGCACTAATACGCCTTGAAGCCGCGCAACCACTTCGTGCCTTGGCACAAGAAGCACTTCGAACGCGCCGGCTTGCCGTCAGCGCCAACCTCTGGCGTGGTGCCTTCGCCGTAGCACGAGATGCACTGCTGCGCCGACGCATACGTGACGACCATCTGGCCGCTGTATTCGGCGTAGTAGGCGCGCAACCACCTGACTCGTTCTGACTTGGGTGCGTCCTGCCACCAACCTTCATCGGTCTGTTGCTTCTTCTCCGTGCCAGCTTGCGTGGCACTGCGGCGGCGCTCCATCGCTTGGCGCAGCAGCTTGGCAAATCGCTCGATGTCGCGGTCCTTGCCGGCCGGCTGCTTCTTCTGCGAACCCTGCTTGTTCAGCGACTTCTCCACGGCGGTGTCCTTGAGGATTTCCTTGTCGCCGAGCACCCACGAGCCAATGCCGTAGTTGAAGTTCTCAGTGCGCTTGCCGGTGGAGTAGTTGGCGCGGTTCGACCACATTTCCTCGATCTCGACCGGCTCCAGCGGCAAGGTCTTCTCAAGCTTAGCGACGATCGCCTTGCCCATTTGGTTCTCGGCGAAGTCACGCGCGGCTTGCAGCGTGAATCCTTCGGTGCCGACCTGCTTCTCGGCGACTGAACGGATGTTGCGGCGCCATAGGTCGGCGACGCGCTGCGTGAAGAAGCGACTGCGGGCCTTCTCGAAGCGAGCCTTCTCGCGCTCGAACTCGGTCTTGAGTTTCGTGTTCGGGAAGTCGGCTTCGAACTTCGCGACCAGCGCCACGCCCTTGGTGAGTGAGTTCTGCGTGCCGCGGCTGCGGGCAATCTGGATCTGCTCGAGAACACCAAGCTCCTTGGCCGCCGCCTTAAAGCGCTTCAGGCGATCGATCAGCGTGACCAGCTTGTCCTTATCGCCAGCGTTGCCGAGTTCCTCAGCCTTGGCCAGGTGCCCGGAGGCGCGGTCATAGTCGCGGAACTTGATCAGGTCCTCAGCAAGCAGCATGTGCTTGTTGGCCTCGTTGCCGGGCGCGTGCTTGCCTAAGTAGACCGCGTAGAACTCATCCTTGGTAAAGACCTGCGTCGCCGGCACCTCGACCTTCTGCACGCGCTGCAAGTTGGCCCGAGGCACGCGATACGGCACGCCCTTGGCCTGCACGATCAACGGGTCGCCAGTGGCGTCGATGATGCGACCAATGATCGACTGGCGCGTGCCGTTGTTCAGGTAGATGACTTCGTCGGCGCGAACGAGGATCTCGTCTTCCGTCTCGCCCATCAAATCGAACTTGCGCTTCCACGTGGTCGCGCTGGCGGTACTCAGGTGATCCCAGCGGAGTTCCAGCACGCCGCCGTTGTCAAGGCGCCGCACTCGCAGGCCCTCACCAGTGGCTTCTTCGACACTGGCGAGAAGCATGCGACCATCGGACAGCTGCACCGATTGGGCAGTGAGCGAAGCGCTCGCAAGAGAAACCACCGCAGTGGCCAGAATGGAAGTTAGGAAGCGTTGCATTAGATCACCAAGGGGGCGCATCTAGGAATGGACGGAGTGCGGTCGAGCTTGTTTTGGCAAACGTTGCAGCTTGCCGTTGGTCGCGCCTACCGGGGGGGTAGCACTCCGCCGTTACGATAGGACAATACCCGATCTCGCAGCGGCTGTTGCCGCGGCACGATCCGGAGAAACTCCGCGACTACCGGTTCGCCTTCATCGAGCCAAGTGGCTTCGAGCTTGACCAACCACAGTTGCGGGCGGTCTTCGTCGGCGGTGGCAGTCGCAGTCCAGGTCATGCCGGGGAACCCGGGCACTTCCTGGTCGACGAGCGGAACGAACTCGAGATCGATCGGCAAGCTGTCGCCGTTGGTCGATCGAATCGCTTCGTTCTGGATGCGGTGCATGGCGAGGTCACACATCGTCACAAGCGCGTGGCGCGCATCGGTGGTGCGACGTTGGTTGATGCTCGACGACAGCGCGCCAAGTACGGCGGTAACGCCGAACAACAGGATGGCCAGTGCCGCCATCATCTCGACCAGCGTGAAGCCGCCTTCGCGACCTTCGGCTGCGCCCGTCTTGAGGGTCGTCTTGAGGTGTTGCTTAACCATTCCAATCATCCTTGGCGTGCAAGATCGGCACGACGAACTCGATGGTACGCCCAACATGAACCAGCGTGCCCGTCTCGTGCGAGATCGCCTTGGTCGCGCGTTGGCCGCGACGCAGGCCTATCAGGCGGTCGCCAGAGAGTTCGGCATATTGCATCCACTCGCCGTCGATCTTGATAAAGCCGCCATCGTGCGCGCCGGGAAACGACGTGCCGTCATACAACTCGAGCGACTTTGAATCCTTGGCGATGAAGCCATTGAGGACTCCTTCTGGCGTGGCGTTCGCCGGCTGGGCAACCGCGCAGCGCACCATGATCGCGTGTGGGTGGATGTCGTCGCTGGTGTCGTGTTCGCTCATCGCGCCGACATCAAAAGCGAACTCGCCGCCACTGATCTCATCGACGAGCCAACCACCGCGCGCGCTATCCCAGATGCCTTGAGGCGCATGCAGGTCGGCACTCGAGCTACTGCGGCTGAGAATGTTTCCGAGCACGCCCCCCTTGCCGCTCCACGATTTCGTGCTTTGCGACCAGAACGAGAACTCGATGTGCAGCAGGTTCTGCAGCACGGGCTCGGTGATCTCGCGCAGCAAACTGCCCGGCAGTTGTTCGGAACCAGGGATGATCTCTTCAAACGGATCAGCCAAGCGATCGGGGCCAGCCGGAAACTTCTGGCCGGGCAAGAACCAACCGACGCGCAGTTCGACCAACGCGTCGTCGTCACCTTCTTGGCGCGCGACCATCATCAGCACGTTGCCGACGCCACGCAGCGGTTCGTTGATGCGCCGCTTGTCGACTTCGACGCGAACCTGCTCAGGCGGCATCGTCGGATCTTCGGCAAGGATCTCGCCGACCAGCGCGCTGTCGATGATGCGCAGTTCGCGATCGGGTAGCAGGTGCACCGCGGCCCGCAGCACCTGCGAACGCGACGGATTCAGCTCCGGCGCCATCGGCAAGCCGATCGGTAGCAACTGCACGACCAGGCGATCTTCAACGCGCTCGCTGTCGCGCGTCGTCGTGCTGCCGCGCAACTGGGTCAGCTCTTCGGTGATGATGCGTTGCGCGTGGCTACTGCGATCAGCCAGCATCTGACTGGTCTCGCCATCGCGGAACGTGCGCAGGCCGCTGTCGACAAGCTGCACCAGCATCAGCAGAAAGCCGGACAGGATGCCCATGACAATCAGCAGTTCGATCAGCGTGAAGCCGCGCTGCGAGGAAGTACCGGAGTAGCTCATCGCGCCGTCACCTGTTCGTCAAAGATGCGGCCTTGGCCTTCGTAGGTAATGCGCACGTCTTCGACCCGCGACGACGTCTTCCAGCCATGCTGCGTGAACGCCTGCAGGTCGACACAGCCAGGCTGGTAGACAGTCTGGAAGCGAATCTCGAGACGCGAGCCGCCGCGATTGAGTTTGTGCGCGATGCCATCCGCCGGCTTGCCAACAAACTCCCACAGGCCAGGGTATGCCGATGCCGCTGCCGTCCATGGCGCGAGCGAATCGGTGCGCACCCGACAGATGACTTGCACGCGCGAATCCTTGGTCTCTTCGCGCCATTGCAGGTCACGGAAGAACACCGGCGCCTCGTTGGTCGTCAGCTGTGAGTAGGCGAGTTCCGGATCGTCGCTGAACTCGGCGAAGCGATCCCAGTAGCGGAACGGCCACGAGATCACGACTTCGCCAGAGCTTGCACCCTGTGGCCGCGTGCCGTAGCGACCGCGATACAAACCGCGCGCCGAACTAGTGCTCGTGTCGACGGTGCCGTCCTTGTTCGGCGGATACCAGTTCGGCATCTCGAGCGTGTTGGCACTGTTGCGACTCCACGTGTAGTGCAGCAGTTCTTGGCCCATCAACAGCGTGCCGGCAATAGGCATCGGGGTGACGTCCTGCACTGGAATCACCGATTCGTTGCCGCCAACACCGCCAGTGAGAATCGCGCACGCTCGGTGCGTGAGGAACTTGACGCGGGCGCCGCGGTCGTGGCCGCGAGCGTCGGTGTTCAACAAGCCGCGACCGTTTTGGGCGATGGTGAACACGCCGTTAGCACGCGCCGAATACGCCATCACCTCGTCGTCAACTTGGATCAGGCCGCCATTCTGCGGGTAGTCGGCGCTCAGGTCGCGACCGGCCCAGACCGTACCAACCGAGTTGTTGTAGTAGAGCGGGTTGACCTCGAGCTGCTGCGCATTCGCGTCCATGATCTCCTCGAGCACGAGATCCCGAGCGATGTGGGCGATCACTTCGACTTCATCGACGACGCCCTGAATTGGTTGCTCGCCACCTGTGCCAGCACCAATGCTCGGTTCGGCGCAAAACGCGGCCGGCAGTTCGCCACTTGGGAACTTGACGATGCGGTCAAACATGCGCGGGTCTTCGATGACCGTGCCCATCGGCGGACCTAGGTACGACGGCGTGCGCACTTCCGCGCGCAAGCCAATCAATTGGAACGGCCACGGCCCGAACAGTTCGGCGGGCGTGCGATCCGCTTGTAGGTTGTCTGAGGTCCACTTGTAGGCCTGCCAATTGACCGAGTGCCACTCAACATTCGGGCGGGTCGAACCATTCGCAACCGAACCCTGCACCAGCGCGACGCGGTCGTGACGACCAACGCGGCCACTGTAGGCGCTGTAGTTGCCCCACCGACGCATGCTGATGCGATGGCACTGCAGCACCTTGGCGTTGTTCTGCGGGTGCGACGACGTGCCGGTGAACGGGTCACCACGGAACGCGAGCCTGCGCCGGGCCTCGAAGATCTGCGGGAACGTGCTCTCGATCTGTGGCGTATAGCCGATGAAGCCATTCGATGGCTGCACCGGCAGCCACGGCGGTTCGATGACGCTCGTGTTGGCGCTCTGATTCGGGCCTAGCGGACCGACCTGCACGGTGCGGCGGCCAGTGCCGTTCGTCAGCGCGCTGTAGACCCGACTCCACGCGGCACGGTTGCCGCGCACTAGATGGGTGTTGTCGGCAATCGCGTCATACCGCACCCACTCCGTGTCTTCGTCAGCACCAGTCGGCAGCAACTGCACCCACTCCGTAAACAGGGTCGTTGCGGGGTCCCAAAGCGTGCTCGCGCCTTGCACCGGAATGGACACGGGCACTACCCAGACGATGGTCGTCGGCAGGTCGTCCCACGTGCCCTGGCCATCAGGCAACATCCAGTTGTTGTTGAAGTCGGTAACGAACTTGCGCGCGGTCGAGTCGTAGACCTGGCCGTCGATCTGGTTGTCTTGGCCGGGCAACGTCTGCGCACGCTGCACACCGATCAGCTTGTGACCCTGGCGCGACTGGTAGCGAATCAACTCGACGCCACCAACTTCGCTCGGCGTACCACCGATTTGGCCGGGGATGTTCGGCTCGAAGCTAATGCGATCCTGGATGATCAGCGCGTAGCCACCGGCGGTCGAAAACGCGTCGATGATGCCCGTCTGGCCAGCGGCAGGTGGCTGGTCATCACCGGTCGGAATCGGGTCGGCAAGTTGCAGGTCGCCGCTCCAGGTTTCATCGAAGCCAACACCGACCCCAATCGGCGGCCCCATCGGCGGCGTGATCGAAATCGGGTCTGGGTTATCGATGAACGCACGCGCCACGGCGAACCCGCCCAACGAACCACTGAGCGCCGTGCCGCCAACCATCAGCGCCGTATCCTCGGCAACTAGCGCGGCATACCCGTAGAGCTCAACTAGCGAACCGGTTGGATGCTCCGGGAACACGGCGAGGTTGGTGCCACTGAACTGCGGATCGTTCATGTCGACGGTCGGCTCACCATTAGCGTCCGTCGGGATCTGCGGACTATGTTCGGTAGCGCGCTGACGCGCGCCACGACCACCGAGCGAGTCCTTGAACTTGCACTCGAACGAGTTGCCGTTGATCGAAGAGTATTCGAACAGCTCAAGGCCAATTCGCAGGATGCCAACCGGCGGGAAGCCTTCGGTGCTCTCCACCTGGATGCTGAGGAACTGTTCGTTGCCCGGCAGGATGCTCGGATCCTGGCCGTAGATGCGTCGGTTGTTCTGCAGCGACGGGTCGAACACCGGCAGCGCACCCGTCATGTAGGTGCGATACTTGGCTTGGCCACGCGTCATGCCGTCGACAAAGAACGACATGTCGGCCGGGCGACCGGTCGGCGCCGAAACGCTGATGTGCACAGCGGTGTCAGTCGGCAAGTTCAGCTCCGCCAACGGCAACGTGATTTGAGACGCGGTGCGTTGCACACCGGCAGGTGATTCACTCGGGTTCGGGTCGATACCCGCCTCGTCGATCAACTCGACCAACAAGTTGCCGTCACGTGCCAAGACACTGAAACGGTTGCGGTCGGCATCCCCATCGCTGTAGTCGAACAACACCGTGTTCGCCAACGTCTGCGGCTCCAACCAGAACGACGTCGCAAAGCGACCCATGAAGCCACCGTTCGCCGTGAACGGGAACGAAATCTGGTCGTGACGTCCGTTGCCACCAGCCGGCGGCGTGCTGCCAATCGTCTGCGGGCCGATGTTGTTCATCACGTACGGCCCCTCCTTCTGGATGTCGCGACCACGGCGATGCGTGTTGGTCGCGAACGAATCCAAGGCAAATGGCGTTTGCGTGTTCGGCCAGCGGCGACGACGCGCCATCGCGACGGCCGGCTCAATGCCGGAGTCGGCTGTGTCGTCGACTGCGTAGCGAGCCGCGCCGAGACCCATACTCGGGTAGGCGTGCGGAATGATGTGCGCGAGGTAACGCGCGCTCGGATCGTTGCCCGCTTGCCTCGGCTGCAGGTGACCAAGATTGATCGGCCCACTCACCCAACCGGGCGAACGGCGATCGAGTACCATCGCATCTTCAAACGCGGACTGCGTGTCCCACTTGCGTTCAATGCGGAAGCCGGGCAAGACCGCCGCGAGACCGGTTCGCTCATGGCGACCGACGACACCAGCTGCAACCAGGCTGCGCGAACGACTAGCGGCTGCCCGGTAGGTCACCCACGGCCCGCTCTTGAAGCAGATCGGCGACGTGCCCATCTCGAGCACGCTGTCACGGCCGGTTCGCATGCACCGATAGAGGTCGACCCACTTGCTGCGGGTCGTGTTGTCGCCGGACGCTTCCAGCTTCGGCACGAACAAACGCTCAATGAGATCCTTCCAGCTCTCGAACGGACGACCGCCCACCGACTGGCCGTTGACCATCAGGCCGCCACGCATCTCGGCGATCTCAGTTGCCAACTGGCGCGCCTCGGTCGGACTGATGTTCGGCGGTGCCGTCGCGCGGCTGTTGCCGTTGTTGTGGTTGATGCGCAGACTGGCGCTGCGACGCACGTGGCTCAGCAGGGCAACCAGCACATCCTCCGACGCGGTATTGATGTTGACCGGCGCGGGAATCAATGGCTCCACCACCGTGTCGACCGGGTCGAAGTTCTCGCGCACCGGCATCAGCAGGCCCAACTGGAACACCGACGGCAACTGCAACTGGGCTTGGCCCGGTCGCTGCGTCGAGGCCGTCATCAGCATGCCGTATTCGACACGTCCGGTGGCCAGGTCGCGAATGCGCACGGTGCTGCCCGCGCTCAGGTGAACCGCCGACTTGACCATCAACGTGCGCGTCAAGCCGCCTTCCAACGCGTTGAAGACACGCTCGGGGCGCCCCCAAGTCGGCGCCGTTTCGGATTGGGCCTCGACCGCGAAGACGCGATCAATCGCATCCAACTCGCCCATCGTGAACGTGCCGAGTCCGGCCTTGCCGATATCCAACACTTCGCGTTCGCTGCGATAAGAGACACGCTTGCCGTTTCGATCGGGCGCGAAGTAGGGCCAGATCGACGCCAACACACAGCGGTAATCGAGCACCAAAGCGCGCGTCGCCACTGCTTCTGTGCCGTCCGCAAAGCCGAGATCGCGGAACAAGCCGCGCTGCAAGCCTTGCAGCAGGTTGCCATCAATCGAGTCGTAGCTGACGACTTCATTGGCCAGCCACAGGTAGCCCTGGTCAGGCAGCGCCGTCGCATCTTCGACGGCCATCGAGGTCGCATCGGGCTCGAGGTCCTGACCCAATCGAGTCGCGGTGCCGATCGCGTTGGCGAGCATCAGCGGCGACATCGAATCGAGCGACGCGTAACGCTGCAGGTCCTGCACTTCGCCGCCGAGCAACACCTTGCCGCCTTCTTCCAGCGCGGCGAACGCGGCCGGCAGTATCACCCCTTGAGGGTACTCACTGAGGCCGTCGAAATCGGGCGTGGCATCCATCGACGGATGAGACGAGGCGACCTCCGCGAGCATTAGCGCAACCACGCTGGCGGACGCCTGCTCGGTTGAGGTTTGCTCGACATCGCGCATCGCGGCGTCGGCGCCGACACTCATCGAGATCGCGAACGGCAACGCCAGCAACATCAACAGCGTCAGTGCAAACAACACCGCCAAGAGCGCGAGACCGTGTTCGGCAGCAGAAGCCGAGCGTGCAGGTGGATGCATCATGAATCGGTCTCCATGTCTACCCAGGTGATCGTTGGCGACGAAACGGGCTCGCCTCGCTTGTCGTAGGTGAAGCGGAAGGTATCGGTCGGCTCCAGTTCCATGGGCAGCGTCTGCGCCGGCGCATACTCGAACACCATGACGCGGAACTCGTCGACCACGCCGGGAACCGGCGAACTCGTCGGCGACACATGGAGCACCATCTCTGGCGTCTGCTCCGGTGCACCAATGGCGTCAGTACGCGCAAACTCGCGGCCATCGACGGCGAGCCACAGAGCGGATCCATCAGCGCCAATCTCGAGGGTGACCCAGCGCTCTAGCGGCAAGGACTGCTCGCTCTGCAAACTCTTGCGAGTCTTGGCGCCGCCAACTGCCGTCATACTCATGCGCACGTCCGGCCGCAGGCTCTGGTCGAGCCGCACCTCTAGCAGTGGTGCCATGTCGATGACGACGCAGCTCTCGCGACGTTCAAGGTAGAGGTCGACGCGAATGACAAAGCCATCGCGGGCGTCGACGACTTCTTCGGCCACCGCCCAGTGAACCAAGGAATCCTTGTCTCCGGGCATCGAGCGACGGGCATGGCCAAAGCGGCCCGCAACCACGTCATCGCCGCCAAGAGCGGGCCGCATGCGCTCATCGCGCACCCGCGTCCCCGGCTCAAAGTGGAACACGATCGCCGGCAGCAGCAGGTGCGCCTGCACAGTCGCAGGCCGGCCTTCGAGCCCGGGGCGAACGATCACTTCGGTTGGCACGCCTTCGGCCCGTGCCGTCATCTGCGCGGCGCGACGCTCGCCAGAAAGGATCGCACCAGCAATCATGTCCGGGTCGGTCTTGCCCATGTAGCCGACACCGATGCCGAGCAGCGTCGAGATCACGCCGATCACGACCAACAGCTCCAACAACGTAAAGCCAGCGCTACGCGACTGTGGCGTCCGTGAGACGGGCGACCGACGATCCGGCAGGTTGTGTTGCATCGGGTTCTTTGCGGGGCGGCTAGTTAGACGGCCAAACTATGTCGTCGTCAGTGCCAAAGATGAGATCCTTGCCAGCGCTGAGGAATTGGAACCTCTTGGCCCCGTAGTAAGTGCCGTCTTCGCGCTTCTTGGCCTTGACCTGCACCGGCGCCTCTTCGGTTGACGGCTTGACCATCTGCGTCTTCTTCATGTTGATCTTGGTGAAGTAGACCAACGGCGTCTTCCAGCCATCCGCAATTTCCATTCGCTCGGTCATGCCGTCGAGCAGCGGGTACGGGGCGCCATGCTTATCCGCATCGGTGTTGATCATCTTGTCGCGCAGGACGCTGAGGTCGGTGCCGCCCTTCCTGGACTGGCTAACCATGACGAGAAATGATTCGATGCCGCTGTTCATGCGGTTGTCGGACTTCCACACGGCTCCCCCCTTATTCAGGGGCCTGAAGTCGTCGGGCGGGTAAATGCCGTGCTTGGTATTGAACGTATTGCAAGCCGTGTAGAGCTGGAGCATTGTCGCCTCCGTCTCCGTCTGCTTGGCAGCCTCGCCGGTCTCCATGATGCGCGGCAGCAATACCGCGGCCAAGGTGGCGATGATGCTGATGACAATCAGCAACTCGATGAGAGTGAATCCGTCTTGCTTGTGGTGCTTCATGCCAATCACTTGCCCTTGCGGCGTTCTAGCTTGTAGTCATCAAACGCGAGGTCGACCCGCGCGCCCTTGTCGCCTTCGGCGAACAGCACGGTGCGCAGTTCGTTCTGGGTGCTGCCACTCAACTGCTTGAGTTCGTGCGACAGCACGAGCGCATCATTGAGATAGACCAGCAACTGCAAATGCTTGTTGTTGGTGCTGCCCGTGCGCGGCTCGACGCGCAGTTCCAGTTCTTGAGGACCATCGGTGCGCAGCGGGACGGACAATTCCGGGGCCACGCGAATCGCTCCATTCTGGTCGCGGCCGTCGATCACTTCGACGTATGCCTTGCCGTTATAGACTCCAACGCGAGCCGAGAACTCGACGTTGGAACGGCCGGATCGGGCCTGGCGAGTCTCGATCCCCAAGCCAACGGTTGCGTTCCCCAAGTCGTGGTTTGGGCCAACCTCCATCGTGACCGAGCACGCGAGGAAGTTCTTGCCCGGCTTGACGCCGTTGGCGCGCTCGACACTCACTGCTCCGCCGTTGCGGGAGAACCGGTTCTCCTTGCTGCCACGGAACACCATGCGGCCATCGACAACGTGGCCCTTGAGGCCAAGGTCGTTGTTCTGGGTCCAAATATCGCCAATCGCCTGACGATCAAAGCTGTCCCCGAGGGTCTCCTTCTGGGCGTGATCGGAAATGTCCGTAAGCGTGTCGCCCGCCCATTTGCCCATCACGCTGTCTCGACCAACGTCGCGCTCCAACCTCTGGAGACCGTCCTGGGCACCTTCGACTCGACCGCGGCTATACAAGACAACACACAGAGAGCCCTTGGCGTAGCTCTTCAACGCGTCGGACGACCCAAGCTGTTCCGCCTGCTGAAACGCTGCGCGAGCGGCACGGCGATCGCCTGCAGAAAACGCTCGCGTACCCTGCATCTCCAGCAATTCGAGTTCCGGCTTCGGTGATAGCGCCACGGCTCGATCCATGTAGCGGCGCGCGCCAATCAAGAACCCAGCCTGGTCGGCACCGATAGCCTGACTCGCAAGCCCGGACTGCACCAACGACATCTCAACGATGGCGTGCACAAAGTCATCGTGCTGTACCAGCGTGGCGGCGAGAGCCTCTTCTGCGGCAGCAAACTGGCCCATCAGGCGCAGTGTGCGACCCTTCAGGTAGAGCGCGTAGGTGTCTTTCGGCGAAGCTTCGAGCGCGCGATCGATAAACGTCAACGCCGAGTCGAAGTCGCTAATCCGCGAGCAGATCAACGCCAAACCGGTCATCGCGCGGTGGCGCAACAAGGGATCCTGATCCGCGACGCTCACGAACATGTCGTAGGCCTCTTGGAACGCACCAGTGTTCACCAGACACGCAGCCTGACCCAGTTGGGCGGCGCTTGCATCAGGACCCGTGCCAACTTGTTGGAACGAGCTCTTTGCCGCCGTCATGTCGCCGCGGGCGTAGTGCATGCAACCGCGAACGTATGCAGGTGCGGCAGCCAGGTTGCCATTGCCAGCGAGGATGCCTATCGACAAACGACAACTCATGATCGTGCGCTCGATCTTCTCTCGCAGCGCTTCGTCCTGCACCGTGCCCAGCGTCGCTTTGGCGCGCGCGGCGGCCGCAACGGCATCGCGACTACGGCCACGCAAACGGTAGAACTCCGCCAACGTGCCATGGGCGCGCGCATCGGTGGGCGTCAAACGCGCCGCTTCCTTGAGGTTCTCTTCGGCCTCGATCCACAGCCCCAAGCGGGCCTTGATGATGCCGATACCTTGCAGCTTGAAGGACAGATGGGTCGCATCGCCCTGGACGCCGTTAAGCAACTCGAGTTCGCCCGAGATGCTGCCGGTTGCCCGCAGCACGACCTGCATGATTCGCAAGCCATCGAGGTTGTCACCGGAATGCTTCAGGTAGTCATCCGCCTGCGTCTTTGCTTCGTCGTAGATCCAACTCTCGGTGCGTGCCTGTTGCAGCAACC
>JBNMND010000052.1:0-23871 GCA_051274975.1 Planctomycetota bacterium | reverse complement strand
GAGAGGCAACGGCGACAGGATCCGTTGGCCAGACACAAGTAGCGCCGTCTTGCGCCGAGGTTGCGGCCAATGCACCCGTGTCATTAAGGGAGCCCCATAGCAACGAGCCACGATGACCGATGAAGTGCAGCACTTCGGAGGCATCGTCGATGCGCCAAAGTTGCGCGGTACCGCCCTTGCCGATGCTGCCTGTTAGCAACTGCTGGCCGTCTTTGGCGAAGGCCGCGAAGCGCACGATGCTCCCAACTTCTATGGTGGCAACGCGCTCGCCGTTGAGGTGGAAAACGCACGCGGTCGTGTCCGAACTTGCGGTGACGATTGTGTTGCCGTTGGGTGCAAAGCGAACGTCGTTAAGCGTGTCGCTGTGGTCGTTCTCGCCGACCTTGCCGCGCGATTGAAGTTCCGGCAACGACCATAGCCGTGCAAAGTGTTCTCCGCGTTCCACGGTGACGAGCATCGTGCCGGCTGCGTTGACCGCGGCGGACGTGATGTCGCGATCTCGGGTGAGAGACTGCTGTTCGCTCTGGTCGGCAACGTTCCACACCACGATGCGGCCCTTCTCCGGCGCATCCGGGGGCGAGCCAGCGGTGAGCAGTTGCCTGCCGTTGTCGAAGAACGATACGGCGCGCACTTTGTGATGCTTGCCTGCGAGCGTGAATTGCTTCTTGCCGTCCTGCATTGCAAGCACATGCACACTGCCGCCGACGTCACTACACGCAATGTGCTGATCGTTTGCATCGATCGAGAGGGCTTCGAGTGGGTTGCCCAACGGATCGGTCGCCCAAACTTGTCGGCCGTCGCGCGAATGCCACAGCCGCAGGATCTCGTCGTCGCCGGCAGTCGCGAGACGTCTGCCGTCGCTGGCGAACGTGACCGACGGCACCTTGCCGGGTTGGCTTAGTGTGACGACGCCGTGCGATTTGCCAAAGTCCCAGACCAGCGCCTGTTTGCCTGCGAGGCCGAGGATGCGGCGGCTGTCCGGGGCGAAGCGCAGGAACTTAACTGCACGACCGACTTCGTAGCTATGGATCGGGTCACTGCTTGGTCGGCTACTGCCGACGTCGAAGATGCGGATCGCGCCGTCTGATTGGTCGGTTGCAGTTGCCGCGAGTTGGCCGGTCGCATCAAACACGACGTTGAGCACGGGGCCGTTGTTGCGCAGTATGCCGGTTTCACGGATTTCGACGCGCGGCGCTTCGCCTTGGTTGGGCGTGCGTCGGATGTCCCAAATCCGGGCCGTCTCGTCGCGCGAACCGGTCAACAGCCTGAGACTGCTCGGATCGAATGCCATGCTCGTGATGGCGCCCGAATGATAGACCGTGTCGAGCAGCGAGCCGTCGTCGGTCGCATACAAACTGACCGAACCGTTCTCTGTGCCGATGGCGCAGACTGTGCTGTCGTGTGAGAACGCGATCTGCGGCAACGAACTGGTACCATTGCGCCCAAGTTTGGCACACGCGGCGATCAAACTGCCGTCGTCGGTGCGCCAAAGACGCGCGCCAGTGCGTCCGCCGACGTAGGTTGCGACGATCGACCCGTCCGGACTGATCGCGGTCGCGAGGATCATACTGTGGTGCGGGATCGGTGCGCTGACGGGGGTTCCATCACTCGTGTTCCAGACCTGCGCGGCAGACAGTGGATACGTGCTATTGGGTTGTGGTCCCGCTGGCGGCGGCTGGGACGTGGTGACCAGCGCGCGTGTGCCATCCAAGCTCAGGTTGAGCGTGCTACCTGCGCCCGGCAACTGCACGGTTTGCGGCGTGTTGCCGTGGATTGGTTGCCAGAATCGCAGCGTGTTGTCGGCGCCGACGGAAACGATTCGGTTGTCGTTGGCGAACCCGACGCCCGCAACCGGGGTTGTCGTGGCGTGGCCAATCAGGGCGCGGGGCCTCGTGTCGTCGTCGCTGCGGAAGAACAGTAGCGAGCCGTTGTTGCCGCCAATGGCAAGGTGTTCGCCCGAAGGCGACCAGCAGCCTTCGATCGTGCGTTGCTGCGTCGGCAACATGTGCACGTCTGAGCCAGTGCCGAGTGCCTCAAGCACGGCCGAACGGGTCATTGCGGACGGTCGCTGGCTATTCGCTTCGAGTGCTAGCCGCAGCGCTTCTTTACGGTTATGTCCGAGCTGCTGTTGGCTCTTGGTGACCTTCATCGCAACGACTGTTGCCACTAGTTGCGTATCTGCGTTGTAGCGGCCAAGTCGCTCGCGGGTGGCGTCGTCGTTGCGAAGAACGAGCGCCTGGTCCGTCAAGTCGATGGCCATCTGGTAGTCGCCAGCTTGGGCTCGCGCTTCCGCACGCAACAACAACGCATCGGCGTCGCGGGCGTTGATCGCATTGCGCGTCCACAGGAACGTCACCACGACGATTGCCGCGATCAGGGCCAGCGCCGCGAAGGCACTCTCGGTGCGATGCCTTCGCACGAACTTGGTTGCACGCGTCCACGTCGATGCTGGCTTCGCGTGCACCGGTTCCCAACGCAAGAACCGCTGTAGGTCCGCTTCGAACTCGGCGGCCGTTTGGTAGCGCTTGCCCGGATCCTTCTCGAGCGCCTTCTGGCAGATCGTGACCAGGTCGCGCGGCACCTTGGTGTTGCGGCGACTGAGCGGCACCGGCTCCTTGAAGCAGATTTCGTAGACGATCTGTTGCAGGTTCTTGCCGTCGAACGGACGGGTCAGCGTCAGGATCTCGTAGAGGATGACGCCGAGGGACCAGATGTCGGCGCGATGGTCTACTTCGACCCGTTTGGCGAGCGTTTGCTCCGGGCTCATGTAGTGTGCCGTGCCGGTGATTTCACCGGACATCGACAGACTCTCGCGCGTTGCATCGAGCGACTTGGCCAAGCCGAAGTCGAGCAGCCGCACCTGGCGACGATCGTCGATCATCAGGTTGCGCGGCTTGAGGTCGCGGTGTACGACTTGGTTCTGGTGCGCGACTGCGAGCGCGGATGCGACTTCGGCGACGAGCATCGCGCATTCGGCGACGTAGCCCTTCTCCGATGCGAGACCGAGCGTGCCGATAGCAACGCCTTCGCCTTCTCGATTGGCGAGGCGCAGGTCGTCGAGCATGTCGGCGAGGTTGCGACCGGCGACGTAGTCCATCGCGAGCGCGAACGCGCCGTCGACTTCGACCAGACTGTGCACCGGCACGATCGCACGGTGGCTCAGTTGTGCGGTTGCCATCGCTTCGCGGCGGAAGCGTTCGACGTGGCGTTTGCTTAGCGTCAGCCCGCTGGCCATCACCTTCAACGCAACGCGTCGGTCGAGCGACTTCTGCTTGGCCAAGTAGACGACGCCCATGCCGCCGCGGCCGAGCTCTTCTAGGATCAGGAACTCGCCAAACGCACGTCCCTCCTCGTCCTCGGCTTCCGGCTCCTGCCATTCTTGACGACCGAGCAGGCCGTCGAACATCATGAACTCGCGCACCTGCGACAGGATCTCGGCGCGCATGTCTTGAGGGTATTGCTCCGCAAACTTGGCCGCATCGGGTGCTTTGCCGGCGCTGTGCAACCCGACATACACTTCGATCGCCTGCTGCAGGTCGTGGTTGCGCGAGGACTCTGACTTCCCTGCGTGCACGGGGTCGCTGACGAGATCTGGCTCTGGCTTCTTGGCCACCTTACGACTCCCGGCGCGACAGCAATCCGGCGAGGCGCGCTTGCGCTCGCGACAGCAGCGCGCGCACGGCACCTGCGGTCGGCAAGCCCATCTCGGCGCAGATCTCGTCGGTGCTGAGTTCGAGGTAGCGGCAGAGCACAATGACCTCGCGTTCGCGGTCGGGCAGCTGCTGCAACGCGGTGCGGATGCGTTCCGCCAGTTCGATTTCGTCGTGTGCTTGCGAAGGCGTCGCTTCGTTGGCTGCCACCATGTCGGCGGCGCCGTCATCGAGTTCGACGATGCCGCCGATCGCCGAACGCTTCTTAGTTTCGAGCGCGCGGATGCGGCGGATGATTTCGTATTCAGCGCCCTTCAGCAACCACGCGAGGAACGAGCCTTCGCCGCGGTATTCGAATTGGTGCAACCGGCGCAGCGCCGACAGGATGGCGTCGTGAGTCGCGTCTTCGCTGTCCGCCATCAGGACCCGATACTTGGGGCCAATCAGTTTGCGTAGAGCGTTACGGAGGCGGTCGCGATACCTCTGGAACAGCAAGTCAATCGCATCGCGATCCTGCTCCAGGGCACGGTTCACCAGATTGCGCGTGTTGTCGTCCAAGAACGGAACCCGGGTCGAGAAGCCCTGATTCTGCACGGGTTTCCGGCTGCGGCAAGCTGCGCCGGGGATTCGGGCGACTAAGCGTCGTCCGAGCAGGTTCCGAAATGGGGCGAGGGTGGCCATCGTGTATCAGGGGAAGACCCAGTGCAGGCGCACCGCACGGGGATTTCGAAGGTTTCCCCCTCGGCTCATTTGCGGTCAGCAGCACCCTTCCAGAAACGGCGAGAAATCCACGTGCGCGGCCCGCGAAGCGGCTCCTAACGAGGGTGGACAACTCGGTTGGCCCGATCGGGCACCTCTTCTTTCCCGGCCCTCTCCCGCTGTCATGCGTATCTCCTTCCTCGTTGCCGTCGCAGGTGCAGTGGTCGCCGTCACCAGCGGTTCCGCTACTGCCGAACGCCTGCTCGCCTATGACCCGATCGCGGAACTCCAGCCGCCGGACGCGGTGCTGTTGGCTCCCAACCCGCCCGTGCTCGTCTACCCAAGCGCCCCCGATCCTGTCGCCGTCGCCGGCTGTTGATCTGCCGGCCTCGCCTTTGTGAACCATGCAATCCGGGTTGGTCCATTCGGTGGTGGTGCGATCCGCTTCATCACTAGTGCGATGGCGATCGGCAACGGTGCGTTTGGTCTCGGCGCGATGCTCTACAATGAGGGATTTGCGTTCTGTGAAGCGGCCCCAACTGGGTTTGTGCTCTCGTCATTCCAATCGCTGACGATCGGCAGTTTGTAGCGAACCGTGATACCGTGCACGCGCACCGTTCGGGTGCGCGTCATGGGTATGCGATTCTTCAAAGTTGGACCTCAGCTCTTGGTGATGGCGCTGCTGTTCACAGCGTGTCACACGCCGTCGACGCCTGACCTAGCTCTGGCGCCAGCCGGTGGTGGCATTCGCGTCGCGGACTTTCCCGCGCCGCGGCACTTGTTGCGTGGCTTCGACAAACGCCAACCCAAAGGCCCGTGGCTTATCGGCGATGAAGTCTTGTTTGGCCTGCGTCTGAGTCGTGATGGCGAGGAACGCCACTGGTTGTTGCAGTTGCGCGTGCTCGAAGTCACCGCCATCGGCGACGATGGCAAACCGCTCGACCCAGTCGATTGGGCGTTGCGTATCAACGGCGAAGTGGAGGAGTTCGAATCGGCGGTTTGCCGCGCGGAAGTCGTCGTCATGGACGAGCACGGCACCGAGCTTGGTCGTTCGCAACCGCTGCTACCGCGCGACTTCCTTAACAGTGGCATTGCCGGTGCCTGCAAACTCGCTCGCCGTCAGCTGCGTCAATCGGGCCAGGTCTCCGATCGCTATGAGAGCGTCGACATGCGAACGCTTGCTGAAGCGACGGTCAGCGCCGTCGCTCTTCTGCAAGTTGTGCAGGAAGACTCGGTGCTCGCGCCGATCCTTTGGCAAGTCATCGAGAAACCAACCGTCTGGTCGGTTGTTTCCAATATGGGCGTCACCGTCATGATGCGCCCCAGCTTCCACCGAGTCACCAGCGCCTTGTCGCCGGTGCCCACCGTGATCGACCAAACCTGGCGCCTCCCGATCGCACTCGAGGTCAACGAGACCCCCGCTCTCAACCTCGAGCTATTCGTCACCGAGTCCAGCCCCCCGTTCTCCCTGGCCGGCGGCATGCTCGGCGCGACCGCCCGCCACCCAACTAACCCAACGCTAGAAGTCTCCCTACTCCTACTCTCCGCTCGGCGAAACGCAGACGCCGCCCGGCGTCCCGAATAGAGACACGGCGTTGGTTGGGGCGATTCACGACAGGAATTGCGGGGTGGTTTTGCGATCGGTCGGTTGACGCACGTTCTTGATTTGGGGCGTGGGGTCAGGCGGGTGGGGGGAGCGGCCGATAGATGGGGCATGAAGTGGCAAGCTTTGATGGTGGCCTCGTTGGTTTGTGGGTTCGCTTATGCGCAGGTGCCGCCGGCGCCTCCGGGTGGCACAAAGCCTGCGCCTAGGAAGGCGGATCGCGTTGCGAAGCGTGCGGAAAGCATGCGCGACTCGATCACGAAGGGACGGCAGGTTAAGGCGCACGTCAAGGTGATGGTGCGCCTGAAGAACGGCAACCGCTTGCGCGGCGTCGTCAAGGATGGCCGGCTGGTCGAACGCGTCGATGGATTGCGGTTCGTCGATGCCCAAGCTCGTGATCTTGGTGCTGGCATCCGACTCTGGTACAGCGGGGGAACGCGCAGCTACATCTTTGTGCCCTTCCAGAGCCTGAAGAACTACGAGGTCGTGCAGCGACTGTCGCAGAAGCAGCTGATGGACATCGAGACCGAGATGCAGATGGCTGATAAGGGCGCCAAGGAACGTGTCGCGAAGGCCGCTCGCCAGGCCAAAGGCAATGCCAGCGCGGCGGCGGCCGCGCCGGCGCCGGGCACACTTGAGGTGAACTCGGCTGCGCCAAGGCTATCGGATCTGCAGAAGGTGCCTGGCTTCGGCAACCTACCCAAGGCTGTGAAGCCGTTGGTTGGGCGTGCGCCGGTTGGCATCAAGGCGGCTGGCAAACTGGCTGCCGCGAAGGCTGCAGTCAAGGGCGCCAAGAAGAGCGCGGTAGCTCCGGCTAAGGTCTCGGATCCGGGATCGGAACTGAAGGAGGCCAAGAAGGAGCTGGTCTGGGCGCAGCTGTTGCGCAGCTACCCACCGAAGTCCGGTTGGAATGAGGCCAAGAAGAACGAGATCGCGCGCCGCAAGGTGGTGATCGGGGTCGTCCCGAGCGACTTCGAGATGGACTTCGTGAAGAAGTTCGACGATTGGGTGCAGGCCTGCGAGCACAACGGCGTCGATCCGAACGCCGGCGTCATCCAGAAGCCCAAGACCAAGCGACAGCGCCGCATCGAAGAGCGCCGCCGCGTCCGCGGCCGCTAGAATTGCTGCTATCTGCGGTCAGGCGCCCGCGAATCTAGCTTCGCGCTTGATCCGGTCCGGGGCTGCACGGAATGCTGGGCGCATGCAACGCGCCTTTCTATTCACCGGTCAGGGATCGCAGTTCACCGGCATGGGCAAGGAACTCGTCGAGCGCTTCGATAGCGCTCGCGAAACCTTCGCCGAAGCCGACGAAGCACTCGGAGAGTCCATCTCCGCTCTCTGCTTCGAAGGTCCCGATGACAAGCTGCAGCTCACGGAGAACACGCAGCCAGCCACCCTCACGGTCGCCGTCGCCGCGTTCCGCGCGCTCGGCCTGACCCCGGACCTCGCCGCCGGCCACAGCCTCGGCGAATACGCAGCCCACGTAGCGGCCGGAACGTTCGATCTCGGCACCGCCGTTAAGCTGGTTCGCCAACGGGCGACCTTCATGCAGAATGCGGTGCCCGTCGGCACCGGTGGCATGGTCGTGCTTCGCAAGATGGACATCGCGGCAGTCGAAGAACTCGTCGCCAAGGTTGACGCCGGTATCTGCGAGATCGCCAACAAGAACGAACCGCAGCAAACCGTCGTGTCCGGCGCCGCTGCCGCGATGGATCAGTTGGTCGAGTTGGCACCCAAGCGCATGGCGCTGAAGCTCAATGTCAGCGTGCCGTTTCACTGTTCTATGCTGAAGGAAGCCGGCAAGGAGTTTGCCGCGCTGCTCGATGACACGCAGATGAACGACCCGGCGTTTCCGATCTGGTGCAACGTCGACGCCAAGCCGGTTACGACGGCGCAAGCAGCGCGCGACGCATTGCAGCGTCAGTTCGCCGGCGCCGTGCAGTGGTTGCCAACGGTGCAGGGCATGTTCGCCGCCGGGGTGCGCGACTTCGTCGAGTGTGGCCCCAAGGCAACGCTGGTCAACATGGTCAAGCGCATCGCGACCGGCGCCGGAATCGACGACGTGACGACGGCTGCGGCCACGACCCCCGATGAGATCTCGGCCTTGCAGGCTTCGTGACGCCGACTCCGCAAAGATCTGACACGCCCGCCAACGCGCTGCCACACGTGCTTCGTCAGGCGATGTGGCCACTCGGATTGCTCTACGGCACGGTCTCCGCGATCCGGAACGGCATGTTCGCGGCTGGTTGGAAGCGAGTGCACAAACTGCCGGTGCCAGTTATTTCGATCGGCAATTTGACGGTTGGCGGCACCGGCAAGACGCCGACGGTTGCGTGGCTGTGCCAGCTCGCCAAGCAGGCCGGCAAGGTCCCCGGCGTCTTGGCGCGCGGCTACGGTCGCGCTCCCGGTGCGGAACTCAATGACGAAGGCACTCTGCTGCAGCGCCGCTTGCCGTGGCTCTTGCAAGAACAGGATCCCGACCGCGTCGCCGCTGGCCGGCGACTCGTTGACAAGGGCGCAGACTTCATCGTGCTCGACGATGGCTTCCAGCATCGCCGGTTGCATCGCGACGTAGACGTCGTCTGCCTCGATGCGCGCATGCCGTTTGCGAACGGCCAGTGTCTGCCCGCCGGCGATCTACGCGAGTTTCGTTCGGGTTTGCGACGCGCCGACTGCCTGCTGTTGACCCGCGCTGGTGGTCTCGACCGCGAACAAATCGGCATGCGCATCGAGCGTCTCCAGCAGATCGCCGGTAAGAAAGTTCCGGTGCACGCGTGCGAACATCAACCAACCGACTTGGTCCAGCAGCCGGGCGGCGAGACCGAACCTGCTGATGCCTTGCGTGGCCGCCGCGTGGTCTTGCTGTCGGCGATCGCCAAACCGCAGAGTTTCCGCGCCACCGTGGCTCGCCTCGGAGCCGAGATCGTCGGTGAAATTGTGCATCGCGATCACCATCGCTTCTCAGCAGCCGAGATCGACGCTGCTGCGGCGACGGCCCGCGCGGCCAACGCGATTCTCGTGACGACGGAAAAAGACGACGCCCGCCTCGATGGCTTCGAAGTCGATCGTGCCGTGTTGCGCATCGATCTTCGCTTCGTCGACGCCGAGCCGCGACCGGGAGAGTTCCTGCTGTGACGTCTTCAAGTAAGGCGCGCAAGGTGCGCATCTCGGACCGCATCGTCTACTGCATCGCACGCATGGCCATCGGCACGGCGGCGCGTGTGCCGCAGTGGATCGGGTATCGCGTGGCTGCTGGGCTTGGGCGTTTGTGGTTTCGTTGTGATGGCCGCCGCCGTCGCTACGCCTTGAAGTTCCTCGCCAACGCGTATCCGGATCTGAGCGAGCGCGAACAGCTACGCCTTGGCGCCAGCGCGACGGCCCACCTGTTTATGGTGCCGCTCGACATGGCGCGTTTGACGCGGTGGTTGGCGCGTGGTCGTCGCATCACTGATGTCGTGAAGTGTGACGAGACGGCTCACGTTTTTCACGAGTTGCCGAAGCCATTCCTTGGTTTGACGGCGCATCTAGGCAGTTGGGAAGTTGGCGCTGTGGCCATGGCCGAACTGATGGGCGGGGCGCACGGCATTGCTCGCATCACCAAGAACCCGTTGCTCAACGATTGGATCCTCGCCAATCGCCAACAGAGCGGGCTGCGCATTTATCCGCGTCGCGGCGGCCTGCGCGGCATGGCGCGTGGCATGGAACAGGGCCAGGTTGGACTCCAGGTCATCGACCAGAACCAGCGCCTACGCGGCGTCTACGCACCGTTCTTCGGCAAGATCGCGAGTTGTGAACGCTCCGCGATGAGCCTGGCTCTACGCAAGGGCTACCCGGTGATCGTGGCGGCGACGCTGCGGCGTGGCTACCGGTTCGAGTTCGAACTGGTGATCAGCGAGACGTTCCGGCCAGAAGTGACTGGCGATAAGCAGGTGGACCTGTTGGCGGCGGTGACGCGAACCAATCAAGCACTGGAGAAGCTTATCCGCATGGCTCCGGAGCAATACCTGTGGATCCATGACCGTTACCGCACGCAACCTCAAGCAGGGGAAGTGGCTCAGGACGGGCTTGGGGGGCAGGATGCTGGAGGCGAGGAAGATGCGGAAGGCTGTGAGGAATGAGTTCGCCCCGCTGGAGCGCTAAGGCTTTCCTCGCTAGTCTGCCTGTGCACGCGCTCGTAGCTCAGTTGGATAGAGCATCGGCCTTCTAAGCCGGCGGTCGCAGGTTCGAATCCTGCCGGGCGTGCCATTCGCGCGAACCCCATCTGGAACGCCCGGCGGGATTCGGGCGTGGCCCGATGGATCGCTCCGCGCTGCTTCGGTGCAGCGGAGAATCCCGCAGCCGACGATTCGGCAGGGGTGGGCCTGGTAGGGGCGGGCGGTGGCCGCTGGTGGGGCGCATCGTGCTGCGGGCATGCGAACGCAGTGAGCTCAGGCGCAACGTGAGAGTGGCAGTGTGCCGCTACGGATGTGCGGGATCAGTGCTGTTCGTGCCTTGTTGTCGCCGACAGGGGGTTTGTCGACGGTTCGGCTAGATGCCGAGCTTCAGTAGCACGCCGTTGGAGGCCGTGAAGCCGAAGTTGTTGGCTGCGACGTCGAGCCAGATGCTTTGGGCGCCCGCTTCGGCACCGATCAGGGCCGGGTTGTTAGGGATCGGGAACGCCACGAACATCTCGTTGGGCAGGATGTTGTTGATGGTCAGGGCGGCGTCGAGGGTGTTTACGTGGGCGAAGCATTCCGGGGCGCCGACTAGCGGACCCAGGGGAATCGGTGCGCCTTGTAGCGGGGTCAGCGAGATGAAGGTCGCGCCGACGCTATTGGCGGTCGACTCATCCGAGGTCGTCAGGTTGATCGTCGTGCCGATCACCGGGCTGGCGTCGACGGTCAGGTTGAGCGGGTCGCTGTCGACGCCGTTGGTCGAGTAAGGCGCCATGCTGACGTCGCTCGTTCCTGGGTCCAGCGAGCCGTTGCCCGGGGTATAGCCGACGATCGTTGGCCATCCGCTTTGCACGGTGGTGTTCATCGCGCCAAAGCGCATTTCGATGTCACCTCCAAAGTAGCAGATGATCTGGATCGTATTGGTGCCAGTGTTAGCGCGACTGGCGACGCCTTCCCACGTGAAGATCGTCGCGCTGAGCACGCCGGAGTCTTCGACCCACACGGTGCCGACGCCGCCCGTGACTGGGTCCATGTCGTGGTGGTTGCCGACGCGCGCGCCGCCGGACAGCCAGTCGAGGAGCACGGGGTTGCCACCAGGATTGGTGCCGTCGAGCGAGACGTAGCCGTCTGGGCTCATCTCGACGGTGAGGCCCGTCATCACGAGTGCGCCGTTCTGAGGATACGAAATCGGCGTCGTAACCGGGACAACAACGCTGGTGTCGTCGTCAGGGAACGTCTGGGTGACGGCGGCCGCGGTGGCGGGAACCGGAATGGCAGTGCCGGCCGTTACATCGTAGACCGGGTTCGGGCCGCCCTGGTTGAGGGTGAAGTAAAGCGACGTGTTGCCGAGGTCTTGGTTCGTCGCCGTGTTGCTCATCTCTTCGTAGACGGACTGGTAACTGGCGTAGCAGCCGTTGCCGTAATTCTGGTGCGAGGCGATCGCGATCGGCGTGCCGCCGAGCGTATAGGTCATGACGCCGTTGACGCTGCGCGGGATGAAGGTCGGTAGTTGCAGGAAGTTGTTCGATGAGCCGCCGGTGTCGACGGAAATGTTCGTGTCCGCAAAGTTCAAGGCGCCGTTCTGGTAGCCCCAGCTGTGGCCGATGGCTTTGAGCGCTATGCCATAGGTGCCGGGTGCAAACGTCACCGTTTGGCCAGTGTTCGGGCCAGCACCACTGATGACGCCGGTCACAGTTTGGTCCGCGACGCCAGTGAGCGCGACCTGCGCGGTCGTGCCGACCAACGTCCATGGCCCGGGGTTCAAGCTGACGTTGTTTTGCCACTGCGACGGGCCGAAGTAGATGTCGACTGCAGACACACCTGCTGCGGCGCCGGCCGACACGTAATTGAATTTGGTCCAGGTGATTGTGTTGGCCACCGTCATGTTGAAGTAGACAGCGCCGCCGAAATTCCCCTGGTTTGGGCTGCTCATTGGTTGCCCGAGGTTGAGAACGATTTGGGCTTGTGAGGCCGCCGCGAGGCCGAGAGCTGTCGTAGCGAGCAATGCTAAGTTGCGCATGAAATCATTCTGGTGATGAGGCAGGGGACGTGGTCAGAGGTGATGCCCGAACATCGAACTACAAGTTACGTGCACACACCTTGCTGGCGAGTGATTGAGACCACGAGAGTTGCCTTAATGTCGTCACTTACTTGGATCGCGCGGATCCGCCCCAGCACTAGAAGAGGTGGCTTGACTTCGTCGCCGCTTGGGCAACCGTAGGTGTCTTCGCCACATTCAGTGGCTGTGTCCGTTGTGTCTTGCCAATGAATCGCACCACCTATCGATGCTTGCTGCTTTTGCCAATCACCGTAAGTGCCGTCGCGTGTAGTAGCGGCAGTGGTGGTGGCAGCGCTCCGCCACCGGTTGTGACGGCGACGTTGACCGGCGAACTGCGCATGCCGGAAGTTGCGCCGACGAGCGCGGGGTCATCCACCGCGGCGCTCTCGCCCATGGTCGGCGGAGAAGTTGTCGTCTGGTTTGAGGAGGGCAAAGGTATCCAAGACCTCGACACACGCATGTTGGATACCGATGGCTTCGAGCTTGTGCGGCCGGCAACGGGGCCAATGGCTGTGTTTCATGCGCGCCGAGCGGACGGAAAATCTTCACTGCGCGATGGCGCAACCGAAGCCGATTGCATCGAGAAGGCAACGTGTGACGCGGCCGATGCGATGGCCGCGATTGCCGGCGTTCGCTGCGCGAGCCCCAACTACATGTTGCAGGCGTTCACCAACCCGAGCGACACGCACTACGACAAGCAATGGCACTACCCGCAGATCAAGTTGCCGCAGGCTTGGGATGTCACGCAGGGGTCGCAGAACGTCATCGTTGCCGTGTTGGATACCGGCATCGTGTCATCGCACCCTGACTTCTCCGGTCGTCTGATTGGCGGCTTCGACATGATCAGTAACCCGCAGACCGCCGGTGATGGGGATGGTCGCGACGGCAACCCCGAAGATGTCGGTGATAACCAGACATTGCAGGGATCGAGTTTTCACGGCACGCATGTCGCCGGCACGATTGGCGCCAACGCCAACAACGGCATCGGAGTCGTTGGCGTCGACTGGAACTGTCGTTTGATGACGGTTCGTGTGCTTGGCCAAGGCGGCGGATCGATCGACGATATCGCCAACGGCATTCTCTACGCCGCGGGTTTGCCTAACGGCAGTGGCGCGGTGCCGCCGCAACGGGCCGACGTCATCAACATGAGCCTTGGCGGTCCCGGCTTGAATGCCGTACTCGAGCAAGCGTGCAACCAGGCGGCCGCTGCTGGGGTGTTGTTGGTTGCTGCAGCTGGTAACGACAACTCGAGCCAACCGAGTTCGCCGGCGGCCTTCGAATCGGTGCTGTCCGTCGGTGCGGTCGACCTCGTCAAGCAGCGCGCGCCGTATTCCAACTTCAGTCCTACCGTGGATATCTGGGCGCCGGGCGGCGACATGGGATCGGATCGCAACGGCGATGGCTTTCCGGATGGCGTGCTGTCGACGATGGCGGACGACCAGGGCAACCTGTTCTACAAGTTTGAGAACGGCACCTCGATGGCGAGTCCGCACATCGCTGGCGTGGCATCGTTGATCAAGGCTGCGAACCCCAACCTGACCGCCAGCCAGATTCGTCAGATTCTGATCAATAGCGCAGAGACGGGGTTGAGTCTTCCCAATGCTGGCCGGCTGGTCGACGCGCTGGCGTCGGTGCAGGCCGCGGCTGCTGGCCAAGGCAACCCGCCGAGTTCGCCAGTGTTGGTCGCGAGCCAGACGGTCGCCGACTTCGGTGCCGAGGAAACGACGCTCAGCATTGCGCTGCGCAACGAGGGCATTGGCAATCTGACGTTCATCTCGATCGCGACCAACCTCCCGGCCGCGTGGCTCAATGGCAACGTGGTTGACGTGGATCCCAACAACAACGTGCTCGGGGACCAGTTGGACCTAATCGTTGATCGCTTGAACGTTATCCCCGGCGTCGAGCAGGCCACGCTCACGCTCAACTACGAGGATGCTTCGAGCAACCCAGTAAGTGTCGACATCATCGTTCGTTTGCAGGTTGGTGCTTCGACAGTTGCGGATGACACGGTGTTCGTGTTGCTCGTCGATGCGCTCACGCTGGAGGCGCTTTACCAGACCGAGACTCGGGTCGGTGCCAACTTCAACTTCTCGATGGGTGGTGTGGCTTCGGGCACCTACCTGTTGGTTGCCGGCACCGATCGCGACAACGATGACTTCCTCGGCGATGAAGGGGAATTGTTCGGTGCCTATCCGAGCATCGATACCCCACTGCCGGTTGCAGTAATCGACGGGCAGGGGCCCGGTGACCTGGACTTCGCGTTGCAAGAACTGGTGACGGTGCAATCGCTGGGCGCCAGTAGTCCTGCGCGCCGGACCTTTCGTCTGCGCAACTGATCTCGTCAGCGCTGAGTCGCGGTGCATCTGGGCCGCGTTCGCATGCGTTGCGCTACAGCCCCGCGATTTGCTAAAGGCCCGCGTTCTGGACGATCGTCAAGAACTCGTCTTTCCAGTGGTAGCCGTGCAGCAACTCGGGGTCCTCGTCGCCAAGCAGTTTGCGGGCGACGTAGAGCGCCTCAATCGATGCCAGTCCGCCAGCGGGGTCTTCGAACGTCTTGCTGACCCGTGGATACGCGGTGCGCAAGTCACCGGGGATCGAGCGTTTGATCGGCTCGCCAGTGACGCACGCATTGAGTTGTGGCAACCAACGCCAAGTTGAGTCGAGCAGCAACAACGCACGGCCCTGGTCGGCGAGTGACACCGGCGGCGCATCGACGGCCAGCAAGATGAAGCCGGTTGCGTCGAATCGCAGATCTGGCTTGCCGCGCAAGAACGTCATCTCGGGGCGGTCGTGCAGGAAGCGCAGTGAGCACTTGCTGATCCGTTCCTTCGGATGGCGAATGACTGTGGTTCTGACGACGGTCACGGTTGGGCGTTTGCGAGTTGGCGCATGACTGCGGCTTCGACGGTGTCGACATCGATGCCGAGCACACACTGAGGAGTCGCGCACGTGCGACGTTTGCACGGGCGACAGGGAACATTGTGGAACAGCACTTCGTGCTGCACATCGCCATGACCACGCGGGCCGTAGCGATGTTCGTTCTTTGGGCCAAACAGCGCGACGCAGCGCGCGCCGACGGCAGCGGCCAAGTGCAGCGGTCCAGTGTCGGCGGCGACGACGACATCACACTGGCGCATCGTGCCGGCGAGTCCCGCGAGCCCGAGTTTGCCACCGTCGGCGGCTCGGCTCTGCTTGGCACTTGCCAGTGCGGGCGCGGCCAACTCTTGTTCGCCTGGGCCATAGCCGACGATGACGCCGATGCCGCGTTCGCATAGGCGGCGGGCCAGTTCGGCAAAGCGGTCGGTCGGCCAGCGCTTGAAGGCCGCGAAGGCCGACGTTCCTGGATGCAATAGCACGCGCCGTTCTGGCAAGCCTTCGAACAAGGATGCGGGCGGGTCGGTGGCCGCGATGCTTGGCGCGGTTGCTTCGCCCGACAAGCCTATGGCCTTGAGCAGCATGTGCCCGATGACCGCGCGGTGGGGCGGCGGCGTTGGCATTGGCACCGTTAGATTGTAGGAATACGTAGCGCCTTCGCGTGACGCAGGGGCAGCCGGTCCAACCTTGTGGCGCGCGCGCACAAACAACATGTGCATGGCACTTTTCTGGATGCCATGCACGTCGAGGGCGACGTCGTAGCGCGTCTTGCGAAGGGCAAGCAAGCTGCCTGGAATGCGCCAACGATTGCGTCGCGGGTAGACGATCACGCGGTTGATCTGCGGGTGGTCGACGAGCAGATTCTGGAAGCGGTCTTCGACCAGGAAATCGATCGTGACGTCGGGGCGCTCGCGATGCAGCGCGGCGACCGTTTCGAGCGCGAACAGCACATCGCCGAGGGCCGACAACCGCACCACCAAGACGCGGCCACCTTTGGGCAGCATTTGGCTGCCGGGCAGGGTCGCTTCGGGCGGGGGCGGTGCAGGTTTCACTGCAGCAGCATTCGCGATCCGCCCTCCGACTTCCAGCTTGCTGTCGCAACGAACGGCGCACCGGCGAAGACATCGAGTCACAGCCGCTTGATTCCGTTCGATTGCACGATGCCCTGGCCGCTAGCATGGCCAACCGTGGCAGGGTTCGGATTGTTCAGACAGCTCAGGCAGCGAGGTCAGGTCGGATGGGTGCACCAGGACCTTGCCGAAGTGTCGTTGGAGGACTTCTGGGGCAAGCTCGAACCGATGCCAGGCGCCAAAGGCCGCGGCGGTGTCGGGCGCTTGCGAGTGGCTGGTCGTGACTTGGTCGTGCGGCCGTATCGGCGCGGTGGCGCCTTCGGCAAGCTGCTCAACGATCGCTATTCGCACCCGGCTCGAGCTCGCCAAGAGCTGGAAGTCCTGCACCACCTGCAGATGGAAGGCGTGCCGGTGGTCGCTCCCATCGCAGCAGTTGCCAAGAAGGGGCGCGCGTTCTGGCGGTTGCGGCTGTGCACCGAGTGGCTGGCTGACGCGCAAACCGTGCCGGCATTTCTCGCAGCGTTTCCCGAGCGTCGCCGCCAAACTGCCGAGGCCGTTGGGTTGGTGGTTCGACTGGCATTCCATGCCGGCCTGCGTCATCAAGACCTGCACTTGGACAACATCCTGGTGCGACCGAGCGGTGATCGCGTGCGTGCGGTTCTGGTCGATTTGGACCGGGCGCGCATCGAAGCTCCGATGACGGATCGGGCGCGGGACACAATGCTTGTGCGCATGCAGCGACATCTCGTGCGGCACAGGTCGCGCTTGCCGGCCGTGCCGTCGGCTTCCGAAACGATGCGCTTCCTGCGTGGCTTGGGTCTGGATCGCGATCAGCGCCACGAGGCATGGCGTAGCTTGTTGCACAAACTCGAGCGCTCGTTGCAGCGGCGTTCGTGGCTGCGTTCTCGCTAGCGGCGTCGTGGACTCGAGTGTGGCGATCGTTATTGGCTACGACCTTGGCCAGGTTGCGCCATTCTTGCTGTTCGCGGTGGCGCCAGGAGCACCACAGCGTCTCCTGCCAGATGTCCTCTGGCGTGATCTCGGCCCGCAGCATTGCCGACTGCTAAATCCCGATCCCAACGAAGATGCTGGCGACATCCAAGCTCTCAACCAGCTGGCCCATTCGGTAGGGTCGCGGTGAGGCGGTAGGTCGGGCCTTGGCTCGTTGAGACCGTTCAAGGGGAGCGTCGAATGATTGCTCGCCCAGAGGGGCGCATCTGCGGTCTATGGCAATGGCGAGGGCTAGGTAGTTTTTTTGTCCTGGAACCGAAACCCCGGCCTAGTGCGTGGGTAGTTTCAAGTGTCCGTGATCGAGGTGTGAGCCTTGGTTGCCGGGCACCAACGAGACTCTCCACCGAGGAAACTCGGGCACGTTGCTCTGGTTTCCGGGGGCGAGGTGGAGAGTCTTACTTTTTGTACGTAGAGCTTGTCTGAACAACTTGCGGCAAGCGGCTGGAGCCAGCGGTTACACCCCGGCGGTTATCGCGCCAGCGACGTCCAAAACTCGACGTCTGCGGTGCCCGCAGCATCGATACCGAACGTCGTAACGAGCGCCTCGCGAAGTTCTTCGGCGCTCGCCCCGAGGTGCTTGGCGCCTCGAGCATGACCGGCATATTGGCGCTCTTGTCCCTGTGCTGCGAGCACCGCGACGGCGATCAACTCGCGGTTCTTTGCAGACAGTTGCGGTCTGGTCAGGATCCGGCCGTAGGCCGCTTCGAGCACGAAGTCGTGCAACTCTTCGTGGTAGCCGCGAAGCATCGAGCGCACGGCCGCGTCATTTTTGCCGTAGATCGAACGGAATAACTCATCGCCGGCCGGCCCCCGTTCTGCGGCGGGCAAACTGCCACCACTTGGAGCATGTTTGGTCGGCCAAGCTTTGCAGAAGTGTTCGAAGGCCGTGATGACTCGCGGGAAGCCGCAAAATAACACGCACTGCAGCAGCGTCTCTTCGAGATCTTCGCGTTGGCAGCCGCGTTGCGTGCCGCGTTGCGTGCCGCGTTGCGTGCCGAGTTGCGTGCCGAGTTGCGTGCCGAGTTGCGTGCCGAGTTGTCGAGCGAACTCAACCCATGCAGTCACGTTCGGCCAATCGGCATGCCATGTCGAAACGGCCGTGCCGATCAGAATGCGAACGTCTGGATCCAGTCCGTCGCGTGCAAGCAAGCCAGCGAGCTGCATGACGGCAGCGTACCGCGGCAGGCTGCTTAGTCCATGCCGGCTTCGGCAGTGATCCTGAGGATCTCTTCGTGCTGCTCTTGAGTCAGACCAAGAGCCTGGCGCGAGTCTTCGTCGAGCAAATCGCCGATCCAGCCGCCGTTGCCTTCCGCCGCCATGTGGGCGTAGGTGTTGGCGGCCTTGACCAAGAAGCCATGCGCCCAGTCTTCGGGGTTGGTGGCCGGGCTGTGGTGATACATCACGGCAGCCTGCACGCTCGGCGCCAGCTTCCAGCGGTTGGCGAGCAGGGCACCAACGTGGGCATGATTGAAGCCGAACACTTCCGCTTCGGTCTTCGCCAGCGGGATGTTGTGCTGCTTGGAGAGCTCGAGCGCCTCGAAGAAACGATCAGCCTGCGATTCGATCAGGATCAGCTTGCCGATGTCGTGGATCAGCCCGCACGTGTAGGCGTCGTCTTTATTGAAGTTCTCGGCGATGACTGATTGCTCGGCGAGCAGGCGGCAGGCGATGGCCGTCTTGAAGCTGTGATCCCACAGCCAGTCGGCATTGAACTCGTTCGTTTGCTCGCCGGCGCCGAAGGTCTGCAGCACGGTCGCTTGCACGATCAGGTTCTTGATGACCTTGAGGCCGAGGATCGAGCACGCCAGGTTGATGTTCGAGACCGGATTCTTGAGTCCGTAAAACGAGCTGTTGACGAGGCGCAGGGCGCGGGTCGCAATCGCAGGGTCCTTCTCGATGACGCGCGCGGCATCTTTGGCCGAGCCATCCGGAGAATCGAAGACGGCGGTGATCTCGACCAAGATCGTTGGAATCGTCGGGATGTTGATGGTGCCGTCGATCAGATCTTCTAGCTCTGCGGATGTCGTGATCATTGCAAACCTGGGCAGTCGAACGAGGCCTCTCTCTGCCCTCGACTATCGGCTCTTCCGTCGCCTTCTTGGGGCGAAATTGATGGCCCAACGGCTAGCGACGATGGAGGTACGCCGGGTTGCGAAACTGCTCTTCGCATAGGCGCGCTGCCATCGCATCTTCTGCTGCCGTGCGTTCTCCAGGGTGCGCATGCAGGCCGAGAACTTTTGTCAGCTCAGTGATTATCTCACTGTGTAACTCCCTGCGGACTAACCCTGTGATTGGGACTTGATCGCACACTGCTGCGACGAATGGCGTGAACTGCGGGCGGTTGATTACCAAAGACCCGTGATGCAGAACCCGGTGCTGATTGGTGTTCGTGCGACGCTGGGCTGACCCCAGTAGTTTGCCGGTGTCCGTGATCAAATCGTCGCGCACCGGCGTCTCGAAGCACCAACGGCTGCTCGGCCGTGCCGCGGCAACCTTGCCTGACTGGGCGCGATGGCACGTTACGCCGATGGTCGCGAGCGCGCGCACGATGGCATCGTGAAGCAGCACGTAGCTCTCGGCGATGTCGCCGGGTAGCAGGCTCGCGGACAAGGCGAGTGAGAACGTCAGTTCGTCGCCGTGATGGATCGCGCCGCCACCAGTGGTGCGGCGAACGATCGATGTGCCGGCGGGCAAGTCCGCGAAGTCGGCGATCTTTTGGAAGTAGCCGAGCGAGACGGCGTGCGGTTGCCAGCCGTAGATGCGCAGCGTCGGCTCTTCGGCGAGCTCAAGCAGCGCGGCGTCGACGGCCATGTTCCAGGCTGCATCGCCGGGCTCATCGACGAGCACGCGCAAACGGGGCGCAGCGGGCTCATCGGCGAGCACTCGCAGGCGGTGCGCGCCTGCGTCAGGTTGCTCGCCGGTTCGATTGCCGGCTGGGTCACTAGGTGAATCAGTCCCCGGCACGTTGGCCTACTGCCTTAGCCTTCGGCCTTGCAGTGCGTCTCGTAGGCCGCGCCATCCATTAGGTCGGCGCCCTCGGCTGTGACTTTCACTTTGATCATCCAGGCTTTGCCGAACGGCTCTTCCGTCAGCCATTCCAGGTTGTCACCCATCTCTTCGTTGCTCTCGATCACTTCGCCGGTGACCGGCGAGTAGAGGCTGCTGACCGCCTTGACGGACTCAATCTCTCCAAAGCTCTCGCCTGCCGTGACCGTCGAACCAACCGCGGGAAGGTCGAGGAACACGAGGTCGCTGAGGTGCCCAACGGCGTAATCGGAAATGCCGATCGTGGCGACGTCGCCTTCGATCTTGCACCACTCGTGGCTCTTCTGGAACTTGAGGTCGTCTGGACGCATGAGAGTTCTCGGACTGAATTAGGGATTCGGAGGGGAGAGATAATGGAACAGTCACCTGGCCTTGGTGCCAACGATGTTGTGCCAAACGATGTCGTCGTTGGCTTCGTCGGCTCCTGTCCCAGGTGTTGGAGATACTGGTGTTGGAGATACTGGTGTTGGAGGTACTGGCGTTGCAGCTAGCGCTTGCGCTTGTAGAACGGCAGCGCAGTCACGGTGCACGGCTCGGGCTTGTCGCGCACCATGAATTGGAGTTCGGTGCCGACGGCCGCAAACTCGTTCTTGACGTAGGCCGTGGCGATGTTGGTTGGTGTGCCGCCCTTCGATAGGGTCGGCGAGATGCTGCCTGAGCACACTTCGCCGATGCGTTGTTCGCCTGAGGCGATCGGGTAACCCTGACGCGGGCAGCGCTTCGAGTGCGTGATCAGCCCGACCAACGTGCGGCCGGTGCCGCCAGCTTCGGTGATGCGCTCGAGCGCGGCCTTGCCCACGAAGTCGTGGTTCATCTTCACGGCCCAGCCCTGGTTGGCTTCGAGCGGGTTGGTCGTCTCGTTGATCTCGTGACCGTAGAGCGGCATGCCCGCTTCGTGACGAAGGGTGTCGCGCGCACCGAGGCCGATCGGCGTCATGCCATGGGCTTCACCTGCCTTGAGGAACGCATCCCAAACTTTCTGCTCGTGGCCCTTCGGAACGTAGGCTTCGAAGCCGTCTTCGCCGGTGTATCCGGTGCGCGACAGCGTCATCGGCACGCCGCAGACTTCGGTGTCCATCCACGCGTAGTAGCCAAGCGAAGCCAGGTCGCCACTGCAGATCTGCTGGGTGATGTCCTGCGACTTAGGACCTTGGATCGCGATCATGCCGAGCGTCTGCGTGCAGTCTTCGACCGTGACATCAAAGTCCTTGGCGATCGCGTTCATGCGCTCGAGGTCTCGCACTGCGTTGCCGGCGTTGATGACCACGAAGAAGCCGTCGTCCTTCGGGTTGCGATACACCAGGATGTCGTCCTGCGTCAGGCCATCGTCGTCGAGCAGCATCGCGTAGCGAATGCGGCCAGGCTTGATGGATGCAGCATCGTTGGTCTGCAGGCGCTGCAGGTAGTCCTCGGCTTGCGGGCCGTAGACTTTGACGCGTCCCATGTGGCCGAGGTCGAAGAGGCCCGCGTGCTCGCGCACGGTTTTGGCTTCGTCGAGGATGCCGCGATACTGGACTGGCATGTTCCAGCCGGCGAACGGCACCATGCGGGCGCCGAGGGCGATGTGGGCAGACTCGAGTGCGGTGGCTTGCATGATCGCGGGCAGTCTAGGTGCCGCTGCCGCGCGATCCAAGGCTTGAGCCCGGTGCAGATCGCATCCGTTCTCTTGTTGCCCGGGCCTAGGCTGGATCGGGGCTGCTGTCGGCTTTGTTTGCCGGGTCCGGTTCTTCGCCGTCTCGGGCCTTGGCCGCCGCTCCGGCGTCGAAGTCGCGTGGCACGAGCCCCAGCACTGTTTGCCCGACCTTTAGAGCAGGTGGGTTGTCGGCCGTGATGATCTGCAGCCCCCTGTCAGCCGTGACCAGGAACAGCGGGCGAGCCTGTTCGCCGTATTGCTCCCGGTATTCGTCGGGCCCGAACTGATCGGTCAGCTTGGTTGCGCGAATGCGCGCGCCACCGTGTAGCTGGGTGCGCAGTTCTTCTGCGTTGAGGTCTGCGGCGAACAGTTCTCGCCCGGCGTGGTGGGAATCCTTGCGCTTCTTACTAGCGGATGCGACGCGGAACAGGTGGGCGCGTCCAAACGTCGGCACGAACTGCTCGAGGGCCAGTCGGTTGAGTTCGTCGCTTGGCGTCAACGCGATCATGTTGCCAATGCCGTCGAGCTCGGCTTCTTCGGTGAAACGATGTGACAGCACACTGCCTTGGAACGTGCGCAGTCCCGAAGTGCGAGCGGTGGTGGTGTTCGCGTGGTTGGTGTCGACCAGCAGGACTTCGAAGCCTTGCTCCTTGAGCACCTGGCCGAGTTCGCGACTTACCAGGTCGGCGCCAACCAAGATGGCGCCTTGTGGGTCGGCTTGCGCGGTGCCAATCAGGCGCGCGAACGGCCGCGACAGGAAGCCGTAGGTGACGACGGTCAACACGATGGTGGGAAATACCATTGCGATCACATCCTGCGCGCCGGGCGCGCCGACGTGTTCGAGGTGCAGCGAGAACTCCGAGCTGACCGCGGCAACGACGATTCCGCGCGGTGCCATCGCCATCAGGAAGCCGCGGTCGCGCCAACTTAGCGACGTGCCGATCGTCGACAGTGCGACGGCGGCCGGTCGCACGATTAGGATCAGCGCGCCGGTAAACACGATCGACATGAGGCCGAGCTTGGTTAGGGATTCCAGCTCGAGGCGCGCCGAAATCGTGACGAACAGCAACGCCAGCAGCATCGTCACCAACGGTTCGTGCCATTCGAGCACGTGTTCGATGTCGAGCTTGCTGCGGTTGGCGAGCACGATGCCCATCACCGTGACGGCCAGCAGGCCCGCTTCAGGTTGCAGCGTATTGGCAACGGCGAACGCGACACCGACGGCGCCAAACGTGACCGGCACGTGTAGGCGATCGGGGATGGCCAGTTGTTCGAGTGCGCGCGCCAGCAACCAACCAGTAGCCGCGCCGAGTAATCCGCCGTAGAGCACTGTCTTGCCGATGCCGGTGGCAATCGCTGCGGCGCTGTCGTGGCCAGTGATCGCTTCGAGAACCAGCAGCGCGAGCACGGCGCCGATCGGGTCGATCAAGATGCCTTCCCATCGCAGGATTGCGCCTAGTGGCGCGCGCGGCCGCACATGGCGCACCAGCGGAATGACGACGGTCGGGCCGGTGAGCACCAAAATGGCGCCGACCAGCAGCGCGATTTTGGGCTCGACGCCAACGATCCAAATTCCGGCCAGCGTGGTCAGCAGCCACGTGACCAAGGCGCCGATGCTGCACAGGTTCGTGACCACGCGACCGACGCCACGAAGTTCGCTGAACTTCAGCGTCAGTCCACCTTCGAACAGGATGATGCCGACGGCGAGCGAGACGATCGGGCGGAACAGATCGCCGAACGTGTCTTCTGGGGCGAACCAACCGAACACCGGGCCAATCAGGAAGCCGGCGAGCAGCAGGAACAGGATTGCTGGCACGCGCACCCGCCAGGCCAACCACTGCATAGCGGCGCCGGCGCCAAGCAAGCAGGTGATCGTGAGCAGCGGGTTTGCGTCAGGCATCGCGTTCTGCGCTACTGTCCGGGGCCGGGGGACCTACTGCAAGGTTGATCAGCCAGAGAGAGGCCACAGCCACTGGCAGCCCGACCCGAGCAACAGTCCGCTCGTTGGCAGGAAACCCGAGCGACACTTCGCTCGTTAGCTGGAAAGGCGACGGGCCAGTTCGTTGAGATCGC
>JBNMND010000051.1:0-24193 GCA_051274975.1 Planctomycetota bacterium | reverse complement strand
GCCAACGCCAAGCTGCAGGTTCGTGAAGCCGAGGCCTACCAGCTCGGTGAAACCAAGAAGCGCGAGTCCGAAGCTGCCGTTCTCGAAGCCCAGTATGGTGCGGAAGCGCGTGCCGCCGAAGCGCTGGCAGGGAAGCTGGAGCAAGAGCAACGGGCAGAACTCGAAGCTGTCGCAAAGGCCCAAAAGGCTAAGGACATCGTCGACGCCGAAGCACAAGCGCAACAGACTCGCATCATCGCCGACGGTGAAGCCCACGCTGCGTATGTGCGTCTCGAGGCACAAGCCCGGGGTGAGTTTGAGATCCTGGCCAAGAAGGCCGAAGGTCTCGAACGTATCGTCGCAGGTTGTGGCGGCGCGCAGCAGGCGTTCCAGTTGTTGATGCTGGAGCACATGGACAAGCTGTCCGAAACGGCTGCGACCGCGATCTCGAAGATCAAGTTCGACAAGATCGTTGTCTGGGATGGCCAGCAAGGCAAAGGCACGTCCGGGTTCTTGCAGAACCTAGGCCAGTCGTTGCCGCCGATGCTGAGCATGATGAAGGACATTGGCGGCATCGAGATGCCGGAGTTCTTTGGCAAGATCCTTGGCGATAAGGAAGCCAAGGCCAGCGGCGGTGACGCCGATGGCAACGCCGACGCAGCACCCGCTGCCGCGGGGCCGAAGCCGAGTGCACCGAAGCCGACGACACCGCGCCCGCCGAAGGGCAAACCAGCCGAATAGACTGATGGCGACAATGGCGGGCGTCGGCATTTACCGACGCCCGCCCCCCTCAATCGTGTCGATTCACGGTTGTTGTAATTGTGCGCGCGTCGGCTGGCTACTCTGTAGCTCGCCCCCGCACCCCGGCTCCAGACCATGCACGCTGCCAAGCAATTCCTTTCGCTTGTTCCCTTGTGGCTCACGTCCACTGTTCTTGCCCAAGAACTCGCGTGGCACTCTTCGCTCGCTTCGGCACTCGACTTCGCCAAGGAGAAGAACCGCGTCATGCTGATCGCGGTCGTCATGCCGGGTGAACGCGGCAGTGATGGCCTGATCGCCCATTACCGCGACTCGGCTGTTCGCAAGGTATCGAGCAACTGCGTCTGCCTGCGCATCGACGTTGGCACAGCCCGCCCATCCACGGACGAACGCGATGTCCTACAGCGCTACTTGGGAGCTGCCCCGCGCGACCCGATTGTCGTGCCGCATCACGTCATCGTGCACCCCGACGGCAAGACCGTACTGAGTTCGGCGGCCTACCAGATGACCGCCGGGCAGCTCGAGTGGTTTATCAACGACGGCGTCAAGCAGTTGGATCCCACGTTCGAATGGCCACTCGGCGAGCGTGCGCGCGCTCCCGAAGGACTGCGCTACGGCGACGTCAAGACTACCCAAGACGAGATCAAACCACCGCCAAGCAAAGCCGACGTCAAGGCGGCGATTACCGCCCTGAAGAAAGGCGGCGCCCTCGGGATGGGTTCAATCGAGCACTACCAGACTCTGCTGCGCAGCGAAGAGTCGTCGGCGATCAAATACGTCGACAGCCAAGTCCGCGGTGGCCAGGGCATGATGGCAAGGCTGGCGCTGACCGCGATCAGCGAGATCTCGCCGACCGCTTGGTCGCCGATGCTGGTGCAGTTCTTGACCAACCGCAATGACGAGCGACGCCTCGAAGCCGCCCGCGGCTTGACCAGCATGGCGGTCAAGAAGACCCACAAGCCCGTCAAGAAGGCGCTGAAGAACGAGCAGGAAGCCAAGGTAAGGGCGTGGCTGTTGCGCGCAGCAGTCGCGACTGGCCCCAAGGACAAGAGCACGATCACCGCCGTCGAGAAGGCGATCACGGGCGACAAGGAAGCCATCGTGCGCATGCATGCTGCGGTCGCCGCCGGCGCCATCGAGAGCAAGGAAGCCTCCCACCGCTTGCTGCGCAAGGCGCTGTCAGACGAAGACCCAAATGTGCGTTCGGCTGCGGCCTACGCGATAGCGACTCGCCGCGACAAGGAGCTTGCCGCCAGCCTTGAGCCGGCGATCAAGGGAGAGACCGACGCCGAAGCCAAGCACTGGATGGAACTCGCAATCGACACGCTGCTAAAGAAGCGCGACTTGCGCGACTTTGAGAACTTCCGCACCAAGGTGTTGAAGGAGACGCGTGGTCGCCGCAACCGCAATGCTGGCGGTGGCAATGCTGGCGGTGGCAATGCTGGTGGCGGCAATGGTGGCGGCAAGTAGCAGACGAACATTCGACTCGGCAGCCGACTCGCGTATGGTCACGCACGACGCATGCCCGAATCGCCCATCATCGTCGCTCCCGGCCTCAACGACTACACCGTGCGCATGCCCGGTGTCGGCAGGCAAGAGATCCCACCGAGTTGGATCCTGGTGCCACCCGGCGACCCCGCGTTAACGCGTCGCCTCAAAGCCGGCGGCGATTGCTGGGTCGTGCAGGAGAAGCGCGGCAGACGCACGTTCTCGCGCGGGATCTGGGTAGATGGCGCCCGCGTCGAACAGATCCGCGCCGACCTGGAACAAGAACGCCAAGACCCGGCCTACCAGAAGAAACAGGAAGCTGCTGCTGTTCGACGCGAGAAGACGCAGGACAACTACGTCGGAGAGTTCGCCGACGCCGTGAGGTCGTTTCTCGACTTTCCGCTGCACTACCACGACATGGCCGAGCAACTCACGCGCCTGGTCACGGCCCACGCGACTCCGGTTGGCAGCGGCACTGTCGCGCGCACGCAGCGCATTCCCGTTGCCAAGCGCGCCGAGTCCGCAGTCATCGCGTGGCTGCGACACCAGACGACGGCGTATGACCACATGCACATCGCACGTGTCAAAGGGCGGCGCCGCGAAACTCGCCGCATGCTTGCCGAACGATCCCGCGAGCTACTCGACGAGTATCGCGCCGGCCGGGCCGACGACCTTCGCGCCTGCCCGCTACGGCAAGCGCTCGACAAACTTGCGGCGGCGCGCGCTGACGACAGTGCGGATGACGGTGCGACGGCGCAGGACGCCTAGTGAACGCACCTGGTAGACGAGGTTCCCAGTAGACCAGCGACCTAGTAGATCGAGGCGCGCAGACCGTTGGCGAGCACCGACGCAGTGCGAAGGCCAGCAAACGCTTCGACATGCGCGTGCCGCGCTGTGGCGAGATTACATACAGCCTTAACACTGCCTTGACCGCGAGGGTCGATGGTCTCGTCATGAACAGAACCGACCGACATCCGGTGCGATTCGTCGACGATGGCTACCCTGAGGCTCAGGACTACGCCAGCAACTACAGAGTGCTTCCCAAGCGCCACACAAGCCGCATGCGACCGCGCAGTCTGCGCGCAACGCTGCGACTGCTGCGCCGCAGGTGGGCTACGCTGCTTGGCACTAGCGGCCGGCGAGGAAGCCAAACCGCTGGAACACGAACTCCGGCAACACTCGCACGATGCCCATGACGGCAGCCCACGAGCGCGGCAAGTAGCTCGCATGCCAGCGGCGCTCCATCGCGCGCACAATGCCATGCGCAACGGGCCGCTTCTTGCCCCACAGAAAGTTCTGCGGATGCCCCGCCGACATCGGCGTGTCGACCGGTCCGAGCTTCAGGTTGTGCACACGAACACCTTGGCGATAGAGGCGACTGCGCAAGCCTTCGAGGTAGCTAGTCAGCCCGCTCTTCGACGCACCATAGGTGTAGTTGCGCGGACGACCACGCTCTCCGGCAACCGACGTGATCGCCGCCAAATGGCCGTGACCTTGGGCTTCGAAAGCGTTCGCCAACGGTATCAATAACGAAACCGCGCTGACGAAGTTGGTGCCGATGATCTTCTGCGCGTAATCAAACTCGCGCTCGCTGCGCGGCTGATCGCCCAGATAGCCGTGCGCAATCAACGCGCGATCAACTCCGCCCAACTGCTCAAGCCAACGTGCGACGCGCGCTTCGGCCTGGTCAAACTCGTCGAGATCACAACTCTCCGACCCCACCACCGATTCCCCCAGCGACGCCACCAGAGCCTCAAGCTTCTGTGGGTCACGCCCGACTAAGAACAGGCGGTCGCCGCGGGTCGCACAGATCTTCGCCACCTCCGCGGCAATCGCCGACGTCGCACCAACGATCAGGGTCTTTCGCTGCATCGCTGCAACCTAACGGCAAGCGCCCCCGGAACAGACGCGTTTCGGGTAGCGTGCGCGCATGAAGCTGACCGCTCTCGTTCTCGCTGGCCTGCTGCCCATGGCCGCAGCCCTGTCCGCGCTCGCCTCCCCGGCGATACAAACAACGCGCACCGCAGCACAGGATCAGGAACCAGCTGGCAAGGTCACTGCGCGCCAAGCCACTGCCCGCCGCGCAACCATGATCTTCCTTCGCCACGCCGAAGCACTGCCGCGCACCGAGGGCAACCAGAACCCCCATCTCAGCGACGCTGGTAACGCTCGCGCCAAACTCGAAGCCAAGACGTTGGTCGCAGCCGGCGTCACCCGCATTTTCGCCACGGAACTGCATCGCACTCAGGAAACAGCCGCGCCGTTGGCAAAGCTGCTCGGGCTGAAGGTCGAACAATACCGCGCGCGCAATTCGAAGGCGTTCACCAACACGTTGCGCGACTTGAAGGACGGTGAAGTCGCCCTCGTGGTCGGCCACTCGAACACCGTGCCGGTGATGGTCCAGGCACTCGGCGGCACGCTGCAAGGCCTCGACAAAAAGGGCTACCTGCCCGACGACCAACACGACCGCATGATCGTGCAGGTCCTGTCGAATGCCAAGCCAGATGAAGCGATGCGCGCCTTGCAGACGCTCGACCTAAGAATCAACTAGCTGGCACACCGCCGCTCAGCTATCGGCTGGAATCGATCACTGCCTGCATGTGGCCGGCGCGCCCGTTGGCGAGCTGGTTCTGGATATCGACGTCGTGCAGCAAGCGCTCACGAGCTGCCATCGGCGCGGTCACTGGCTTTGCAAAGACTGGTTCCGTCGGTGCTGCACCATCTGGCGGCGGCTCACAACCAGCGCACAAACAAGGCAAGGCCACCAGCACAGCTTTTCGCAACGTCGCTCGCATGCCGAAGCATCGACTGCGGCTGCACCGATTCTTGGTTGCCGCAGCTGGAGCCCCGCATGCCATCGAAGTAATGGCGTCACAGAACGCGCTCATGCTCCCTACGAAGTGATGCGCGCTGCTGCCGCTAGGACGACCCGTGCCCTACGCCCACAGCACGAGCCCACGCACCTTGGCGTCATGGCGACCATGGCCTGCGACCCGAACCCGCATGCCGTGGCTGTAGTGACCAGCCAACTCGATCCGGTAGCCACCTTGGAACGTGTGCGCACCGGAGACCACGGTCTCCTTACACTCGAGCGGCACTACAATGATCTCTTCGTTGTTCTCACCGCGCGTCACCACCAACTCGACCAGCAAGTCGTCGGGGCGCAGCTCGCCGAGCTCGAGTTCCAGGTGCACATCGAGATGCTGCCCGACCTTGAAGTCCTGCATCTCAACCGTCGACGCTGCCAAGATCTTAACCTTGTCGAAGCCTTGGCGAATGCGTTGGAACTCGCGGGCGCGATCACGTGCCGGCGCCTTCTTCTCGGCTTGCTGCACGTAGTAGTTGTTCGCCAACGGCCGGTAGGCGTCATTGAGGTAGTCGGTGACCATGCGGTCGGTGCTGAACTGCGCCGGCACAGTTGCCAGGCAGTGCGCCATCATCGCGACCCAATCCTTCGGCACGTCGTTCTTGTCACGGCCGTCGTAGTAAGTCGGCACCAATTCTTCTTCGAGCAAGCGGTAGAGAGCCGTCGCGTCGGCCTGGTTCTGCAACTCATGGTTGCCGTAGACCTGGCTGCCACCAATCGTCCAACCGTTCTTGCCGTCGGCCGCCTCGGGCCACCAGCCGTCGGCAATCGACAGGTTGAGAACGCCATTGGCTGCAGCCTTCATGCCCGACGTACCACTGGCTTCTTCCCAACGGGTCGGCGTATTGAGCCAGACGTCGACGCCTTGCACCAACGCGCGGGCCACCGCCATGTCGTAGTCCTCGACAAAGAACACCTTGCCCAAGAACTCCGGCGAACGCGCGATCTGCACGATCGACTTCATGATGTCCTGGCCGCGTTGGTCGCGCGGGTGCGCCTTGCCCGACACCACCAAACGCACCGGCCGGTCAACGTTGCCGAGGATCTTGCGCAGTCGATCAGGGTCGCTGAACAACAGGTGCGCCCGCTTGTAGGGAGCAAACCGTCGCGCAAAGCCGAGGTAGAGCGCCTGATCATCCAGTCCCGCCAACATGCCACTGAGGGCCAACGGGCTGTCACCACGCGCTTGACAACCAGTCGTCAAGACCTCGCGCACCTTCTGCACCATGATTGCCTTGTTGCCCTGGTGAGCACTCCAAAGCTTCTGCGGCGCAATCTTGTCGGCCTTCGCGAAGTCCACCGGACGAACCGCCTGCTCGTCGCCACGCAGCAACTGCGCAATGTTCGCATGCGTCCACGTCGCGAGGTGCACGCCGTTGGTGATTGACGTTACCGGCACTTCGCTCTCGAGCAGGCCAGGCCAGAACGCATGCAACAGCTTCTGCGAGGCGATGCCGTGCATCTTGCTGACGCCGTTGACGTAGCCGGCGTAATTCATCGCCAAGTAGGTCATGTTGAAGTCGTCGCTACCGCCACTTGCTTGGCCAAGCGCAAAGAAACCGTCCCACGGCAAGCCAACCCAACTTTCGGCATCGCCGAAGTAGCGGCGCACAAGGTCCTCGCCGAAGCGGTCGTGGCCAGCGGGCACCGGCGTGTGCGTTGTGAACAGGGTCGTTGACGCGATGTATTCGCGCGCCGCCTCAAACGGCAACCCCGCATCCTTGACGAGCAAGCTAGTGCGCTCAAGAGTCAGGAACGCGGCGTGGCCTTCGTTCATGTGGTAGACCGCCGGGCGCAGATCCATCGCTCGCAACAAACGCACGCCACCGCGACCGAGCACGATCTCCTGTTGAATGCGCGTCTCGCTATCGCCACCGTAGAGGTTGCGTGTGATGTCGCGATCCTCTTCGCCGTTTTGCGGCAGGTTGGCGTCGAGCAGATACAGCGGAACCCGGCCAACGTGCGCGCACCACGCGCGCAACACAACTTCGCGTCCGGGCATCGGCACCGTGATTTCCAGCGCACTGCCATCACTATTGCGCACCAATTCGACCGCAAGCTTGGCCGGACGGTTCTCCTTGTCCGCCGAGATCTGCTGGCCATCACTCGACAACTGCTGCTGCATGTAGCCGAAGCGATAGAACAGACCAACGCCAACCAACGGCACGTTCAAGTCACTGGCTGCCTTCAGGTGGTCACCAGCGAGAATGCCAAGGCCACCGCTATAGATCGGCAGCGTTTGGTGCACGGCGAACTCCGCCGAGAAGTAGGCAACAGGATGTAGCGACGACAGCGTCGGGCCATCGCCGCCCTCCGGAGACGCGACCGGCTGCTCCGCCATGTAGGCGTCGAAGCGATCACAGACGGACTTCAATCGCGACAGATATGCCTTGTCGTTCGCCTTCTGCTCAAGTGTCTCGAGGCCGACGCTAGCTAGGAACGCAACCGGGTTCTCGTCACAGGCAACGAAGCCCGGCGCGAGATCTTCGAACAGGTCGCGAGCACCGGTGTTCCACACCCACCAGAAGTTGCGCGCCAAACGCTCGAGCCCGCGCAAGCTCTGCGGGAGCGTCGCCGACGCTTCAAACGCTGACAGCCGCGGCTGCGAACCAGGCCCGGGTGACGGTAGCGCGCGCTTCGGCAAGCGGAACTGGATCGTTCCCGACTTGCTGCGTTTCTCGATCGCATCGAACGCCTTGCCATACGCAGTCAGGTAATTCTGGTAGAGATCCTTCCAGGCGGTTCGCCCCGCAGCTTCACGGCAGCGCTCGCGCATGCCCTTGTTATCGCTGGGTTGATCGAGGAAGGCCTCAATCGCTTCACCTGTCGCAGCGCGCACTTCCTTGTAGGGAACGTGCACGCGCTTCAGCACCGTGATGCCATCCTTCGGGCCAAGGCCAACGGACTCGGCCCAACGGCCAAAGCCAGCCAGGTCGGTCGTGATCGTGGGCACACCAACCGCCAACGCTTCTTGCGGCGTGTAGCCCCACGGCTCGTAGTAGGACGGATAGACGCCGAGATCGGTCGCCGCGAGCACCGCCTCGTATTCACGATGCAAGAACTCATCGTCCGGTCGCAGGTAGATCGGAATCTGCACGACCTTGATGCGACTGCCGAGTGCGTTATCGAGACCAATCTGGCGACAGTGCGTGTGCACCGGATCGCTTTGCTCGTCAAACAGGTTGTGCGTGCAGTAGCCCTGAAGTGGCCCATCGCTCACAGCACCTTCCAAGCGTTCCATCAACTCGCCGCGCTCACCAGAATTGCCAGCCGGCACGAGGATGAACGCAACCACGCGCTGGCCTTTGGCATCCTTGATGTCGGCAAGAGCGTCGAGCATCAACTCGATGCCCTTGTTGTGGAATTCGTAGCGTCCCGCCAACGCAAAGAACGACGCGTCGCTGACGTCTTCGCCGAGCAGTGCCTGCGCGATGCGCGCCAGTTCCTTGCGAGTCTCGACACGGTCGCCCTTGCTCAGTTCGTCGATGACGCTGAGATCGATGCCATTCGGCAACAGGGGCTCAACCTTACGGTGGTGCAGCAGCTGCGCTTCGGCCGCGGTAATTTCGCTAACCGTCGTGAACACATCGGCCTTGCGCGCGCACACGCCTTCGAGCGAGTGCTTCGACTGCACGCCGTGCGCCTCGGCCAACTCTTGCACCGACTTGCCACCGAGCCCGTTGTCCTTCTTCGAGTGGTCCGGCGTGATGCCAAGCGTTGCCAACGCGCGGCCAAGCATCGTCGCATGCGTCGTGAACACCGTGCCGATGCTGGGAATGCGTTCTTGCAGGTAGAGCAGCGACGCACCGGTCATCCATTCGTGCGCCTGCACGACGGCACGGCGATGGAACGGTGCGAGATACTCTTCCCACCAGCGTTCGATGACCTTGGCAGCTGCGATCGAGAACAACACCGGCTCGACGTAGTCCCAGTCGCCCGCCATCGAATCGACCTGATGCCCTTCCCAGAGGCCAGCCAGGATGCCGTCTTTTTGGTCGTACATGCCCGAGAACCCGACCAGGATGCAGCGCGGTCGCCCCGGAATGCGCCAACGGCCGATGCGCACAGGCACCCCCATAAGGCGGCATGACGCGATGAACTCATCGTGACCCGGCTCGTCATCAAACGGTGGTTGCACGCCAGTGCCGCCATGCAGCTGAGGCCCGATCGTGATGTAGTCGTCGCCAAATTGCGCGACGGCAGTAACTGCTTTGCTCGACAACACCGTGTGGATGCCGCCGACCTTATTGCACACTTCCCAGCTGATTTCGAACAGTTGGAACGAACGATCGGTCATAGCTTACTTCTTGCGCCGGCCCGAGGGCTTGGTCGATGGACGATTGCCATCTGCGTCCGCTTCAGCAGACGCTGCTGCTTCGGACGAAGCGGTATTAGTGGCTCCCTTGGCAGGATTCGCGGGAGCCTTCTTGGATGCTTTCTTGGTTGGCTTCGCAGCCTTTGGCGCCGCAGCCTGCTTCGCCGCGGCCTTCGGAGCTGCTGCCTTCTGAGACACGGCCTTCTGAGACCCTGCCGCAGCCTTGATCTCAGGCATCGCGAGGCATTTATGCACCTCAGCGCGCAACGCGTCGATCGCCGTCATCACCGTGACGAACGCCGCGTGCGGATGATCGTATGGACTGAAGTAGTCATGCACCTCGCCGTCAGAATGGTTCGCGGTCGCGATGTAGTAGACGTGGTCCGACGTGGTCAGATCACGCCAAGTCGACACCAGCTCGGGCCGCTTCTTTCCGGCCGCCAGAACATCTGGCCGCATCGCGTAGAGCTTCTCGTGCACCGCCCTCTGCATCGGATTGCCAAGCCACGCGGACAGGTCGCGTGCTTCGTCGGCCCACGACACATGCGTATCGATGTTGAGTTCCTGAACAGCTTCGCGCTCGGAGCAGACTTGCGCCGGCGTGCGGAACCGGAAGCTCTGGTCCTCAAGCACGCGCTCGGGCAGGTGCTGCATGAAATCGAAAATGCCAGTCTGCTCGTTCTGGTGTTCGCCGAACGTCTCGTAGTCCATGAATAGACCAATGAACTGTGCTGGCGGCGGCACGTCATGTAGCCAGTCGGCGAACGTATCCGCAAACAACGGATAGTTCGGCCACTGCGGGTTCGAGAACCGGAATGCGATGTCGTCGGACAACGAGTAGCTACGCAACAGCAGCTTCAGTCGTTCGCAACCGAGCGGCCGGTAGGGCACCTGTGGACTGCGCCAATCGAGCAACCGGTCGGCACCTTCGCCGAGCATGCAATCAAAGCCGAGTTCCTCGACCTTCTTGCAAATGCCGTTGTCCATGATCAGCTCGGTGTTGCGGAACGTCGTCGGCTTACCGAACAGGTCCGTAACCGTCTTCTTTTGGATGGCGACCTGATCGGCGAACTCGTCGAAGTGGCCAATCGACGGCAAGCCGTGCTGACTGGTCTCGCACAGGAACTCAACGTTACCGCTTTCGGCCAGCGCGACGAACGAATCGAGGGCCTCGGGCACCCACTCGCGCAGCTGCCGGATCACCGTGCCCGACAACGAGAACGAACAGCGGAACTGGCCGTCGGTGCGCTCAATCGCATCGAGCAGCAGCTTATTCATCGGGAGGTAGCACCGCTCGGCGACGCGTTCCGCGACAAACTTGTTCAGTGACGTGTCCCAGTAATCGAGACGACGCGCCTTGTCGTTGGGAACCAGCTTCCTCAGCCGATACGGCTGGTGCACCTGAAAGTAGAATACGACGTCGATCACGAGATCTCCTGTGAGGTGCTATCGATTGCCGTGCCACCCATTACCGCGCGGCACAGCACATGTGCGCGCAACAACTCTCCGGTGTTCCAAGCTTGCGCGAACGTGCCGCCAGGACGGTGCGGCAAATCGCCGTCGAACACTTCGCTGACGTGGCCTAGTCCGGCGCGCGCCATCTCGGTGTGCAACAACTCTTCGAGCCACTGCAACAACGCGGTCGCTTCCTTCTGGCGGGATTTCTTCGGTGCCGCACGCAAGGCAGCCTCGACAAAGAACCCAGCCGGCCACGGCCAGACGGTGCCTTGGTGGTAGGCGTTGTCGCGCCCTTCGAGGCCGCCGCCGTAGATACCGATGTATTTGGAGTCGCTCGGGCTGAGCGTGCGCATACCGCACGGAGTCACCAGGTGCGCTTTGGCCATCTTGACGACGCCCTGCCGTTGCAGCCCGGTCAGCGGCGATCGCTTCATTGCAGCAGCAACCAGCATATTCGGCCGGATCGACGGATCCGGGTCGCCATCGTGCACGCGATCCGCGAGCGACTTGACGTCCGCCATCCAGAACTCCTTGACGAAGGCCTTGCCACAGCGATCGCGCAGCTTCGCGAACGGTTCGCCAGAAGAGCGTTCAGCATCCGGTTGCTCCGCAAGGTAGGCCAGCAGCGCATACCACACAGCCTGGATCTCAACCGGCAAACCTTCACGTGGCGTCACCGGCCCCTTCGACGTGCGTGCGTCCATCCACGTCGCATTCAAGTCTTTGCGGCCAGCTTGCAGCAAACCGTTCGCCGCGACTTTCAAGCCGAGGTCGGTGCCGCGCTCGTAGGCCTCGGCAATGCTGCGCATCGCTGGCAACAACTGTTGTTGCACAAGGTCTGGATCGTGGCCGGCGTCGGCAAAGCGCATCGCGGCCAACGCAAACCACAACGCGGCGTCGCAGCTGCCGTAGTTGCTAGTCGCGACGTCCGACTTGTAGATGTTCGGCAGCAGGCCTTCGCGCAAGAACGGCAGGCAACCGGTCATCACCTCGGCGCACTGCGCAACCTGGCCGCGTGCCAACGTCAAACCGGGTAACGCCAGGAAGACATCACGTCCCCACTCGCCAAACCACGGGAATCCAGCGAGCACGCCAAGGCGATTGCCGACGCCGCGATACAGAAAGTCGTCGGCACCGAGCGCCAGGGTGTCTGCCAACGCGTGCTTCGACTGCACGGCCGCGCGCCATTGTTGCTCGGCTTCCGCGGCGACTACATCAAACGCAGCGCCGGCATCGGCACATGGCTCCCCGAGCGCGAACGAGGCCGTCGCTTCGCCACCCGGCGGCAGATCCAACTCGAGGATGCCAGGACTCCAGCGATGGCCGACGTGGTCGTAGCCGCGCAACCGGTCGGCGGAATACAGGAAGTTGCGATACCAAACGGGCTCACTACGGAACGCCGAGATGCCATCGACGGACAACCACAAGTGCGGCAGCTCGTCGGTCGGTCGGAAACCCCAGCTCGCGCCGCGCGCGTGCAGCGTGCCGTCGAAGTCCTCGTTGACGGGCGGCAAGTGGTCGACGTTGCACCAACCAAGCAGCGCCCGCACCTCGAGCCGAATCGGCTCGGGCGAAGCATTGCGCCACCGCACCAACAGAGCTGGCGCCTGCCCCGGAGCTTGCCGACGCAGCGCGACCGTTCGCTCAAGAACACCGTTTTCGGTCTGGTGCGTCCAAGCCGGCAGTGGCCGACGTGCAAACGAAGTCTCGCCATCACCGGCACTCGCCTCGGCCTGATCTTGCCAGTGAGCCGGCATCACATGCGCAAAGCGCACCTCTTCAGGGCCGAGCTGCCTCGCCGGACCAACACGCTCATCGAGGCCAGACACAATCATGTGCCGCTCGGCCGTGCCCTCGGTCCGCGTCACCCACAAGCCGTGATAGCGGCGCATCGGAACCCCGGCGGCCGTGCCACAGCCGTAGCCGCCACGACCGTCCGTCAGCAGCCACTCGCTATCTGGAGAAACGGCCCGCTCACCTGCCGCGCGTTTGGCAGCCGAGGCGTTGATTAATGGAGGCGAGGCATCCCGCGAGGCGGGGGTACGTGCTGCTGGCATGGGGCTGGTTGGGCGCTGAAGACACCCGAGCCTACGTCGCCACCAGACGGTATCAACGCTCGTTCGAGACAAGGATTCATCAACCGCCTCTACCCTGGCGAGCCATCACCCTGCATCCTGTGTCACTTACGCTCGCCGCCTCTTCCACAGCCGTTGCAACGCATGGTCCCGCTCGACCTAAGAAACACGCTCGTCTTCATTCTGGCCGGCGGCGCTGGCAGCCGCCTCGCCCCGCTTACGCAGGCACGAGCCAAGCCCGCCGTGCCGTTCGGCGGCAGCTACCGGATCATCGACTTCACGCTCAGCAACTGCATCCACTCGGACTTGCGGCGCATCCACCTGCTGACGCAATACCAAGCGCGCAGCCTGGAAGAACACATCCGCTTCGGCTGGAGCTTCCTGCCACGCCGCCTGGAGCAGTGGATCACCTGCACTCCGCCACACCACAAGTCCGTGGGCAAGTGGTATCGCGGCACTGCCGATGCGATCTTCCACAACCTCGACACGATCCAAGACTGGAAGCCGAACAACGTCGTCATCCTGTCTGGCGACCACATCTACCAGATGGACTACCGCGACATGCTGCGTGAGCATGTCGAGCATGAAGCCGCGCTGACGATCGGCGCCGTCAAGATCCCGGTGTCCGAAGCGTCGAGCTTTGGTATCCTGCAAGTCGACGACGAAAATCGCATCACCGGATTCGTCGAGAAGCCCAAGGCAGACGCGCCGGAGATTCCGGGCGAGCCCGGTTACTGCTTGGCCTCAATGGGCATCTACGTATTCGAGTCGGAAGAGCTGGTTCGGCGGCTGCAGGACGATGGCAAGATGCCAGAAGGCGAAGGCGGCGACTTTGGCCACCACGTCATTCCACGCATGCTTGGTGAGGTGCCTATCTACGCACACTCGTTCCAGGGTCTCGATGGCGAAGACACGCCCTATTGGCGCGACGTCGGCACGATCGAGGCGTACTTCGACGCGCACATGGACCTGTGCAACATCAAACCGCAGCTCAATCTGTATCGCAAAGACTGGCCGACCTACACGCTTTGGCACAACGACCCACCGGCCAAAACCGTCTTCAACGAACCCGATGAAGGCGGCGTGCGCGGCCGCCGCGCCAAGGTCGTCGACTCGCTATTGGCACCAGGCGTCGTCGTCAGCGGCGGCATCGTGCACCGCTCGATCCTCAGCAACCTAGTCTATGTCGACGAGCGCGCCGAACTCGACGAGTGCATCGTCATGCGCGGCGCCCGCATCGGTAAGAACTGCAAGTTGAAGCGCTGCATCATCGACAAGTGGAACGAAGTGCCAGAAGGCACGGTCATCGGCTACGACCACGAAGAAGACGAAAAGCGTTACACCGTGTCGCCAACCGGAATCGTCGTCGTTGGATCCAATCACAAGTGGGAGTAGGAGCCGCGGCGACCTGCAAGCACGGCGCCTCGTGCGCCATCGCGTCCGCCAGCACCTGCCGTAACTTACTTCGGCGAGAGCGCCGCGAGCGCAGCTGCCCGCATGGCCTTGGGCAGCGTCCGCAGCAACGGCCCGGTGGGCACCTCCCACATACAATACGCGGTGCACTTCGGTCCGCGCTTCGGCTTGGCCCCCTTCTTCAGCTTGACCTGCCGATTGCGAGCGTCGACGCAGACTTTGGCGACCGGAGCCAAACGAGCGACAGCCGCCGATGCCGCTTTGCTGGCAGCTGCAACGCCCACAACCGGTGTCAACAGATCGACGAGATGCGCGTGCACGTTGGCCCGTCCACCACTGGTACTACTAAGCATCGCGTTCTTGGGCGAGTGACCGGGGCACGCAAAGGCAATGCGAACGTAGCCCTCGCGCTGCGGCAACTTGCGCGCCCATGCAGGCGACTCTTCGGTGATCTCCCAGTGCACGATACTGCGCAGCAACACCCACTCGATGCGCCCTTGCATGCTCGGATCAAACTTCTCAACCACGCTGCGGATCGGCGTCCGCCAGCTCATGCACGCAGCACTCAGAAGTTGCTCGTCCTCGGCGCTGCCAATCTGAACGTTGCCGACCACCGCGTCGACCAGCACTGTCTGCTGCAACATCTCTTCGAGCACAGGCAGCGTGCCAACGTTCCCCAGCACCGGCTGCAAGTGATCGAACAGTAAGTCGCGCAAAGTCTGCTGGGCGCCGCCAGTCAGTGTGCGTTGCGCCCGCCAAACCTTTCTGCCCAGGCACTTCGTCCGGAACGAAAACCGATCCGTTTTGGGCACCGGCTTCTGCCACCACAGCGGTTCACCAATCACTTCGGTCCAAGCAACGCCTTGCTCGACTTGCGCGAGCGGCACCGACTCTGGGTTCTGCGCCAGCAGCATCGCTGGCGACAACATCACGACCGCAAAGATCAAGGGCTTCACAGAATCCACCAGCCACGAGTCCCTCGCGGTAGTCATCGAACGCACAGCCAAACGCAACAACACCCCTTCAGTCTACAGCCTCTCGATGCGAACGGCTGCCCCCACCGTCTCCGGCGTCTTGTCCGCGGCGTCGTAGATCTTGACGAACGTGCGGCACTCATCCGCATCGACATCGCGCAAATCTTCGACCCAGTGCGGCGGGATTGGCTGGTAGTGCACCCACGCAATCACCGTTGCGGTTGGCTCCCTCATGCCATACGGAATGGCCAAGTCGACCGTGTCACTGCCGCCAACGAAGTCCGGATCGTCGCCGATGCCAATCGGCCTGGTGTCCTTCGCGTGCGGGCCATCTGCGCGCCAGCCTTTCGGCAGCAGTCGATTGTCCTTGCCGCGCATCGACATTTCGGTCAAGGCCGTGGTCGGATCGCCATCATCGTTGTGCGGCACCAACTCCCAGATCAGCACCTCGTCGGGTGCTTCGATGCGAGTGATGTGCGCCTGATCCTGCGCCGATATTACGTCGACGATCTCGCCATCTTTCGTGAATCCGCCGCAGTCAAACACCGTGCCATTCTCGTTCTCGATGCGAACGTGCAACCAAGCGCGACGAGCCGGATAGCCGGTTGGGAACTTGTGGCCTGACTTATTGGTGACCTTGACCTGGAAGCGCAACTCCGAGTCGATGTGCTCGACAACGCCGATCTCGACGTCCACCGTCGCGGTCGTCAGCTGATGTCGCGTCGCGCGCGCCATCTTGCGCAGGTCTTCGGCACTCGCCTTGACGCCAAGTAGCTTTCGATTGTCCGCGAGCATCTCGAGTAGCATCGCGTTGCCGCCCACGAACGCGTGCGCGCGGTATGGGTCACGCGCCTTCAGCATGAAGTCGACACCGGTCGGGTCGCGAGCAATGCGCGTCGCACCGATGTTCGCCATGTGGCATTCCTGACACGTCTGCGACTGCTCGGTCTTGCCGGCTTCGTCGCTGAAGATGCTGTTGCGCCACTCGAAGTAGGGCGTCTGCTCAGGGAAGCGTCGCCCCTGGTGATGCGTCACCAGCGTGTGGCAAGTTGCGCACAAGGCCGAGCGACTGATGTGTTCGCCATGCATCGCCGCGTAGCGCGTCATGCCGAGCATCGGGCCGCTGTCGGGGTCCTCGTAGGGCCCGTAGATAACGCGCGACCTGCCGATACGTGGCTTGCCCGAGAACGTCGTCTCTTCACCGAGGTGGCGGGCCCGGATCTGATGGCACATCGAGCACGAAACACCATCGCGCGCCAACGGGTCCTTCTCGGCCTCGGCAATAGTGGTCGGCGGCTGACCGCCCAAGACGCGGGTGTGGTGGTGCATCGGCGCGTGGCACCGGATGCACAAGGCCTGCACTTCGCCGGCTCGTTCGGGATCGAGTTCGCACTCGCGGGCAACTTGGGCGCGCCAGTAGGGATCCCGGAAGCTGTTGGCCATGACCGTCGCTTGCCAGGTCGCGTGCGGCGAAACGTCTTCGCCCAACGACGAACGCATCGCGTGCGCATTCGGCGCGGCGCTGTGGCAACGGGCGCAACCATCGCTGGTCGCAAAGATCGCGTTGCGGCCTTCTGGTTGGCCACCACCCCACTGCGGTCCTGGACCGATTGGCTTTGGTCGGCTGGGATCCTGCGTGCGAGGATCCTGAACGCCAGGATCTTGAACACCAGGATCCTGAAGAACGGGACGCAACTGCTGGAAGGCGTCCTGAAGGGGAGCTTGCGGCGCGAATGCCGTCGCCACCACGCAGCAGGCGAAGCCTAAACCGACAAGGAGGCGTGTGCTCATCCAGCGACTACGCGTCGGCCTTGCTCTCGCTATCCACGTCGCTCTCAGTCGCAGCGTCCTTACGCGGCGGCAGGAACTCACCAAGGAACTGCGGCAGCATCTTGCGCCAAGTCACCCAGTCGTGGCGCCAGTCCTTGTTCCACGCATCGACGCGGTTCGGAATGCCCTTTGGACCGAGCACCTTCTCGACACTCCAACTCTGCTCGGGCTCTTCGTGGGCGCCTTCGCCGTGCGCCAGCAATACGAAGCGTTCGCGCAGCATCTCGAGGTGCTTGCCTTCCAAGTCCGGCACGAAATCGAGCGGCGACGAATTGTAGTAATCGCGAGTGATGTCACCCTCGAGGAACTTGTTCATATTGTAGGTGCCGCTCATGCAGATCGCGGTCTGGAACAGGTCCGGGTGGCGGCACAGCAGCGCCAGTGCATTGAACGCACCAATCGACGCGCCGGCGGTCCAGATGCGGCCGGCATCGCCACCGCAATCGCGATGGATCGCAGGCACGACTTCGCGCACCAAGCACTCGTCAAAACGGTTCTGCGCCTTAGCTGCGTCATCCAGCGTGCGGCACTCTTGCAGCCACGACTTACCGGCAACCGAGTCGACCGTGTAGACCTTCAGGCGCTGGTCGGCGAGGAACTCACCAATCGCCGAGATCATGTGGAAGCGCTCGGGCTCTTCGGCATCTCCGCCAGCCGTCGGGAACAGCAGCAACGGGGTGCCACTGACGCCGTAACGACAGAAGGTGATCTCACGACCGCCGAGGGACGGCGACTTCCAGGTAATCTTGTGCTTGCTCACGAGTCGAGTGCTTCGGACGAGGGGTGCTTTCGGACGAGGATGGTGCTGAGTGGCAAGGCCCCCACGCGGACGCGAAAAGCCAATTGCAGGACGCCGATGCTACTTGCTGGCAGCTTCCAGGTCGTCGACGGACTTCATCACGAGCCCGTGGAACTTACCGGTGAACTCTTCTACCTCGTGCTCTGGGAACACGTTGCTCACCTTCAAGCGAATCGCTTCGAGACAGCGCTCGCTGCGGAACCACGCGAACGCAGCCTCCTCAAGCGGGCGCAGATGCTTCTGGCTGAAGGTTTCAAACTGCTTCGTCGACAGGCGGTCGTGTGCCAGCTTGGCGTAGCCCGCGAGCTTCTCAGCATAGGAGATGTCCTTTGCGGCAATCTTGTAGAATGGTTCGAAGTCGACCGTCTTGCGCATCTTTCGGTTGGTCGACGCGTTGAACACCGCCCACTTCAAGTTGCTGAGCACATACCAGGGCCAGTGGTAGTGAATCGAGTTGACCTGGCTGTCGGGACACGGGTTGGCGAAGTCGATCGGGTAGTAGGTGCCGTCCTTGCTCAACATCTCGCAGCTGTTGAAGTCCCAGCCGAAGAACGTGTTGATGGTCAGCGTCGTATCGATGATCAGCTGCTCGTCGTCCTTCGAGATGAAGTCGCGATCGACGAGGTAGCGGCCGTGCAGCGGCTGGCTCGGATCGTATTTCATGACGCGCACTTGCGGGCCGATGCCGACCGCGCGCACAAACACATCGAAGTCGTGCACTGCGGATTGCAGGTGCATCAAGTCCTCACCACTCTCGTCGTAGGCCTTGCCTAGCTCGCCGGCGTCATCCACCTTCGAAACGCCGCGCCAACCACCACCATCATACGGCTTCAAGAACGACGGGTAGCCCGTGCCATCGCCGATCTCGCCCAGGTCGAACATGCGCGCATACTTGTTGAGCGTGTAGTCGAGATCGCTCAGCTCGCCATACTTCTTCTGCGGCAACATCACAGTCTTCGGAACCGGCATGCCGAGCGCGATCATCGCGCAGTAGCTGGTGTGCTTCTCGTAGCTCTGTACCGACCATGGGTTGTTGTAGACGTAGAGGTCGTCCATCAAGACGCCCTTCTTGATCCACTCGCGCTGCAGCGTGAGCCAGTGAGTCAGGCGGTCGACAACGACGTCGTATTTGCAGCCCTTCTCAAGCGCGAACGGCTGGATGCCAACTCGCTCACAAGCGAAATCGATGACGTCCTTGCCAACCTTCAGGCTGAGCTTGCTGTCAGCGAGGATTTGTTCGAAGGCGAGCGGCCAACAGATGTCGGCGCCGAGCGAGAGACCAATATTGCGAGTGACGGCTGGCATGTCGGACGATAATTGCGGCGCCCCACGGGACAGGTCCGCGGAGCAAATGGGGCGAGCACCCTACTCGTAGACGTGCCACAAGGGACCAGGGAACAGTGAGGAAAGGCCTTCACGCAGCCGATCTCGCCAGTTCTCCCAGTTGTGGCCATCGTTGGCCTCGCGCACGCGGACCTGCATGCCGGTCTCCTGCAGCAGCGGCACCAACGAGCGGTTGTAGTAGATCAACGATTCGTAGACGCCGCAGCTCAAGAACACTTGATCCGCAGGCCGCCCCGGGTTCTTGCGGAACTTGTTGACGAACTTGACGACCGGATCAAACATCGGCGGCCGGTCGTGGTCGCCAATCTCGGTGAATACAAACGAGCCGGACTGCAGGAACAGCTTGCCGAAGAAGCCGGGATGGCGCCACGCGGTCGACAGCGACGCAACCGCACCAAACGAAGCTCCCAGCATCGCGCGCGCCGACGGCTCGCGAATCAGCGGCAGCAGGTCTTCCATCTGCGGCACGAGATCCTTGACGAGGAAGTCGGCGTGCTGATCGTCGGCAGCGTATTCCTTCATGCGATCCGACGACTGCGTCATCACCGCGATCAGCGGCGGCAGTTCAAGCCGGTGGATCAGGTTGTCGAGGATCTCCTGCAGATTGGCAAACTTCAGGTAGTCGAGGCCATCGTGCACCACCAGCAGCGGATAGCGCCGGGTTTCGCGGAACCGCGCCGGGCGGTAGATCTGGATCGGTCGCCATTCGCCAAACACCTTGCTGTCAACGTGCCGTTCTTCGACTGTGCCCTTGCGCGCCTCGGGGTCCTCGACGGTCCACTCTGGCGGCTTGTAGCCTTCGCCATAGACGACCGAGTTTGCGCCGAACGGATCGCGTGCGAGATGACTGTTGAGCGGGTCGCGCACCAACTGGCCGCGCCCCCTCTGCATCACGCCGATCTTGTACTCCATGCGCGAGCAACGCGGCAGATCGATCTGCAGCACCCACAACGAGCTGCTGCGCAGTTGCTGGAACTGCAGTTCACCGGGCAAGCCATGGATCCAGTGATGCAGCGTGATCTCGTCGGCTTCGCCGTCGAACAAGAAGGTCACGTTGCGGCCTTCGACGTGTGGGAACTCCACTTCATCGAGGATCGCCTGCACCGCGGCGGCACCGACCGAGAGCGCACCTTCCAATCGTTCGAGCATGCTCATTGCGTGCTCTCCTCGGCGATGCCCTCTTCGACGAGGCCCTGCTGACTTAATTGGCTCGAATTGGCATGAGCCGTCCACTTGCCGTTGATGCAGTCAAACCGCGAGCGGTAGTCGAGCAACGCGCAGTGCGCCGGCTGGAAGCGCCGAGACAACATGCGAACGCGCACACTGTCATCGGTCTTCAAGCGATGTCGCGCATGCGGCAACGCGACGAAGTCGGGCAGCAGGCCAAAGCCCGATTCCATCACTTCGGCATACGAACTGCCTTGCGGCGGCTCATCGTGGAACAACACGACGCGTTCACTCAACGCCATCGCACCGGCCGACCACGCGATCGTCGGGCGATCGCCCCACAAGGAGCACACGTCAAACAGCTGCATGCGGTGAAGTAGCACGCCGACGTGGCCACCGGCAACCAACAAGCATGACACGTCGGCGAGCTGCTTCTCGAGCTCACGGCGTTCTTTCTGCACGGTTTCGCGCTCGGCCGGCTTGATGCGCTCGGCAAAGTCCGCGTGCAGGTTCTCCACCCGCGCCATGTGCTGCGCATCCAAGCCACGCACCAACTCCCACGAGTCCTGTTCCTGGGCCGCAAATAGCTCATCGCCATCGCCCCGCCGCAACAGCTCCTTGGTGCTACCCAGCAGACCTTGAAGCCGCAGCCGATAAATCTCCTGCACCCGTCGCCAGGTCACATGCCGTTCGCGCACGGCCTCGCGTAGCTCCTTATCCTGTTCGAAGATACTCTCAACGCGCGCCCAGACCTTCAGGTTGACCACCGGCCGGCCAACGTGCTCACGCAGTTCTTCGTCTTCGTCCTCGCGCTCCTCCCAGCCCGCGGTGATCACGGCAACGGGACTGTTTTGATCCGAAACCAGATCCTCAATCGCTTCACGGACAATGGGGTCGCGGCGCTGCGGGCCGAGCACAATCGCATGGGACAACATGACGACTCCTGAGTTATCCGAGCCCTGCCCGAGAAGAAAGCTCTGTGGCAGCAAACCGACAAGCTGTCTGGGTTGATCTTCTGCCCCCCAGAAGGACACTGGTTACTTAGTCCGGTCAGGGAAAGATCGCGCGCGATCCGCCGCCCAGGCCACCTGCAACCGCACGCCAATATGTACCACCGCTGCCATCTCACGTTCTCAACCCTTGCGCTGGCAGCCGCAGCCCTGGCCCAGGCGCCCGACGCTAGCAAGCTCAAGTCCCACGACTGGCGAGAGCGCAACGCGACTGCCGTGAAGCTGATCAAGCACAAGGACACCCGTAACGAGGACCTACTGCGGATACTGGATACGCCCTGGGACGGACACACGCCGACTCAAGGGACCGGCTTTGGAGGGAGGCTTGGAGCCACCGACCCGCGCGACCAAACCCTGCGCAGTGCTCGCAGAGAGATTGGCTACAACTGGCCAATCACCACACCTCGTTACCCCAAGACCATCGACGAGGTAGTCGGCCCGTGGCATCCACACAAGCTCGCGACCTTGGTGATGCTCGAACGCGGATCCGCCGATGGCTTGCGAGACTTGCAGCCGACCGACACCAACCGAGCTCGCATCTGGGTTACCTGCTGCAAGCCGAACCAAGCGGAGATCGCCAAAGCGCTGGCCGACACCGAGACCGCCGAAGCCGTTCTGTTCGCGATTCTGCCAACCGAGAGCAACAAGGATGCCCTGCTGCGCAAGCTGATCACCGAAGGCCCCGCGTCCGCGCGTCGCGCCGCACTCCGCATGGCCGGAGACATGCCTCTGGCCGAACCGCAGCTGCTCGGCACGATCGAGCAGCTCCTTAACGACGAAGACGCGGCCTACACCAGAAACGCCGCGCACCATTTGGTGAGGACCGGTGCATCGGCCAGCACGCTACTCAAGAAATACATGGCCAAGGGGCGCAGCAGACGTCAGCTCAGCTTGGCAGTGCTATGCACGATGGACAACGAAGGCGCCAAGCCAGCCACAAAGGGGCTGCTCACGTGCTTGCATCTGGACGTCACCAGCCAACGGCGGGCGTTGGTAGCCTTGTCCAACTTCGCAGTGCCTGAGAACCTGCAGGAGAACGCAGCCGCGTCAATTCTCGCGTTGCTGGAGAAATCCCGCAGCAGAATCGTGCGCGTGCTGGCCGCCGATGCGCTCGCCACCTGCGGCAAGGGAGTCTCCGCAGAGCAACGCACTCGCATGCACGCGATGCTGCAGGAGCCGAAGTTTCTCACCGCACACTCTCGGCTGCTGGCCGCTCTCGGCAAGCTCAACGCGGTGCCGAAGCTGGAGATCGAGGTCCACGCAAAGATCGCCAAGTCCATTCACAACTCGGCCGACTCTTGGGTAACGCTTGCGGATCGCGGCGAGGCGGCTGGCCCGATGCTCATCAAACACAAGATGCTCGGCCCGCTCGTTGGGGAACGGCTCGCTGAGACGGCACCGGACATGCTCGTCACCTGGCTCAACGGTAAGCACCCCGATCTTCAAGAAACCGCGCTGGCCGGCTTGCTCGCGAAGCGCCCCGACCTGCTCGAGAGCAAGCAGCTGGCGGCATTGCTTGCCGAGCAATCCGATCTAGCCACCCTCGCATTTGACGGGCTGTGCCAACGTTCGGATGCGTCGTTACACGTGCCCCAATTGCTCGCGTTTGCCAGTAACAAGGCCTGGCTAACCAGCAGTCAAAGCCAACACATCCGCAGGCTCGTCCCGAGCTTCGCCACGCTGACCGACGCGTTCCAAGCGGAACTACGCATTGGCAATAAGTGGGATACCGTTCTCGGTTTCGATGATCAGCAACTGCGCGTGCTAACCCGGATGTGGCTACAGGAAACCGAAGAGAGCGATGTCCGCGATCGCCTGGTCGCAAGGCTCATCGAGATCGGACTCATCAAGGGTCAGGACATCCTGCTGGTCGAGCGAGCACTGGCCAGCACGGATCGAAGCTCGGTGCTATCAGCACTCGATGATGCCGACGCGGTGCCGGCACAGCTCATCCCGGCGCTCGAAAAGGTCTGCGACGACGAGCCGCAGGGAAACTGGTCGTCGGATGAGTGGTATGCCCGCGAAGCCCTGATCCGCGCGCACCGCTAGCCAATATCCCCATGGCGCTACGTCCCTACCAAGCGGCGGCTCTCGAAGCCGTGCGCAACACCTACAAAGAAGGTCATCGCGCCGCGCTGGTCGTGATGCCAACTGGCACCGGCAAGACGGTGCTGTTTGCTGAGATCTCGCGACTCGCCAAGGGTCCGGTGCTGGTGCTCGCCCATCGCCAAGAACTGGTCGAGCAGGCGCGCGAGAAGATCTCTTTGTGGTGCAACGACGTCGTCGCGGTCGAAATGGCGCACCAACGCGGCTTCACGCGACCCGATGGCACGCGACCGAAGATCTCGGTGGCGAGCATCCAGACCTTGCGGCAACGACTCAAGGACGTGCCGCGTGATGCGTTCAAGATCGTCGTCGTTGATGAAGCCCACCATGCGACGTCAGATTCTTACCGCGCGGTGCTGGACCACTTCGATGCCTACCTGCTCGGCGTCACCGCGACACCGGATCGCAGTGACCGCGTGCCGCTCGGCGAAGTGTTCTCGGCCGTCGCGTATTCCTATGACATGCGGCAGGCGATCAAGGACAAGTGGCTGTGCCCGATCCGGTCGTTCTTGGTGCAGACGCAAGCCGACTTCTCGGGCATCCGCAAGGTGGCCGGCGAACTGGCGATCCGCGATGTCGAAGATGTGCTGACGCAAGAGCTACACCTCGC
>JBNMND010000050.1:0-24338 GCA_051274975.1 Planctomycetota bacterium | reverse complement strand
CGGTATGTTGCGATGGCCATCGACCTGATGTTCGTCGGCCTGGCGGTGGCGATCCTCTCGCTGATACTCGGCTTCGTATTCGGGATGGGCGTGCCGTTGCTGGGGTTTTTCTTCCTGCGCCACTGCCACTTCCTCTGGTTCGAGACGCGCGGGAAGGGCACCACGTTCGGCAAGCGTCGCCTGCATCTTCGCGTCATCCGCGCCGACGGCGGGCCGCTGACGATGGAGATCCTGCTCGCCCGCAACCTGACGCGCGACGTCGAGTTCTTCGTGCCGTTAGTGATCTTGATCTCACCACAAGCGCTGTTTGCAGGCCACGAGGGCCTGGTGCGGTTGGCGGCCTGCATGTGGGCACTCGTGCCGCTCGCGATACCGTTCTGGCACCCGCAGAACCAGCGCCTCGGCGACTTGCTTGCCGGCACGCAGGTCATCGTCGCGCCACCGGTTGCGATACTAAAGGACCTTGCCGACACCCGGCAGCAAGCCAACAAGCGCATTACCAAGGCAGCACGACAGACTCGCTTCGCGTTCACCAATCACCAGCTGACAATCTACGGTGAGCACGAGTTGAAGGTGCTCGAAGACCTGCTACGGAAGTCCGGCCAACCGGGAGTCAAGACTGCTCAGCGCAACGCGGACACTTGGAGCAGCAGTTGCTGCTGGGCAAGCGACGCATGAAGAAACGCAAGCGTTCCTAGTTCCGACGCGAGCGCATGGACCGACCTGGTGCGGGCAGGCAAACGCACAAACGTCGCCGTGACCAACACGCGCAGCTCACACCGGCCATGCTCCCGTCGCGGCGTGCTAGTCAGCCGCAGGAAGGAACACTGTCTCGAACGATCGGATTCTCGCGCTTGCTGGTAGCGGTCATCATCGCAGGATGGATCTGATCATCCACGGGTGACGACACTACGCCGCCAGTTGCCGAAACCGCCGACACGCTACGCGGACTCCTCCTCATCCAATCACCAGCATGTCCGGCCAACGCACTCGCGCGAATGCGTTCTTCGGCGTCGGCCAGCAAGGCATGCAAGGCGCCATCGCCAGACTTGCGCAATTCCGGATCGAGCCCCGACGCTTCTTCGCCCGCCAGCAATTCCCCGAACGCGCCACAGGCAGAGCAACGGAGGTCAATGTCTTGATGCGTCAACAACGCGATCAGATCATTCACGACGGAAGGCTGCGGCCGATCAAACAACTCATCCACCACGCTGCCGCGATCCCCGCTCGAATACGGCAACTAACTCAGGTAAGGCTGCAACGCCTCACGCATCTGCTGCTCCGTCGCATCCGCCGTCCATTCCGTGTAGCCCCGCCGCAGATACTCCGCAAAGTAGGCGCGCAGCTCTTCGCCAGAATACGCGCCGCCATTGTCACCGAACTTGGTGACGAACGGCGTGAAGTGCGGATAGAGCGCCGCTGCGCCCACTCGCCCCCACCAATCCCCGTGCATCGTGGTCTTGCAGAAGTTGCCGATCAGGATGTCATCGAACGCACGATATCCAACCGCCTCCACCAGCGAATGGCGTGGCGTTTCGAACGTGATGCCGCGCTTGTGTTCGGGATTCACATCGATGATGTGATCCTTCCCGCCAACCCGAAAGTTGACGTGACCGAGCACAGTCGGCAGGTGCGTCACCTTGCCGATGTAGTCGCGCAGCAACTTCACGTCAGCCGCTTCGAGGGGTGTCGACCAATCGTCGCCAAAATCCTCAGGCGGCTGCAGCGGCTGATCGTTGGCCGGCGGATTGATACGTTCGTACGCGCCCGTCTGCAAATCGAACTGCACAAACGGGGGCAAGCACGTGCGTCGCCCGCCATCAAAGCCGGCCGCGTGTTCATCGACCGGCGTCGAGAACTCATCCGCCCACCCGCTATCGGTGCGGTTGTAGCGATGCATCGAACTCGACGGCGCGAAGTAGTCGATGTCGTAGAAGTCTAGGATCGCCTTGATGCCTGGTCCGCAAGGTTCCTTGGCGGCGGCCAACGGCAGCACACGATTGCCTTGCTCGTCGAAGAAGTTGATCATGTCGGCGTCGCCGTATCCGGTCAGACACGCCAACACCGTGCGCTTGTTGAACCGCGCCCGATTCTGTTCGAGGAAACGGCTGCTGCCGCGGTTGCCAGCATCGTTCGCATCGATAAGAAGGTGCCCGTCAACGTCCATCACCAACGTTGCGTCTTGGTTGTAGTTCGCCAGCGCTGCGATGCGCACACGGTCGCTGATTTGAAACCACTCACCGCATCGCATCACCGTGATATCGAAGCCGAGTTCACGCAGATCCGTTGCCATGCGCGCGCCGTAGTGATCGGGCACCAGAATCTTCTTGTCGCGCAGCATCTCAAGCGACGGCAGGCTCAAGTGGTCCGGGTGGCCATGAGAGAGCCACACGTATTTGCACGCCTTGACGTTCTGCAGTTGCTCCTCTGGTACTGCGTGGCTCAGCCGCCAACTGCCGAAGTAGGCCTCACCGAACAACCACGGATCGGTCGCAAGCACCGGACCATGGTCGTGAACAATGATGCAGGCGTTGCCAATCGTCTCGAAGCCCAAGTGCATTCACGCGGTGTAATGGTTTGAGCCGCAAGATGCTATGGACCAGGTCGCACGGCACGGCGCACGGGCAACCCGCCAGCGGCGCCGGTTCCGGGCGAGAGGTGAGGATGTGCATTCTTGCCCTGGCATCGCACGCACACCCTCAGGCTAGGATGCGACGGTGCGATGCTTCTTCTACTTGCGCTTGATCATAGTGCTCGGCGTGCTGAGCTTGCCGGGATGTGCCATCGAGGCGGAAGCGGGGTGGGCTGACGATCTTGAACGCTCAATCACGGATCGATCCTCAGTCTTCCGCTCGCACCCGACGCAGATTGACCACACTTTCGCGCCGACCTCTGCGGACATCCGCGCTGGGGATGAACTGCTCTATGGCTTGTGCTTGGACCTCGGCGAGACGCGCAAGGTCTGGTATCTGCAAATGCGCGTGCTCGAAGTGCAAGCTAGGCACTTCGATAACTGGCGGCAACAATCAGACTTTGAGGCGAGGGTCCATCCCAGTGCAGCAAAGCGCGCCGAGATGCACAAAGCTAGTCTCGCGGCCCGCGAAGAACGGGAGGAGCTGGGTTCCAACTGGAGCTCATTTAGTTCGGAGGAGCCCGTCGCTCGCATCCTCGTGGAGGCATTCGACGCGGACGGCACGAGCCTTGGTTCGGCACGGTCTGAGACAACCGTTCGGTTGTTGCGCGAAGGGCTCATCCAGGCTTGCAAGGCTGGCTACGCGCAACGCGAATTGATGCGGGGCAGGGTCGCGCTCGGACGCGCTGCCGAGATGCTCGAGCTCAACAGCCAGCAATACGACGATGTCGAGATCGCCGGCGAAGGCGTAGCAGCATGCCGCCGCATCTTTGAGATCCTGCAGTCGAACCCTGTCACCAAGGACATCCTGTTCGAAGTCATCGCACTACCCACGGTGTGGTCCATGATCACGAGGCTCGGTGTGGACATCGGGTTCGAAGTCGACTTCTTCGCCGCACGCCCACTCGCACGCAGCCGCCTGCCCGCGAGCAATCGCGACCTATGGAGCGCGCCGCTCAACTTGCAACTCAACGGACAACCCGCACTGCTCACCAGAATCGTCACCGGGCCTAGCAGTTCTCCGGACGCGACAGCTGCAGGTGTCTTCGCGATCGTGGGGCGGCATCCGAGCGATCCAGGACGCCGCGTGCATGTGCAACTGCTTGGTAGTCGCCGTAAAACGGTCGAGCCGGCGCCGTAGTTCGGCGAGGGCCTGTGGCGCTACTTGATCGTCACGCCGCCACACTCCATTTGAAACAGCTTGCCGGAGACTCAGCGCATTGCATCGCCTGCGCCTGAGGCCGCCGAACGGCTAGCTCTAGGCGCGACTATCGCCGCGAGCTCAACTCGCCGATGACGTCGCTGGTATCATCACTGACCAGTTCGCCATCTTCAAACAACCACAAGCTCGGCAAGCTGCGGGTACGGGACTGCTGCGCGATGGCCGAGTCCCACGAACCGATGTCGACGATGCGCAAACGAACGTTATCGCGCTTGTTTGCGAGAGCCTCCAACTGAGACTTCATGGGGCGACACGCGCGTCAAAATTCGGCGGTGAAGCAGATGACCGTCAGACCGCCCGACGGGATGGTCGAAGCGATGTCGATGGCCTCACCGGTTGTGATCGTGGCGATGGCCTCCGTGCTCGGGACACCTCGCAGACCACTGGGCATGGCACCGCGTTGCTACTCCTTCATGACGACGAAGCCGGCCAAGCCTAGCAAGGCACAGGCGATCAGTACGAGCAGGATGCGCATACCGAGGCATCGTCCGGATTAGGCAAGAGCTTGATGGCTCTACTCACATCGAGATGCGGCCAGCGAACAAGCGTTGGCATGGTTGCTAGCGCGGCGAAGCAGCCCCGACAACGTCGATAGCTTCCATGGCAAACTTCACGAGCAACGTGATACCCAGCATCGCAACAACCGCGAAGCCGGCAAACCCGAAGTAGACGTTCGCTAGGCCATGCCGACTCGATCCGGAGATTCTCAGACTCTCATGCGGCGTTCGAAGCCTCAGCAGAACAGCACCGGCGACGGGCAAGACGAGTGTTGTGAGCGCCCACGCGAAACCGTGCACAACAAGGGTTGGCTGGTCCAGCACGCTGAACACGTGCATCAATGAACAGCAGAGACCGACAACCCCAGTGCAAAGCAACGCATTGGAATACCAGAGCTGGCGGCTCTCAGACACCGGGCTCAAGAACACGGAGTCACTCGCAACAAGCACCGACGGAACCAGCCCAGCGAGCACGAACAACAGACCAGGCACAGAGACGTTGATGCTCAAGGTGCCGCCCGGCTGCTGCCAAACCGAGAACGCAGCCGTTACGGCCAAAAGGACTGCGAATCCTCGCACTGTGCGCATCACCGCTTGGCGTCGTGTCAGCTTCATGTCAGGTGCGACCTCCTGAAGAAGCTGATGCTTAAGTGGCAGAGCAATGAAGACGCTGATGAACATGCTGTAGAGCAAGCTCGCGAACGCGAAGTGAATGCATGGCCCAATCAAAGTGGGCTCATAGAACGCATCCACCGCACCGATGGTGCCGCCCATCAGGCCAACGAAGCCACCAACCAGCGAGGTGCGCTCTAGGACTTCGATTCCATCTACGAGTTCTTCACGCCTCGCGTCATCCAATTGATGCCGGACGAACACCGATCGCAGCACACGGCCCGCGGTCCGCACGCCACGCATTGCAACGAGGCCACCAATCGCAATGCCACCGACCACGACGAGACTGGACCAGTGCAACAGGTCAATCATGTGACCACCGTCCAGAGTCAACCCACCAACTACACAGAAGAGCCCTGCGAGTGCCGCGGCCATCATTCGCATATTTACGCGCATACCTTCCCTTCTTCGACCGCTTAGCACACCCCACGCAAGTGGCGAGAACGGCCAGCATGGCGCCAACAGCGTGCAACAAGACGACGCCCCGGTGAGATGGCCGCTAGACCGCTTCGCTCTGGTAGATTCACGGCATGCGCAGTTTGCTCATCAGTCTGATCACCGTGCTCGGTGCATCGTCAATCGCTGCACAAGCCGCGACACCAAAGACCAGGAAGTCTCTTGCCGAAGGCCTGGTGCGACACTGCATCGAACGCGACAAGCTAACGCCTCCGCATATGGAGTCGGGACTCGAGATGGGCACGGGGAAAGGCGACATAGTGCTTATGGTGCGCCGAGCTGATGGCTCACTTCACCTCGAAGCCCTGCCGAGGGGGCTTGGAGATCACGGTCCCGCCGCGGAGATCAAAGACGCCGCATTGGGTATCGAGGAAGAGAAGGAGGTTGGAGCGAAGCCCAAGCCCGGCAAGCCAAAGGCCGCCCCCGGGGTGCAAGTAAACACACTGATCATCAAGCGCACCAAGAACAAGGTGACCGTGACAACCAGCGCCGATCAAACGCCCATCGAAGGACCGAAGGTCGATCGAGCCAAACTCGAACAGCAACTTCGCAAGCGCTTCGCGATTACGAAAGATCCGACCGTCGAAGCAGTCTTGATTGCCAAAGTCGACGCCGACGCCACCATGCAAGACTTCCTAACGTGCTGGGAAGTCGCTCGATTAGCCGGCTTCTCGGTCGTGATGCTCTCCCCAACGGGAAAGGTGCGAACCTCTACGCAAGAGGAACGCGCTCTGATTGCTGGCATCGCCAAGAAGTTCGAGTGGACCGCTGAAAACCGAAACGGTCGACCCCTCTACAACGGCGAGCTACTCATTCTGCTCGACGGCCCAACTCGATTCGGGGACGTAGCTCCGTTGATTATCCAATGCGCCCACGAGGGCATTTGGCAGATCGCATTCGCCGGCCAGAAGAATGCGAAGCAACGCTTCAAGCTGCCAACGCACTTGCCGACGGACTCGTAACAGCAGCAAGCCGCCGTCAACAGGACTACCCGGTCTCGTGTGCTAGCTCAATTGAACCGATGCCGCGCCCACTCGTTAGTCCGTCTAACCCATGACTTGCCGCTGCCCGGTCCTGCTGTCGCTCGTGCTCGCAACGTTGACAGTTCCGGCTGCAAGTCAGGACCAGAACAAACTGCGCGCTGCCGACCTGTCCGTCGCCACGCTGCGCAAGCAACTAACCAGCGACGACCCGGCAACCGTAGCGTGGGCCGCTTACCGCGCCGGCAAGAACGATCGCAAAGAGCTCGTCATCGATCTACGACGCGTGCTCCGCGAGTTACGAACAGAGACTCCGAAGCGCAATTACTCCTATGAGCTCGCACGTTCGGTCATGGATGCGCCGGGCCACGACAGATGCTGCCAGCCACCGACACGATAGCCGTGCCAATGCCGGCGCGTGGCAAGTACCACATGTACTTCCTGGTAACGCATCGGGAGCGCAACGGCAGCAGCAGCTCGACCGCGCACATCGACAGCGAAGTCGTGGAGATCGGCGAAAACCAGGACCTCAAGCTCGAGTTCGTGCTCAAGGAAGCCGTGATTGCGCGCCTGCGCGAGATGCTAAAGTAGAGACGGGAAGTAGACATCGCCTGCCGCGACGCTGTTTCGTCGCCCTGGGCACCAGATCTTCGGGGATCACCAAATCGCACCGGACAACAAGTGCCCCGCCGCCAGCAGCTAGCTACTGTTGTCCGCGATGACGCACGGACTGCACCTGCTGCTCGAACTCAACGGTTGCCCGTTTGAAGTTCTGAATGACGAAGCAGCGGTACGAGTTGCGTTGCGCGATGCCGCCGACGCTGCCGGTGCCACCTGGCTTGGCGAAGTCTCCCACGCATTTGATCCGGCTGGCGTAACTGCCATCGGACTGCTTGCGCAATCGCACATCTCCATCCACACCTGGCCTGAGATTGGTTACGCAGCCGTGGACGTATTCACGTGCGGCGATCCCACCATGCCGGAAGCCGCGTGCAACCATTTGATCCGCACGATGCGGAGCTCGACGCACTCGCTGATGCGCGTGCCGCGCACGATTGGGCCAGTTAACGACACGGCCGGCGAGCAACAACCCAACTAGCAACGAAGCGATATGGATCAGCTACAACACATTCTCCACGGGCTAGCGTACGTCGCTTTGGGGGCCGTCCTCCTGGTCTTGACGCGCGCCCTGATCGGCATGATTTCGCCCTACTCGCTGCGCGACCAACTCACGGGTCGCGACAATGCGGCCGCAGGGTTGGCGTTCGCGGGTTACCTAATCGGCGTAACCATCATCTTCCTCGGCGCGGCAATCGGCCCCGACCACGTTGAGATGGCCGATGGCGCGCTGCTCGATCCAACCTGGAAGGAGATCGGCATGTCGATGCTGGTCGTTACGGGCTACACGCTCGGCGGCCTGCTCTGCCTCTACCTCGGAACGATCGTTGTCGACAAACTCGTGCTGCGCACGTTCTCCGTGCAGAAGGAGATCGTCGAGGATCGCAACGTCGGCACTGGCGCGGTCATCTTCGGCAACACCGTCGCGACCGCACTGATCATCGCTGGGGCGGTGCACGGCGAAGAAGGTGGGCCACTGTCAGCCATCGTGTTCTTCCTGCTCGGACAAGCCGTGCTGGTGATCTGGTCGTTCTTCTACCAAAAGATCACCAAGTTCGATCTGCACGAGCAAATCGAGAAGGACAACGTCGCGGCCGGCACGGCGTATGGGCTGAGCGTGATCGCCATTGGCATCGTGCTGCTTCGTGCCGCGATGGACGACCTGGTCAGCTGGTCGGATCACCTCGCGAAGTTCGGCTACTTCGCCGTCGCTGGCTTCGTGGTACTCGCGCTCCTGCGCATCTTGACGAATCGCCTGCTGCTACCGGGCACGACGCTCCACATGGAAATCGAGCGCGACCGCAATATCAACGCGGCATGGATCGAAGGCAGCGTCGCGATCGGCGCCGCGGCGACCGTATTCTTCATGCTCTAGAGCGTGAGACCGGGGCGCGGCTATGTCATCGCAGTCAACTGCTGCCAGGTGTAACGCTGGCGGCCGGCGTAGATGACGCTATCGCCGGACGCCGGCTGGATACTGCCCAGGTCAGTCAATGACTCGGTGCCGCGGTTTACGGCGAGCAAGTTGATGCCATGGTCTAGCAAGCTCTTGGCGAGGTTGGCGTAGCCACCCGTAGCACCATCCGCGACCTTCGTGCTAAACAGCGTCGCGCCCTTCCGGTTGCTGGTGAGCACCTCGATCATTCGAGAGATGCCCGGATCGTGGATCTCCTGCGCCAACAGGTTACCGGCGATACTGAACCCCGACACGATCGCGTCACAACGTACAGACATGAACAAGCTGCGGTGCGCGTCATCAAGACACTCGGCGACGATATGGATGTCATCTTCGATGCTCGAGATCACACTCACTGCCGCGGCGGCCACCGCATCGCTATTCGGATCCGAGTAGTCGCGGCTTAGCACGATGGCCATGCGTGCTTGCTTCGCCATCGCGCGCTCATAGGTCTCCGGATCGTGTGGACTACCGCGGACGAACATCACGTTGTCGATCAAGAAGGGTAACTGCTCGACTTGATCGGAGATGACAACGATCTCGATCGCATGGTGCTGCGGGTCGGAGCGAATCTCGTCGATGATCTGGCGCACGCGTGCTTCCCGCGGGAAGTTGACGATGAGGACGTGATCTTGAGCCATGATTTTGAGTAACCCTCGTTTTCCTTTGCTCACCCTCGAGCCAACGCCATCGATCACCATGCCCAAAAAGACACTGAACGAGGAGAGTCCGAGGATGACGATGAAGACGACCGTTCCGAGTCGTGCACCTAACGTTTGCGCCGAGAAGTCGCCGTAACCAATAGTGGTCACGGAGATCACGCTGTACCAAACCGCGTCCCCAAAAGTCACGTCGGGATTGACGCTTCGATCAAACACGTAGTAGCAGATCGCGTTGGCAAGGATGCTGAAGGCCATCACTGAGGCAACCAGGCAGAAGCCCAGCGAACGGCGCGCTCGCAGACGGCGACTGAAGCGAAGGAGGCGTAGCAGGACCATGGCGTCTACCTATCGATCGAACGACTGTAGAGGTCGTACAACTTGGGTTCGAAGATGGAGTTGATGACGCCGTCCACGGGCGAATCGTCGCGCGCAAACACGGTTGCAGCGGTAAGCAGTTCTTTGGTCAGGAAGCGCGTCGGCACCAACAAGTCTGGCATCTTTGGATCCTGATCCACAGCCGCAAGATGGAAACCCCACTGCCCGAATGACGGCACGTTGAGCTGATAGCTCAGCAACCGAAACCCCGCCGCCGACATCGTCGCGCGAATCGACGCAAACACTTCGCGCGTGTGAAACGGGGAAGTGCTCTGCGTGACGATACGTGCCCCCGGCTTCAACAGCTGCGCCAGCATGCGGTAGAACTCGACCGAGTACATCTTGCCCAGCACTTCATTGTGCGGGTCCGGCAGGTCGAGAATCACGCGGTCGAAGCGCTGATCTGTTTCGCGCACGTAGTTAAACGCGTCGGTATTGCTGACGGTCATCCGCGCATCGTCCAGCGCCCCCTTGTTGAGGCTGCGGATCGCGGGGAACGTTCGGCAAAACTCGGTGACGTCCGGATCGATGTCGACGAGAACAACATGCTTGGCATCGGGATAGCGCAGCACTTCGCGGGCGGCCATGCCGTCGCCACCACCGAGGATCAGCACCCACTCGCGTGAGCCGGCCATCGACATGACGGGATGCACGAGCCCTTCGTGGTAGCGGTATTCATCACGCTCGGCGAACTGCAGGTGACCGTCCAAATAGAGCGAGTGGTTGTCGGTCTCTTCGTTGACGGTGACCACGACGCGCTGATAGGGCGTGTGGTTGAGGTAGACGATGCGTTCGCGATAGAGCTGGTCTTCAGCGAAGCTCGTCAGTTCGATCGCGAAGACCGCACCAGCGAGTAGGCCAAGCGCCAGCAATGCCGTCACCACAGCAAACAGCCGCACGTGCCGGATCATGCCGCGGAAGGCGAAGATCGTCGCGGCAGCAACGCCTAGGTTGAGTAGGCCGATGGCAAACGACGACCGAAAGAGCCCCAAGTCCGGCAGCAAGACCAGCGGGAATGCGACCGAGCCAACCAGCGCTCCGAAGTAGTCCAAGCTCAAGACGTGCGCCACGCTCTGCCGCACTCCGCCACGCTCTGCGAGGATGCGCAACAGGATCGGGATTTCAAGACCAACCATCAGACCGACCAAGATCGTCAGCACATACATCGTTGGGCGATACACCGGCCCATACGGAAACACCAAGAACAGCGTGATCGAACACGTGCCACCGACCAGAGCCAGCAACAACTCAACCGCGATGAAAGTGCCCAGCAACTCGGTGTGCAGCCACTTCGTGAGGTACGATCCGAGCCCCATCGCGAACATGAACAGCCCGATCGTAATCGAGAACTGATAGACGGAGTCTCCAAGCAAGTAGCTCGAGATCGTCGCGATGATCAGCTCGTAGATGATCGCGCAGATCGCGACTACGAGAACCGCGAATTGCAGCACCGCTAGCTGTCGCGGAGTAGCTGCGGCGGCGACGCCTGCCGGCGTCGTCATTTGCCAGATCGGAAGCTGGAGGAGCCTCCACGCGAGCGAGCCGAGCTCCGAGCACGTGAACGGGCACGCGAAGCAGCCTTGGCCTTGGTCTTCGCGGTTGTCACGGCCGCACGCTGATAGCCAGAAGGAGCCATGCTCATACCGCCGTAGTTGGGTCGGCGAATGGAACCACCGTAGTAGCGGTGACTACGACCACTCATCGAGCCCAACATGTATCCCATGAAGAAGCCACCACCACCGTAATAGCCGTGGCCGTAGTAGCTACGGCCGTAGTAATGGTCGCGGCGATACTGCGGACGCTGCAAGTCCGACGCAATGATGCGGTTCTTCTCGGTGTCTACTTCGATGCGGAACAAGTTGTGGTCGCCACCACCCTTGCTGCGGTCGCCGTTGTTATCCGTAAAGCCGAGCATCGCGCCGCTTGACTCAAGCACGACCCCAATCGGTCTCGACATCATCTTCGCCGCATTCAAGGCGCTGGTGAACTGCGTCAAGAACTCGGCGGTCAGGTCTTCTCGCTCGTCGGCGGAATCGATGCGGGCGACCTCGACAATTTCACCTTCGGCCGGCTTTGCGGCCTCTGGCGTAACCGTAGTCGTGCCGTCGCCGATCGGCGTCTTCATCACGGTGTCCAGAATCGTCAGCACGCGATCGAGGTCGATTACTTCGATTCGGCGCGACCCACCGCACCCAGTGATCACCAGCATGCACACGACGGCAATCACCCGCCCAATCGAGATCATCATCGTGGTAGGCATCATCGTGGAGGCCACCATCGTGGAAGACTGGGTATTCATGCGACTGTGGCTGGGCTGCTGCATTACTTCACCGTGAGACCGAATGGCCCGCTGGGAAGTGTAAACGCTGCCGCTCCAGTCTTACAAGGCGGACCGATCCGATCACCAGAGATCGAAGCGGAACTGCTCTTCATGCATGCCATCTTCGTGGTAGTCCTTCCATTGTCCGACGTGCTGGAAGCCGGCGGCCTGCAATTGCTGCGCGGCACCCACCGCATGTGATGCTGCCGAGGCGAACACTGCCCGCATCTTCTGCCGTCGAGCAACATCGATGGCCTCCTCGATGCCATCCGCCTGTGGCGCGTCCACGTAGTCCCAATCAAGGAAACTGACGGCTTCGCAATCGTCGATCTCGTCCACGCCAAGGCTGACAATGCCACGCGCATCATCATCGATCGGTGGATCCACAGGCTGCGGTGTCGACAAGTGCAATCCCAGCCCGATCAAGGCTTCGCGCGTGTCGTAGTAGTTGTCGATGCGGAACTCTTCGACGAGCCCAGCCAACTCATAGACATCACGCTGGAAGCGGTGTGAGCAGCGCAGCCCGCCGCTGAAGTAATCGCTCGCTTGCACGAACAGCTTGCGAGCTTTGCGACCGCGCAAGACCACAAACAGGTCGCGCATCATCGCCTCGCCCATTTCCAGCGTGCGTTCATCCGGATCCATGAACGTCCAACCCAGCCAATAGGCCCGGTCCGTTCCCTCGATCGCCTCAAAGCCCGTGACGCCAAGTATGCGCCCCTCATGCTCCAACACGAACTGATCATCAATGCTCTCCGCGTAATCCGCGCGAACCTCGATGACTTCTTCGTCGTCACACGCCTCAATCAGCTGCAACGCCGGCACAAGATCCTGCTCGGTCATGAACCGAAGCCGCGGCGCGTCGGGAGATCCGTTCGTCATAGCAAACAGTCTACGGACAGCGCGGCGGATGTGCTTCGTTGTCCTGACACCCTTGGCGCAGCTAGAGCTGCAACCCAAACGTCAGGGTCTCGCCAAGCGTCACTGGCCAGATGCCGAATGGCTGGGCCAGCAACACGTCACGTCCTGGCCCAATTGGTTGGTTGCTGGCGCGCCGTTGAGTGATTCACAACAACAGTTCCTGCACGACGCGACCTTCCACATCCGTCAGCCGGCGTTCCAGCCCGTTGTGGTAGTAGGTCAGCCGTTCGTGATCGAGCCCCAACAGATGCAGGATCGTCGCGTGGAAGTCGTGCACAGAAACGGCGCCTGAAACGGCCTTGTGGCCAAACTCATCGGTCGCGCCATGGCTGTAGCCCTTCTTGACGCCCGCACCAGCCAGCCAGCAAGTGAAGCCATCGGGGTTGTGGTCGCGGCCGTTCGCTCCTTTTTGGAACGTTGGCATGCGGCCGAACTCGGTGCACCACACGACGAGTGTTTGATCGAGCAAGCCGCGTTGCTCGAGGTCGGTCAACAAGCCGGCGGTGGGTTGATCGAGCACGCGGCCGTGACGGCGATACTGGTTGTAGAGGTCCTTATGGCCATCCCAGTTACTCACGCCTTCGCCGCCAGTCTGGTAGGCGCCATTGAAGACTTCGACGCAACGCACGCCGCGTTCGATAAGGCGTCGGGCCAGGATGCAGTTACGGGCGTAACCAGCGCGCAAGTCGTCGATCGGCGAACCCTCGGACTCGGCGCCGTACAGCTTGAGGATGTGCGCGGGCTCGTCGGATAAGTCTGCGACCTCCGGGATCGTCTGCTGCATGCGCGCCGCAAGTTCGTAGCTGGCGATGCGCGCCGCGAGTTGGCTGTCGCCGCCGAAACGTTCAGCATGGCGTTCATCAAGTCGTCGCAAGAACGTGCGCGTTGCTTCGTCACGCCGCGCACCGATGCCCTTCGGTCGCGCGAGATTGCGGATCGGACGCGCGGCATTGAAGTCGGTGCCTTGGAACGACGCCGGTAGAAACCCGGGAGCCCAGTTGTTGACGCTGTTCTGCGGCCTGCCGCGGGGATCGGGAATCGCGACGTACGCAGGCAAGCTCTGATCCTCGCTGCCAAGCGCATACGTGACCCACGCACCCAGGCTGGGAAACCCATCCTGCGTATAGCCGGTCGACATGTAGTTCTCGCCGGGCGCATGGGTGTTGGTCTTGCTGACCATCGAATGCACAAAGCACATTTCATCCGCCAACGACCCGAGGTGGGGCACAAGATCGGAGATCCACTTGCCGCTTTGCCCGCGTTGGCGAAACGTCCACGGGCTCTTGGTCACCGCGCCCTGCTCGCCTTGAAACGTGATGAGTTTCTCACTGCCCGGCAGCGACTTGCCGTGGTGCCGAATAAGCTCTGGCTTGTAGTCCCACGTGTCGAGCGAACTGACCGCACCGCTGCAAAAGATCACCAGCACCTGCTTGGCACGCGGGACGACCGGCGCGACGCGCGGCGCATAGGGTCTGCCGGGCTCGATGTGCGGCCGATACGGTCGCTTACCGGAAGCACTCCGTGGCTGCGGATCTTGCCGGGCAAACAAGTGCCGCATGGCAAGCGCGCCCAAGCCCATACCCGTTTCGAGCAAGAACCGACGACGCGGCAAAGGATGCGGGTCGAATGGTGAAGGCGGCATCATGGGATGAACACGAACTCGTTGCTGTTGAGTAGCGCACGGCAAAGAGCGGGCAGGCCTTCGCTGGTCACGAAGGCGCGAGCTTCTTTTTCTTCGACCGCCGACGGCAACCGCTGATACACGAGCTGCCATGCGCGCCGCACTGCCGCACCCTTGCCGCCAACGCCTTCTCTTGTGGCCCGCACACTGAGTGCCGCGGCCTGCTGCAAGACGAAGCGACTGTTAAACAGATTGAGCGCCTGAAGTGGTGTTGTCGACACGTTGCGCGTCGGCATCACGAGACTGCCATCCGGGCAATCGAACACGCCAAACACGGCATCCTGCTCCATGCGCACCTTGAACGCATAGACCATGCGGCGACTCTCGGCCGGTCCGAAGTCAACCTTGGGGTGATAGTGAACAACGTTCTCGCGATCGACTTCGTGCAGATGAAAGCTCGGGCCACCCATCGTGAGATCGAGCTGGCCACTGACGCATAGCAGGCTGTCACGAATCGCCTCGGCCTCGAGACGGCGCGGTGGAAAGCGCCACAGGAGGCGACAGTTCGCGTCCTTGGCCAGCGCCTTGGTTCGCGGCGCGCTCGATTGCCGCCAGGTGGCTGATGTAAGGATCAACCGTTGCAGCGGCTTGATGTGCCAGCCGTTCGCGATCAGTTCGCTCGCAAGCCAATCGAGCAAGGCCGGATGCGAAGGCGCGGCGCCGTTGCGACCAATGTTGCTCGGCGTGCTCGTCAATCCAGTGCCGAACTGATGTTGCCAGAGCCTGTTGACGAGAACCCGTGACGTGAGCGGATTGGCTGGATCAGTGACCCACTCGGCCAAGCGCAGTCGACGTTGCTGTTCGGGCGCGTCGGCAGCCAATGCAAAAGGCGCGAACAGATCAAGTGACGCGGGCACGACTTGTTCGCGCGGTTGCATCGCATCGCCGCGGTGCAAGCGATGTACCGGACCGGGCTGTGCGAACGTTCCTGTGTAGGCACGTTCAGACGTTGCCATCGCGTCTCGCTGTTTACGCAGGCCAGCGCGCTGTCGCAGTTGCTGCCTCGCCTGAGTTGCCGTCGGGCTGCCAGCGATGATTCGATACATGGGCTTCGCACGGGTGCGCGTATCGCCAGAGTACGCTTCATGATCATTCGACGACGCGATCGCTTGCCAGTGCAAACCGTCAAGCGAGGACTCGATCACGTAGTCGGTCGCCAGCCGATCGCGACAGGTGCCCGACCGATCGCGCGCCCACACGATGCGGTCGATGCGCTGCTCGGTCACAAACTCGATCTGCACAAAACCGCCGCCCGGGGTGTCCGAAATCCACGAATGTGGGTTGCCGTGGAGGCCGTCATTGACGTGTGCGAGTTGGTGGATCGCGTATCCCGGCAGCGTGCCCGATGCGGTCGCCTTCGCGCCGTTCGCAGCCAGCGCGACGTTGTGCTCGCCGGCGAAGATCTCAAGCTCATCGATGCACGGCTCCGCGCTCGACGTGGCCAGAATCGAGAACCGCACGTGCCGTGCAGCAACAGGCGAGAACGTCTCCTCGTTGCGGGTGGCAGACGGCGCAGCGACCAGCGCTCTGCCGCTCTCTCGTTGCGGCACATTGGGCAAGCTCACCAGCGATGGTGCCAGCGCCTCCTCGAGCGAGGCGATCTGCGCATCGATGCGCGCAACTTCTGCGATGCTCTCCGGCGGCAACGGCAGTTGGCGTTCCCCGTGCTGCACGCCGGCGAAGATCGCCGTCATCGCGTAGTACTCGCGGTGCGAAACTGGGTCGAACTTGTGCGAATGACAACGCGCGCAACCGATCGACAGGCCCAAGAACGTGCTGCCCGTGGTCGCGACCATGTCATCGCGTAGGTCAGCCTGCTGCTTAGCCGTCAGCACCGGGTCGGGGCTCTTGACGATGTCCACCGCACCGCCAACGAGAAAGCCAGTGCCGACATCCGCGCCGCATGCATCGCCCGCGATCTGCTCGCGGACAAACTGATCGTAAGGAAGGTCCTGGTTCCACGCATCGATGACGTAGTCGCGAAAGCGCCACGCCGAAGGGCGTTCGCGATTGGTCTCGAAGCCATTGGTCTCCGCGAAACGAATGACGTCGAGCCAGTGTCGACCCCACCGTTCTCCGTAGCGCGAGTCGGCAAGAACGCGATCGACCAAGGCCTCGTATGCCAGCGGCCGCGGATCGGCGACAAAGACTTCGACTTCCTCTGGCTCAGGCGGCACGCCAAGCATCACGAACCAAAGCCGCCGCATCAGCGTGCGGCGATCCGCCTCGGGCGCCCGCGCCAAGCCGCTCGCTGCGAGTCGCGCAGCCACGAAGGCGTCGATCGGGTTCTCGCTTACCGGGTTGTCGCTTACCGGGTTGTCCGGACTCTGCCCGATCGCCGCAGCAGGAACAGCCGGACGTCGCAGCGGCACGAACGACCAGTGCCCTTCGGTTGACTGCGCACCGGCAGGTACGTCCTGCGCGTGCGCGCCTGCCTGCAAGAACAGGAAGGCGCAACAGGTGGCCAGGGAGCGACGGGGGAAACGCATGGGGCGACAGCTTTGCGGTTGAGGACCAAACACAGGATCCTCGACCCGATGTCTTCGGTCAACCACTCCATAGCGACTACGCTGACAGACAGTCGCTCTCGACGGGCATCGTCACAGTCCGAGCACCTGCAAGTCAGACGCAAGCTTTGCTTACTACTTTGGCCACGGATCCTGGCCAGAACGAATACGAGTAACGACGGATTTGGGAAGAGCGGTCAACTCAACGCTGTAGATGTCTTTGTCCCCCGCGCCACCGAACCATCCTGGACCACGCCAAACAGACAGAAATGCGTGAGACCCAGTCGCACCGATGAGGCCTGAGTAGAACATCGAAGCCGCCTGCGTCTTAGCCAACCGCACGAACTCATCCGGCTGCACTTCGAAGTGGCGGCCGCTGGCGCATGCGGTCAGCCCAGCAAACAAGAAGATCGACGCGAACAGGTTTCTGGTCTTCATGAGAGTTGCCAACAGGTAGCCGAAGAACGGCGCACTGTTGGCGCGCAGCCCTTTAGCAGTCCGCGGTCGGTATTCTGGTATTGGCAGTGCTATGCGGGTCAATGCGAGTGCGTGCAGGGCGTGATCTTCACGCAGTGTTGTCGCGGTGATACGTCGCGCGGTGCTCGAGGTAGATCAACAGCAGACCGGTCCCGAGGAGGATTCCGTGGAGGATCTCGAGCCGGGAGGAGAGCAGGCAGCCCACGAGCGTTGCCGAGAAGATCGCGGGGCCGATCTTGCCTCCGAGATCGAACCAGAAGGACTTGTGATTGTGCATGCCCGCAGTCTAGGTCACTGCAGCGCACGTTCCGAACACCGCGACCTCGATCACGCACGAACCGGCCTCGCCCCTTGTCCGTGAACTCACATCCAACACCAACGAGACGCACCCGTCGCATTGAATCGCATCTTGCTAACTAGCGATGCGTTGCTCCGCGCCAGTCTCAATCCCTTTCACTAGCGGCTCGCCAAGCTCGGAGAAGAACTCGTGAGCTTCGCGGTCTGCGGCGGGACCATGCAGACTGCGAACGCACCGACGCACCTGTTGCAGGATCCGGCCCTTGCTCTTGTCGTCGAGCACGTTGTTAAGCACAGATTCGATCGCCGTAGTTGGAGCGACTCCATCGCCCAAGAAGACCTCGGACTCAATCGACGACTCAGCGCTCTCCCGCAGTGACGTTCCGGGATTGAAGTCAATCCGGGTTCGCGCCCTGATTCCAATCTGCTCACCCGTGCGCGGATCGCGTCCCTGGCGCGGCGCCAACACCTTCGTTCGCCACGTGCCGAACCCGCGCATCGAGACTGCATTGCCCTTGGCTAGCTCTCTGGTAATTGCATCGAACACCTCGCCGATGACGCACTGTACCGTGTTGGCTGGCAGACCCGTGCGCTCGGCAACGATCTCGGTAAGTGCGGTCTTTCCTATTCGGCTCATATCTTGGGGGTCCTCCCGGTTGAGCCACTCATATCGACAGCAATCTCGACACTTTGAGTTCCGTTTCGGGGCTCGACCCAAACTGAGACCCGCTCCGCCTTCCCCCATGCCTAGGCCGTCTCCGCGCGGCGCTGCCAAGTTGCTACTCGGAGGTGCTATTCCTGATGTGCATGTCGGACGATGGCTTCCATATCATGGAAAGGCGCCAAACGATCCTCATGTTGCTCCTACTTGGCGGTGGCATCTATGCGGGCTACGACAACTGGGACGTGATCAACGACAAGTTAGGACTCGACGAGATCAACCCGGGCAAACTCAAGGCCATCGAACTCACCAAGAACGAACGAACGTTCGAGCGGGGCATCAGCAACTGGCAATACGTTGCGTCGGCCGCCGATCGCGGCGAAATCACCATTGGCAAGAAGCCATGGCAGGCCAAACAGACCGGAGATCAAGAGTTCACCGTCGTCGCTCGTTGGATTGAGGACGAGCAGTCGATCGCCCACAAGTTCCAAGTCAACATCGCCAGGCGCATCGTGCGCTACAAAGGTGCGGCCGAGCAGGCTGCGGCGCCGCGATAGCTTGCGGCCAAAGGGGTCCTTGCCTTAGTGAGATGCACGCACGCGACGCGCACATGCGTGCCAGATTAGCCCGACGCCGATCAGCACTAGGCCCGCGAGCCAAATCATTGGTTCGACCCAAAACGCCAAGCCCACGCACGAAAGCAAACCGCAGGCGGGCACCCACCGAGGAAACAGCCTGCTCTCGGCGGGAAGGCGCAGCGCCGCAAGATTGGTAAGCGCGTAGTAGACCAACACCGTGAACGCGCTGAACGACCAGGTCGTCTTGATGCTGCCTATCAAGGACAAGCCACCGATGATGACTCCCACGACGATGACTGCGCGGCGCGGCGATGGTTGCTCGCCTTCTAGTTGAGACAGGCCTCGCGGCATGTCGCCTCGCCTAGACATCGCCAGAAGCACCCTCGATAGGCCGAGCAACAGATTGAGCAGCACGCCGACCATCGCCGTTATCGCACCGACGACGACTAGCGTCGGAATGCCGGGGACATCGAAGCCCTGCGCAACCACTTCCAAAAGCGCCCCAGAACTGTCGGTCGCTGCCGCAAGTTGCGCGGCATCTACGGAGACGACGACAACGAACGCGATCGCGATATAGAGCGCCATTGTCGTCAACAACGTGATCACGATCGCCCTTGGAATGCTGCGCGCAGGGTCGCGGATCTCCTCGCCCAACGTCGCAATGCGCCCGTAGCCGGTGTACGCGACAAACATCAAAGCCGTTGCGTGCAGCAAGCCGTGCCCCCAATCCCCATCGCCTGCGAACAGGTCTCCGAGTCGCGTCGGCGCTGCATCGATCGCAGACGGCAAGCCCGCAACCACGAACGCCAACAGTGCAACGAGGGTGATCGATACGAACACGACGTTGGTGCGGTTGGACTGACGCATCCCGCTCGCAACCACTGCCGTCAACAGCCCAACAACTACGAGTGCCACGACCACGCGTTCGGTCATGCCAGCGTGCCCGATGGTTCCCAACAGGTAACCGGCAAGGCCGAGTGCTGCCGTCGCCGCCGACGCAGACTTCGCACACAAGAACATCCAGCCCGCTACGAAGCCGAGCGTCGGGTTGAGGTAGCGATGCCCATACTCGTAGGTGCCGCCACTGACGGGATGGCTCGCAGCGAGCTGGGCACTGGATAGTCCATTGAACGTCGCCACTGCTGCCGCCAGCGCGACGGCAAGGATCACATAAGGCCCCGTGACTCCCGCCGCGATGCCAATACTGACGAACACTCCCGTTCCCAGGATCGATCCAAGCCCCATCAGAACGGCACCAGGAACACCCACTACCCGTGCAAGGTTCTTGTTAGGCGTCATCAGCATCCCAGTTGCGCAACATCACCCAACTCGTAGCGGTGCACCCCACCGAAGGCCAGACGAACGTCGGTGGTTCGTGAGCGATACAAACTTGAGCTGTTACCGCACCGCGATGGACACTCGAACACTCTGGGGAGCGGCCATGGTTCCGGACGCCACAATCGCAGGTGCCTGCTGTTGCTGAATCCAATCGTGCACGCGATGCCACTGCTCATGACGGCCTGTGCAGTGGCGGCGACAGGACCTAGGACGATGTGCTTAGATGTCGCATGAGTGCATCACAGCGACAGGTCCAGTGGGATCGCGGCAACAAAGAATAGTTGATGCCGTGATGCGACAACGGCACGACCCGGCCAACTCGCGCTTCTTTCCCGGATGGTAATCCACCGCAAGTAGCGCACCCTGGTTCATTGGGAGGTCGACGCCCTAGTGCTCAGGCACTATGGTCCTTGCACCGGGGTTAAGAGTTCATGATGCAGTCTTCAATTCGTTTGTTTGGCATAGTGGCGCTGATTGCTGCTTGTGCCTGTTCGATTGGCGCTCAGGGGAAGATCAAGTGGGAGACCGACTTTCAAGCAGCTCTGACTAATGCCAAGGCGACGAACCAGCCGATCCTCGCGTGCTTCAGCATGCAAGGCGAGCGCGTTTGCGACGTCATCATTGCCGAGCATTACAACGACCCTAAGTTGGTCCAGTTGTCTAAGCAGACGGTCAACGTGTTTTGCTCACCGCACGGCACGGCGGCGCAGAAGGAACTCGAGAAGCGCGTGCGCATCGACTTGCTAAAGGGGGACACGACCACGTGGATGGTGGCGCCACAGCACGTCGTGTTCATGCCCGACGGCAAGTTGGTTTGGGCGGTGCCTTACTACATCACAGCCGGCGAACTTGAGTGGATGCTGGTGGAGGCGATCCGCAAGGTGAAGCCTGAGTTCGCGTGGGAAGCGACCGACCGCTATCGAGCTCCGCGGTCATTGGCGGCCAAGATCACCAAAGCCAAAGCGAAGCAGGCGCCGCCACCGACTCATGCTGAGGTCAAGGCGATCCTGAAGGAGATCAAGCGCGGCTACGGCGGCTACTACGGCGCCAAAGACAAGCTGCCGATCATCGTGCGCAACGATGGTTCGCAAGCGAAGAAGTTTGTCGAACGACTCCTGACGTCGCACGATAGCAGGATGAGTGCGCGCATCGACACTCTCTCAATCATCGCAGCGAATGCGTCTCGCAGTTGGTGGAGCGTCGCCAAATGCATGCTTGAGGACGACGCGCACGACGTGCGCAGCGCAGCCGTCGATACGCTGCGGCAACTCGGTGAAAAGCGCTCGACCAAGGTTCTGCTTGGGCGTTGGCGCAAGGACAAGTCGGTTCACGTTCGCGGCGCGATCTTGCAGGCACTCGTCGCGTGTGGCCCAAGCAACGCACAGGTCATCAAGCTGGTGCCGGGCGTGCTGACGGGCGGCAAAGACGAAAACCTGCGCGTGCAAGCTGCGATCGCGATTGCCAGCCTCGACAACAAGAAGACCGTACATGCCGGTCTGACCGCAGCGCTTCAGGATGAATCGCAGCGAGTTCGATCGACCGCCGCGTGGGCAATTGCCTCACGCCGCGACACTGAGTTGCTCGCCGTGCTGAAAGTCGCGCTGGCCACCGAGCCGCACAAGGACGCGGAGAAGTGGATGAAACTGGCTTGCACCGTGCTGGCAGGCGGGGAATTGGGAGCATTCGCAGAGTTCCCGGAACTCAAGACCCGTTAGCTTCGCTTGCTCTGCGCCGCCGACTATTGTAGGCGGCGCGAGAACTACTACTGGCTATGGAAACGAGATCATCGCACCCGCGTCGAGTTCGGCATTTGTCTGCCTGTCTGTCCATGGCATTGCTCACGATGGCATTGGCGGCTACTGCCACCGGCCAGGCTGGTGCAAAGGCCCCCGCTGACAGCACGCCTGCCGACAACCGCCCCGCCGACAAGGCCGTGCGCGGTGTCGTGTGGAGCCCTTCGCTGAAGCCGGTTCCTGACGCCACGGTCACCGTGCGCGCCGCGGACTGGAGCGTGATCAAGGAAACCAAGACGGATAGCTCGGGCAAGTTCCTGATCACGGGGCTGTCGGCGCTGTCGACCTACTGCTGCGCTACCGCACCGGGTTTGCACTTGGGCTGTGAACTAACCCCGACCTCGAGCTTAAAGAATCCCGCCTACGTCGACATCAAGCTGTTCGCAGCGGCATTGATTCGTGGCGTCGTCAAGGACGATGCAGGCAACCCAGTGAAGGGCGCGCAAGTAATCGCCGCCTTTGACCACGCGGGCTCTCTGCTGCAACCCGGACAACTCAAGGAAGCCACGACCGACGAGAAGGGATACTTCGCTCTGTCAAACGTGCCGCTTGGCGACATCCTCGTGCGCGCGTCAGCCGATGGCTTCGAGTTGAGTGAGTCCGAGGTCTACCTGCGCGGAGATCGAGAAGTCAATGTCGTGATGAAGCCAGGCAAGGGCCGCGAATTGCTCGTCATCGTCAAGGGTGTGCCCAAGGATCGCTTGGCGGACGTTCGCTGCAGCTTGTCTGTGCGCCGACCGTACCCCGAACCTGCCATGGCGCTGCCGAACCGGCTGCTGCAGGGTTCCTTGGATACAAATGGTGAATGGCTGGTCACCGGACTGCCGCCAGATGTCACCTTGTCGATGATCAATGTGAGCGCTCGCGGCATGCAGTTCGACCAGGACAGTCAGACCGTCGCCCCAGGAATGAATGGCAAGGTGACGTTCAAGCTCAAGTCCACCAACGCACCAAAGTCAGCACCCGAACTTCCAGGCAACGTCAAGAACCCCACGTTGCACGGCGTGATTCTCGACGAGAAGCTTCGCCCCTTGAGTGGCATGCCGGTGATGGTCTACTGCATGCGCATCGGCGTTCAGAACACCGTTACGGACGAACTTGGCAGGTTCGCCTGCAATGCCAAGTACAAGCCCGGGGAGAGCGTCACGTTTTCGATCCACAACCCAGACTGGGTCTTGCTGGACGAAAACGCATCGATCTATTGGGGGCCATCTCAATCGGTTCGAGTTGAGTACGTGACGGACATGGTCACGACGCTAACGGCCACACCCGCGACAAAGTTCTCAGGCAAGGTAACTGCATCTCGCGGCGTCGATGTGGCGGGCCTGCTGGTTGAGCTCGAGGCCGCCGACCCAGGCTCGGGATCGATCGGCAGTCGCACGTCCCTCGGCCGGGCAACGACCGACGAGGACGGGAAGTTCCTGATCGAGGGACTGCCTCATCTCAAGGAACCGGCCTGGCTCGTAATCAACGGGATGCGTGGCATTGCCACAGCCGGCCCCTACAAGACCAAGAAGAAGGGCAAGCGACTAGTCAATAACGTGCGCATGAAGCTGGTTAAGCCCGTCATGGTGACCGGCACCGCAGTCGACAAGAAGGGCCGCCCCATTCCCGGTGCGCGAGTCAGGCTGATCGAGTATGGCGGCAAGGCGGCGGGCCTATCGTACGGCGGCCTCTACACCCTGAGCGATACCGAGGGTCGATTTGCCTTCCGTGGTATGAGGCCCAACGAATACATGTTGCAGGTGCGAATTCGGGGAGCAAAGGTGGCCGTGAGCAGCAAGCCGTTCAAGGTTGGTCAGCGTCGCTCGCTCGATAAGAAGTTGAAGGTCACTGACCGCTGATTCCTGTCGCGAGGTTCACCAGTTCGCGCCCACGCGCGTCAGCGCACTATTCGGACATTGCGGGCGAAGCCCGGCCAAGCTGTCGGCTCACCGATACTCGCGCCGCCATCGCACGAGCACTTCTTCGGTGGGCGCATGTTCACGGCGAACATAGGCACCAGAGGTGACGTCCTTGCCAGCAAGCGCTGACGCATACCGGTCGAGGTAATCGACAATGGCGACGTAGTCCGCATCGAACCGCGGGTCATCGTGCAAGCCCACGGGCAGCGTGAACGCACCGTGAAATTCGATGAACGTCGGCCGAAGCCTGGTTAGCACGAGATCGGCGAGATCCTGCGGGCGAGATCTGAC
>JBNMND010000049.1:0-24350 GCA_051274975.1 Planctomycetota bacterium | reverse complement strand
AAGCACGACAACGCGCTGATCACTGGCGCAGCCGCCATTTCGATCAGCGAGCAGTGGCCCTTCCGTTTGGAAAAGTTGGCGAGTCGCGTCATCTTGGCGTCATAGCCCGGACCCTTGCTCGCTTGCACAGCCTTGAGGATGTGCACGAATTGATTGGTCTCCATGCGGCACGGTGGGCATTGGCCGCACTGTTCCTTCATGAAGAACTCGGCGATCTCGAGCGTCAGCGCGACGACGTCGGTCGTCTCGTCAACGATGCGCACGCCGCCACAGCCAGGAGAACTGCCAAGAGGACCAAGCGTCTCATAGGCAATCGGCACATCGAGGTGCGCGCCATCCAAGAACGCCGCCGACATCGCGGGCAAGATCGCGCGCACGGTGTGACCGTCCTTCAGTCCGCCGCCGCAGCCTTCGATCAGTTCGCGGTAGGTCGCGCCGAACGGCAGTTCGTAGACGCCGGGCTTCTCGACTTGCTCGGACAGCGTGAATAACAGCGTGCCCTTGCTCTCGTCGGTGCCGATCGCCGCGAAGTCCGCGCCACTGTTGCGCGCGATCCACGCGACGTGCGCCAGCGTCTCGGTGTTGTTGACCGTCGTCGGCTTGCCAAACAAGCCCGCTTCGCCTGGGAACGGCGGCTTCTTACGCGGTTTTGCCGGCTCGCCTTCGATCGAGTTCAGCGCCGCGGTTTCTTCGCCAGCGACATACGTCGTCGGGCCACAGTGGATCTCAATCGGGAACGGCAGCAGCCCAGCTTCGTTCGCTTCGCGCAACGCCATCTCGGCGCTAGCCCGCGGCCCCGCCATATCCTCGATCAGGTAGAGGTAGCCCTTGGACGCGCCAGTCGCGAGGCCCGCAAGTGCCAGTCCTTCAACGACCGCATGCGGATGGCGCTCGACCAAGTAACGGTCCTTGTTGCTGCCTGGCTCGTGCTCGCCGCCATTGGCGACTACGTATTTTTCATCACCCGCAGCATCCGCGGCCAGCTGCCACTTCCGAATCGTCGGAAACGCCGCACCACCGCGGCCGCGCAAGCCAGATACCTCGACTTCCTGACGCAGCCATGGCGCCCCCTTGTCCTTGGCCATGGCCAAGCCGTCATAGCCACCACGCGAGCGGTATTCAGCGAGGCCTTCTGGTTCGTCGGACGAACGGGCGGGAAGCAACAGGGCGGGCGATTGCACGCGCGGATCCTAGGGGTGGCGCGACCTGCACGCGAGTTCCGACCTGTGTACTGTACCCGGTTCACACCACAACCTCGGCGCTGGCCGCCGCTGGTATCGCTACTGCAGTCGTAGAATCCGAACTTCGCTGCCGCTGGCAATCCAAGCGGTCGGGAGATTCGGTGCCCTCCCAGTGCTCGCTGCCGACCTTACGTATGGTAGATGCAATGCCAGGGACCCGATTCGTAGTCGTGGGGCGCGTGCTCCTGTTGGCTGCACTGTTGCCGGTATCGGCGACAGCACAAGCACAGGCGCGCCGTCTGACCGTCGATACGCCGTCCGGCGAGATCCACGTTCGCAGCGAAGCGATCAAGGTCAAGCTTTACGCCAACGACGCCAACGCCACAGCTGAGATGCACGCCTACGGCTACTTCGCCGAGGGCGGCGAACAACGCCCTTTGATGTTCTTGTGGAACGGCGGGCCTGGCGGTTCGAGCGCCTTGCTGCACTCAGGATTTGCCGCCCCTCAGGTCGCGGATCTGGCCGAAGGCACGGGCATGGCGGCCAACCCGCTGACGATGATCGATCGCTGCGATCTGATCTACGTCGATCCGATTGGCACCGGCTTCAGTCGGTCGATCGGCAAGGGTAAAGACGAGGACTTCTGGAACGTGCGCGCGGATGCGCAGGCCGCGGCACAGTTCGTGGCGGCCGTGCTCGCCGACCACAATTGGCAGAAGCGTGACATCTATCTGTGCGGCGAGAGTTATGGCGGCATTCGTGTCGGAGCGATGTTGAAGCCGTTGCGCAAGTTGCGTGTCGAAGTCGCGGGGCTTGTGATGATCTCGCCGGCGCTGGAAACGCGCGCTCTTTGGTCACGGGATAATGAGGACCAGTTGGTGCGCAGGCACGTCGACAATGTGCCGACGCTGGCCGCAATCGCGGTTGCCGATGGCAAGCGTGAGGCGGAGGGCTTGCGTGCGGATGTCGATGCTGTCTGCAAGTGGGCGCTTGGGCCACTGCTCAAGGCCGTTAGCAACCAAGAGGTTGATTGGGAAGATGATGACCAGCTGGTCGATAAGGTCGAGCGGCTGACTGCGGGCGGGCGAAGCACTCGCGGTATGCGTCGCGATCGCTACGACGCGAGGATGAAGGCTAAGCCCAACTACCTGTGTGGCGTGTCGACTGCAGTGCTGCATACGTCCGTTGGCGCCATCCTGAAGAACGCGTTCGGGGTTGCTTCGGTCGAGGACTACGAGTTCATGAACCGCAGCGCGACCAGCAGTTGGCACGAGCGCAAGGCAGGCAAGGGCCGCTATCCATGGGACGTGCGTGCCACCGACATGATCGCCGAGGCCTGCAAGAACGGTCGCGGGCCGCGCGTGTTCGTGGCGAGTGGTTGGTACGACATGATCGTACCGTTCACGATTGCCCGTCGCTTGCAGCAGCAAGGCGCCTTCGGTTCGTGCGAGGTCATCGTCAAGGACTATCCCGGTGGCCACGCGCTCTACGTGGACCCGGATGCGCACAAGGCGTTCATCGCGGACCTGCGCTCGTGGTTGGGCTGCAAGTCCGTCTGATGGCGCGCGGTTAGTCGGGCGCCAGAGGCTTCTCGCAATGCGGGCAGTGCGTCATCGTTTCGGGCACGCCAGTCGCTCGCTGGTCGCGTGCCACTTTGCGCGCCTTGCCTAGCTCTTCGACGAACGTGCCGCCAAGCAAACCGGCTGGCAATGCAAACATGCCGATGCCGAGTATGGCGACGACCGAACCAAGCAGCCGGCCTTCGGTCGTCATGGGTGCCATGTCGCCGTAGCCAATCGTCGTCAACGTGACGATGCCCCACCACATAGTCGCGGGGATGCTGGAGAACAGTTCGGGTTGCGCATCATGTTTGAGCTCGAACATCAGTGCATGCGCAGCACATACTCGGCGCCAAACACGGTCAGGGAGAACGTCTCGAAGTCGTTCAGCAGTCGACCCCATTCCTTCGCGACGTCGGAAACGGTCTCGATTACGACCGCGAAGACGTTGGCTAAGATCAGGATGGCCAAGAACCAGCGCCGACGGTGCCGATCGTCGCATGGTGGCCTTCGAGGATTTGATGGATGCCCGAGCGCAGAACTACACCCGGATCCTACGCCCGGCAGCATTGTCATCCGTGTAACAGAAGCAGGGAACTGTGCAACCTCGGTTGTCAGCAGGCCCACCGAGCGTCATGCTTCTCTTCCCGGCGGCGCCGTTGTCGGCGCTCATTTGTTCCCCTTAGAGACTCCAGTCATGAGAATTGCTCTCGTCCTGGCGGGCTCCTTGCTGCTTGGCTCTACTGCCGCACAAGACCCCGTCGATCCCAAACCCGAAGTGCAGGCGCAAGCCAGCGCCGCCGACTGTGCTGCTGCTATCAAGCAGATGCAGCAGCAGGCGTACACCGATTGGCGCGCAAGCATCAAGAAGGCCAAAGAAGGTGCCGAGAACGCTGATGGCAAGCCGATCAAGGCAATGGCCATGCGCCCGGACTACGGTCCCGTCGCGAAGAAGGCTGCGGGGTTCGCGAAGCAATTCGCTGGCACCGATGACGCCGTTCAGTTCCTGATGCTGGTCGTTCAGTTCAGCACGGACAAGGACGCGCAGAAGGCCGGCATCGAGCAGATGCTGAAGTCGCACATCGACAGCCCGGCGCTGGCACAGATGGGTCGCATGCTCGATTACCTCGATCGCATGATCAACCCGGAGTTCGCCGCGAGCACCAAGAAGAGCATGCTCGAGAGCAAGAACGCTGACGTTCGCGCTTGGGCCCTGTTGGCTACGCACAAGGCGGCAATCGAAACGGCTGATCGCGAAAGCGGTGAGTACGGCGATGCCAAGAAGGCGCTGCTCGCAGCTGCCGAAGCTGTCGAAGACGTCAACCTCGCCAAGCAAATGCGCTCAGCGATCGACCTTCGTGAGAAGTATGGCGTTGGCTGCGAAGCCCCCGACATCGCCGGCATTGACCTCGACGGCGTCGAGTTCAAGCTGTCCGACTACAAGGGCAAGGTCATCTTCCTAGACTTCTGGGGTGATTGGTGAGGCCCATGCCGGGCCATGTACCCACACGAGCGGTCGCTCGTGGAAGAGATGAAGGATAAGCCGTTTGCTCTGATCGGTGTCAACAGTGACTCGACCGTTGAGAAGGCGAAGGCAGCCATTGCCAAGAACAACTTGAACTGGCGCAGTTTCCAGAACAAGGGCAACGGTGGCGAGATCGCGAAGGATTGGGCTATCAAAGGTTGGCCGACGGTGGTCATCCTCGATGAGAACCTGAAGATCCAATACCGCGGTCACGACGGCAACGCAGCGACGAAGATCGCCGAAGCGCTGGTCGAGAAGATGGAAGCGGGCGAGAAGTAGTCGTCCCTTACGTCTTCGCCTGAAGACTGTGCCTGCTAGCAGCTCGTCTGCTGCAGGCAACGCAAGCGCGGCGTCCCTAGGCTTTGGCCTGGGGACGCCGCGTTTTGCGTTTGCAGGCTGTTTCGCGTTGCCGGTCAGGGCGGCCTTTGGCGACTCAGCGTGCACGACTTGAAGAAGTCGGTGATGCCGCGTTACGCACGGCTTTGTGGCTGCTATCGATGAGCAATGAGAACCCTGCTAGCCCTACTGGTCGGCACATCGGTGTGTGCCCAGACGTTCGTCGTTGGCCCGACCGGGAGCTATCCAGACATCGTTACCGCAGTCGCAGCAGTGCCGTCCGGATCCGTGCTGATTGTGCAGCCCGGCACCTACGCGCCGTTCCAGATTCAACAGAAGAGCGTGACCGTGATCGGTGGCGGCAACGCAGTGATCTCGGATTTCTCCGGGACAACCGCCGTGAATCTCCTGCAGCAGGGGCAACGGGTCGTGCTAAGCGGGTTGCAGATTCAGGGCACACATGGGGTGCCCAGGCTGATTGTCGGAGGCAACGCTGGCACCGTCATTCTGGACAACATCGTGGGCTCTGCGCCGCGCGGATGTGAGCTGACCGTTAGCAGCAGCTCTGACGTCCGGATCAATGGCTGCTCGCTTGTTCCAGCGTTATCGACCGTGGGAATACTGATCTACTCGAGCACGGTGCGAGTATCGCAGTCGACCCTCAGTCCAGCGCCGTTCGGCGGCCCAATCCGAGTTAACTATAGCGACCTTGTACTCGCGGACGTCACGTGCACGGCTGGTGCGTGGACGACGTTCAGTTTGTTTAACAGTTCGGTGCGCGTGCTCGGCAGCACTTCGATGGCATCGACCTACCTGCCTGTGTTTGGTGGATTGGGAACGGTTCGCAGCGCGCCTACGGTGAGCTACAGCAGCGGCACCTCGCTGATCTTCGAGGCTGGGGTTTCGGCTACGACGCTCGCGATGCCAAGCGTCTCAGCCAGCACTGCGCCATCCGGTGGTGCGGCGATCGGCACGATGGTCGGTTCATCGCCAGGGTTCGGTTGGCTGTTTGCCGGCTTGACCGCTCCGGCTACTGCGTTGCCTGGTCTGGATCCGCTGCTGCTACAGGCCGGCTCGGAAGTGCTGATGGCCAGCGGCTCGCTCAATGCAGCGATCTCGGGTTCGTATGCGGCGCCGACCGCCGCATCCCTGATCGGGGCGGCGATCACTTGGCAAGGCGTTTCGCTTGATCCGGTGCAAGGGTTGCAGATCAGCAATGCGCCCGGATACGTGCATTACTAAGAACTCGCCTCGCACGGGGGGGGGCGTCGGGGAAGGCTCGGCGTTGATGGTGCCGGCGATGGGTTCGAACAACGGGCGGTGGGCATCGCGCTTGTTGGCTTGCTCGATCAATTCGCATCAGCAACCAACGCATAGCAGTCACCGCGGTCTGCGTCGCCGAGCGCCGGCAGGTGCGACACGTCTTTGAGCAATTTGCGGTTCTGGCCCCGAGCGCAAACGCGTTGGGAACCCTGGTGTCCAACTACGGCTGCATCCTGGTGGGCCTGTAGTTCGTATGGCGGACTCCGCAAGCGGCGAATGAGCCCCGAGTGCGTCTTGACCGCGCCGCCTGACCGTCAATCGGCCCCAGAACCCAGCCGAGACGTGCCTCCGGGCCCCCGACTCCCTAAGATCTCCGCCCGCCGCTCGCAGACTGGCACGGCGCACGTAGACAACACCAATGCATTTCACACCTGTAATCCCCTTCGCCCTGGCGCTGTTGGCGCTCGGCACGAGTCTCCCTAAATCAACGACCCGCCCTGAAGAGGGCATGTGGTTGTTTGAAGCCCTTCCGCTTGCCGCGTTGAAGGAGAAGTACGACTTCGAGCCGACCAAGGAGTGGCTCGATCACGTGCGTCTCGGCTCGGTTCGTTTTGACACCGGTGGCTCGGGTTCGTTCGTTTCGCCGAACGGTCTCGTTATGACCAACCACCACGTTGCGCTGTCGACGATTCAAAAGGTGTCGACGCCGGAGAAGGATTGGGTTGAGCCGGGCTTTAGCTCGCGAATCTACGGCAGTGAAGTGCCGGGTAAGGATCTCGTGCTGCGCCAGCTTGTCGACGTCAAGGACGTCACCGAGGAAGTGCTCGCGGTCAAGAAGGACGGCGGCGACGTCGACGAGAAGCTTGCCGAGCTTTGCAAGTCGCACTCGAACGAAGAAACGCACCTCGATGCGCAGCCGGTGCCGCTTTACGACGGCAACCAATACCGCATCTACATCTACCACGTGTACGACGACGTGCGTCTGGTGTTCGCCCCGGCCAAGCAGGTCGCCTTCTACGGTGGTGACTACGACAACTTCACCTACCCGCGCTGGTGCCTCGACTGCGCGTTCTTCCGCGTCTACGAAGACGATAAGCCAATCGACTCGTCGGAGTGGTTCTTCCCCTTCGACACCGATGGCGCGAAGAAGGACGACCTCGTGTTCGTGTCGGGTCACCCCGGCGGCACCGAGCGTTCGTTGACCCACGACGAGATGGTCATGCACCGCGACCTGTGGGTGCCACAAGTCGTCGCGCTGTTGACCAACAACGTCAAGGTCATCAAGGCGCGCATGGAAGCGAGCGAAGAAGCCGCGTTCGAAATGCGCGACACCTACTTCGGCCAGATGAACAGCCTGAAGGCGTTCTCGGGTCACCTCAGCGGCCTCGTCGATGAGGACCGCATGGCGCTGATCAAGGCGCGCGACGACGAGTTGATTGCCAAGTCAGGCAGCGAAGACGTCAAGTCGGCGTTCGCGACGATCGCGGCGGAAATGGAAGTGCTGAAGGCGAAGCACACCGGTGACAAGGTGAACTTCCAGCGCATGCGCGGCGACATGGCCAAGTCGGTCAAGGTTTGCGAAGAAGCCAAGACGACCATCAACAAGGCTCGTTTCGAAGCCTACGGCGCGGCCAACTACCCGGATGCGACGTTCACGCTGCGTCTGACCTACGGCACCGTTAAGGGCTACGAAGCTGGCACGACTAAGGTCTCGCCGAAGACCACCGTGCACGGCCTCTACGAGCGCAACGCCGCATTCGATAACGAGCACCCGTTTGATCTGCCGCAGCAATGGCTCGACGCCAAGGGCAAGATGGATTGGGACACGCCGTACAACTTCGTTTGCACGTGTGACATCATCGGTGGCAACTCCGGTAGTCCGGTGCTGAGCCGCGAAGGCAAGGTCGTTGGCCTCGTCTTTGATGGCAACATCGAGTCGCTGCCGGGCAACTACTGGTTCGACGAAGAGGTCAACCGCACGGTCAGCGTGCACACGGCGATCATGATTGAGGCCCTATCCAGGGTTTACGAAGAGCATGTCCTCGTTGGCGAGCTGATGGGTTCGAGCAAGTAGCCTTCGCTACTTGTTGCGATGCGAAGCGGCGCGGGTCCTTGGGGCTGGCGCCGCTTCTGTGTGTATGGGGAGGTTGGCGCGCTTACGTGGGGTCTCGTGGCGGGCTGCGCTCACCTTGCGGATGCGGTATGCAAGCCGCTCTTGGAGACCTGCGGCCCGATGACTCGCGATTCGGGGTAGGGAATTGCTGAGACGTTTGCCTCGCGATGCTTTGTCATGCCTAGCCACCTTTGCCCGTTTGTCTGTGCCGTTGATCCACCGATCGTTGCTACAGGCCAACCGTGCTGTGCTGCGAGTTACTGGTTGGGAAGTTCACTGCGCTGAACGAGAAGCGCAATTGCAGACCTGGGCGAAGCGCGCGGTGGCGGTCGACAAAGTCCGCCAGTGTCGAGTCCTTCTGGGTTGGCGTGGGCGTTTGCATCCTCACGCACTAGGGATGACCGGAATCGGGCCAAAGGGTACGGCATCTTCGCGGGAATCTCGCGTCAGCACGATTTCACCGGGCGCAGTCTCGAACCGTGAGGCGGTTCGTGGTACTCCACTGGGAGTCATGACCACCCTTGCACCAGGAGCGGCTGTCGCGGTCTCGGCACCAGCCGAGCAACTGCTACGCAATCGCACGTGGGACCGCTGGTTCGCGGGCGGTGGGGCGTGGCTCGTGCCGATCCCGATCCTGGCGTTCTATCTGTTCCGCGCGTTCGGTGCTGGCGTGTCGGCGGCGGAAGATCTGGTGACGCTGTTGGTGATGGTGCCGCTGGGAGGGCCGCACGTATTTGCGACCTACACGCGCACCTACTTCAACCCGGCGTTTCGCAAGCAGGATCCGCTGCTGTTTTGGCTTGGCTTGTGCATTCCGGTGGTCGTTGTCGGGGCCGCGGTCAGCAGTGCGTTCTTCGATGTGCTGCTCGCCGGAGCGCCGCCGATTCGCTACGTGCTGTCGTTCTTCTTTTTCTGGGCTGGCGTGCACATCGTGCACCAGCACAGTTTTGTGGCGAGCGGTTACACGATGGGGGCGGCTGCCAAAAAGCGGCGTTGGGGTTGGGTCGACTACGCGGTGATGCTGCTGGCGATGTATCCGGTGTCGTTCTTCCGGATGTCGATGATCGGTGCCGATCCGACCATGCGAGCAGCGAACCCCGATGCGATGGCGACGCAGATCGTGCTAGCGATCACTGGCAGTGCCGAAGCCGCGGATCAATACGTGTTCCGCATTGGCCGCACCGCGCCGCTGTTGCCTGAGTTCATGATGCATCCGAGCGTGTGGATTGCGACGACGGTGTTGTTCGTGATTGCGTTCAGCATGTTCGCGTGGAAGTCCGTGCAAGAACGGCGCGAGGGCACGTTGATCAAGCATCGCTTCCGGCTGGTGCTGTTGATGGGCGTGCTCGGTTCGACGGTGCCGTTGCTGCCGAACCTCGACAGTGCGTTCCAAGGCTTGAACGCGTGGCACAGCTTCCAATACCTCGGGCTGGCTTGGTTGATGAACCGGCGCAGCGCAGGCAAGGGCGAGATTCGCACCGGCTTGTTTGCTCGCACGATGCACGACGGCGGCCACTGGCGGTTCTTCCGCACGGCGCTCGGTGCAACGTTTGGCGCGATCCTGGTCATGCTGCTGTTTGCGTGGCTGATCGCGTCCGCGAGTGATGGACGCTTCGCGATGTTTGGCCACGAACATCCGCCGCTCGATGATGCGGGCAAGCCGCTGTATCGACCAGGTGCGGTGCTGTTGACCTACTACCTGCTCGGCTTCTCGTTCTTGCTCGTGCACTATCTGCACGACGGCTTCTTCTTCTGCCGTCGCCGTTACTTGCGCGACTAGCGAAGCCCGTCGCTGCCTAGAAAATGTGGTGGTGACCAGCTCGCACTAGTCACCACCGACTCAACTGCCTTCTTCTCCTATCCATGCGAGCCCCGCATGCGTCGGGACTCACTCATAGAGAGAGCGAAGGGGGGGAGTGTCGGCGGGGTTTTCTGCGGCATCCTGAGCCGCGGCAGTGCGAGTGCTACCGGGCTGGCAGGAACTGCGACATTTACTGGTGGCTGGCACCTGTTCGGGGATCGTCGGTTGGTGTCGGGTTACAGTGGCAGTTCAGCCTTGCCCCTGAAGCGATCCCAATGATGCGTTCGACGACCCTTGCGTGCTTCTTGTTGCTGACCGTGCCGCTCGCCGCGCAGCGGGACACCCCGAGCTTCGATCTGCAGAAGCGCAGTAGCACGATCGCCTATGGCGCTGTGTCGCTCGGTAAGCACTCCCTGGATGAGCTGTCGGCGGGATCGACATGGCGTCTCGGCATGAACAACGCGAGCACGTGGCGCACGGAGATGCCGGTGGTGATCGGGGACCAGGTGCTGGCGCCGGGCGAATACCGGATCCAGTTGAAGCGCTTGGACGAGGCGCGCTGTGGCCTAGAGATCCACGGCAGCGCCTTGGCGCTTGGCGATGGCGAAGAGTTGCGAGTCGATGGTCCACTCAAGAAGGTCAAGAAGAAGGCTAAGAAGCTTCGTATCGATTGGCGCAAGGGAACTGCCACTAAGGGCACGACTCCTCGGCGCAAGAAGTTGGTCGAGACCCAGGCTGCCACGATCGCGATCCACTACGGAAATCACCAGTGGACGGGTGACGTGCAAGTGCTGGGCGGCGTTGATAGCAAGCTTGGCAAGTATCGGCTGACGGTGTTCGCGGTGCCGGCAAAGTTGATCGCTGCCCGCAACAAGCAACCGGTTCCGATTGCGGTTATCACCAAGGGTAAGTCCGAGGCATACCAGGTTGTGCTCGAGGGCGACGATGCGGTCGTGCGGCCGTGGATGCGCGCGCCGACCACTCGCAATGGCTTCGGCGATGTTGAGGCTCCGAGTGCCGCGTTGACCACTTCGGGCAAGGTGAGCAGCAAAACGGATCCCGCCGCCGAGAAGGGCGGTGCGTTGCTGTTGGTCGAAGCGAAACTCAAGAAGCAGGATGCGACGATCGAGTTGCTTAGCGGCAACGTCGGACTCACGGTGACATTTACCGTGCCGAAGCCGCTCAAGAAGTAGCGAGGGCCGAGCTACCGCTTCCTCAGGACTTCGGCCTCGAGAACCTTCTTGAGCGATTCGCTCAATTCGCGCAGCGCCTGGTATTGGGTCTTGGCGCGCTCGTCGTCCGCGCCAAGTTTGGCAGCGCGAGCGTCGCGTGCAATCTCACTGAACGACTTACGGTAGAACTCGATCAGCTCCGAGTGCACCAGTCGTGCGCCGATGGCATAGGTGTCGCCGTGCCAGTCGAACTTCTCGATGACCTTCGCCGTGGTAACTTGCGGCATCGAGACCGCGCGTGCTTCGAGCAGCGCAACGTGGCGATCGATCAAGCGCATTGTGTCGACCATGCGAGCGTCGCCGGCTGCGAGTGCTGTCGACTGCGTCTTGGTCTCGTTGGCGGTCCGCCGGATCTTCGTGATCGCGTCGTGCAGTCGCGCGATCAGTTGCAGTGACGCGATGGTGTGTTGGTGCTTGAGTACGTTGCCCGCAATGACATCTGGAACCTTGGCCTTCGCGAGTTGCAGTTCGGCCTCGAGGTCCTTCTGGCGTTCCAAGGCGCGCGCGCCTTGCCGCTCAATGCTGGTGACGAACACCCTTGCTTGCGCGCACAGGTCGATGATGTCACTGCGGCGCAGCGACGAGCCCTTGTGGACTTCGAAGGTCGCGAGCCCATCCTTGGTGGACTTGCCGTTCAGGCCTTTTAGCTTGTCGAGGACCTCACGGGCCGCCTTGTTCGGCGGTAGTCAAAGACGATCACTGTGCACGAACCGAACTTCCCAAGTGCCGGCGCGCATCGCCGGCTCGCTGGCCTGCTGCGCTGCTAGCGAACTGCAGAGCAGCGCGAAGGCGAGCACAGGCGCGGTTCGGTTCATGACGGCCATGATAACTCAATCGGAAGATTCGGTTCCGTGCAGCATCGAGTTCCCTGGTCTACGCTGTCCCGGTGACGAGCGAACAGCCTAGGAAGCGGCACAGATGGTGGGTTATCGGGGCAACCTTCGTGGTGCTGCTGAGCCTGTCACTGCCCACGACATGGGTGGAAGCCGGATACTGCCAAGGCGTGTTTCCCGTGCTTCAGGGCGCCGTGGTGCCGGTGACTGGTTACATCCCGTGGCCGCTGACTCTGACGGTGCTGCTGTCGTTGCCAGTTGTCTGGCCGATCCTGGCGATCGTTCGTTGGCGGCGTGGTCGTCGAGCTGGTGTGTTGTGTCGGACCTTGTGGCTGTCCGGGGTGTTGCGGTTCTTGCGCGTGTTGCTCTACACCGCGGCCGCGTTCTTGCTGATGTGGGGTATTGGCTATCGCCGCGTTCCGATCGAGGAGCGCTGGCACTTGCTGGACGAACAGGTCGAATACGAAGACGTTCGTGAGGTTGGCCTGCGGTTGTTGGCGCTGATCCGACGCGATGCGCCGAACGCTGGTACCGCCGGCGACGAAGCCGCAGCGTTTGCGCAGATCGCTGCCGAATCGCGCGACTTGGTGACCGAGCTCGAAGGGTGGACGCCCGCATTGCCCAAGCACCTTAAGCATCCGCCGCCGGGTTTGTTCATCGCGACGGGCATCTACGGTGTGTGCTATCCGTTCACTCTCGAAGCGAACGTTGATCCGGCGTTGCCGTTGCCGATTCGCCTCGCGATCAGCGGCCACGAGTTGGCGCACGTGCTCGGTTACTGCGGTGAGGCCGACGCGAACTTAGTCAGCTTCGTCGCAGGGTTGCGCGCCGACGATCCGTTGGCTCGCTACGGCACCGCATTGTCGATGTTGCGATATGCGATGAATGGCCCCAGCCTCGCGGACAACACTTGGTTGCGTTTGAATCTGCCGAAGCGCGCGCGCGATGACTTGCAGGAGTTGTCGAACTCCAATCGCAAGCACCGGGTCGAGATCTTCTCGAAGGTCGCGACCAAGCTCAATGACACCTACCTCAAGACGCAAGGTGTCGAGTTGGGTACCGACGACTACGAACGCGGCTTCCGGCTGTTCGTGCACGCGTTCCGCAAGGGCATGGTGGAGCTGCCGGATCCCTACCCTTCGATGGCAGAGAAGAAGCTCGAGACTGAAGCCCAGAAGAAGGCGGCGGCGGACAAGAAGTAGTTGGCGCGGGCGAGTGCCTAGTTCTTCTTCGGAATTGGATACTCAGCTTTCAGGTGGACGCGTTGCTGTTCGCTCGCATCGACTGAAACATCGGCGAGAACGTTCCGGCCGTCTCCGGGTACACCGCGGCAGGAGCGCAGTCCCAATCGGGTCATCCCAGGTTGCAGCCAGAGCCGGAATGGACTCGTTTGGTCCGCCAGTTTCACACCGAGTCCGCAGTTCTGCCGATCGGCATCTAGGCCGGTCATCTGGCCGAGGCCGCTCGGCCAATTCTGGGCGGCGACGGCGATGTCGAGCCATAGCGAATGCTTGGCGGCCACGCCTTCCCAGGAAACGTCGAGCGGCAGCGCCTTCACATCCAAGTCTTGCCGCCGTTTGCTGCCGGGCTCGACGGTGAGAAGGTTTGCGCGGTGCAGCACGACGCCACTCCAAAGATCGATAACTAGAAGGGCACGCTTGCCGATGGGTTCGTCGATGCGGTAACTGCCGTCGCGCCTCACCGGGGCGACCGGGCCCCAGTAGTGCACATATGCCAAACCCATGCCGCCCTCTTGGTTCGCCGCCAAGGACACGACCGCTAGTCGCGAGCTCGGCGCTAGGCTGCGCACGGTGCCATGCACAACGCCACCCTGTAGCCCCTTTGCACGGACCAGCAATTCCTTGCCGGCAGCCACCTGCACGACCTCAATCGGCAACTTGTCTGGCAAGCCTTGGCGAAAACCGCGCGGCGCTAGCAGCTGTAGTTGATACGGACGAGCCAGCAGACCATGGGCCTGGAATGAGCCATCGGCACTGATCGGGAAGCGCCCTCGGAAGTCATCTTCTTCGCCCGACGTAGTGTAATTGGTGCGGTGCGGTAAGAACCGGAGCATGCTGCCGCGTGGCATGCTCGGCATGATGATCTTGCCGGTAACACTCACCAGCGGCTGCAGTCGCAGTTCGATGCTGTCGATGTCTTTGCCAGTCTGCACCGTGATCGCAAGCGGGGTCGGATTGCGTCCGCGCCCTGGCATCTGCCAAGTCGCACCGTAGTTGCTCACCGCGGCTACTAAGTGATGGTCTCCCGGCGCGAGATGTAGCACAAAGCTGCCGTCGTCGCCGGTGCGCACGACACCAGGTTTCATGCGGGCGTGGCCATCGAGCACGAAGTTGTCGATGTGCCTCGTGTTCTCGACATGCGCGGCGCGAACGTGTGCATTGGCAACGGGCTCGTTGCTGTCTGGGTCTATGACTCGACCTCTGACGGTGACGGTGCCTGGTTGCATGACCCGAGGCTCTGGTGGTGATGGCTTAGGTTGCTCGGTAGGTAGCTTGACGAGCTCTGCTGGTTGCGTGAGTTCGATTTGCCCGATCTGGCCGTAGTCCTGGTTTCTGACGGTAACGGTGATGGCGCCGGCCCCATACCAGGTGAAGCGCCATCGGCCATTAGCATCGGTGAAGCCATTGGGATTCCAGCCACCCCACCCAGGAGTCCAGCACGCAATACGAACGCCCGGCACCGCCTTGCCGGCAGCATCTACGACTTCGACCGTGGTGACGGGCGCGCGTTCGACCACTGCATCGAACGACTGTCCAGCCGCGAGTGGCCCCGAGTCCTTGGGTCGGATCCCGTTGCCGTCAACGTGCAGAAACATCGCGGCATCGCATGTGCCGGATAGTACGAACCGTCCCGTGGCGTCCGTTCTCACGGCCGTGCGCGGTTCCGGTGAGATCGACATCTCGGTGTCCCCGATCCCGAAGAAGTCACTCTTTGCAAGCCAGTCGCGAGCCTCAACGCGCACGCCGGCGACCGGCTTGCCTGTACGGTCGCGAACCGTCCCGGCTAGCGTGCGGGCAGGTGGGAGTGTGACCGGCGTCATGTCGATGTAGTACATCCCGGCGGCGACGTGCACGCGGCCCTTCGCAACGAACAAGACGGTGTCGATGGGTGGGGTTTGCGACCATTTCCATGTCAGTTCGAAGGTGCCGTCCTCGCCGGTTTCCGTCGTCGAACGGGCGACTAGGTCCGCCGTAGTGAATGGCAGGTACGATGAAAATGGGCACACTTTGACGTTGGCCAAGGGCTTGTCGTTTTCATCGACGACGACGCCTGAGACGCATTTGTCTTCTTGGCCAGTCACTGCCGCAGCTAGCAGGATCCAGGTGAGCAACGTCGGGACGCTCATTCGTGGCGCGTGCCAGCGAGTCGTGTCGTTGGCTCTTGGGGTGGCGGCGGTGCAGTTGCCTGCACCATTGTTCTCGCCGCCCTTCTTTGTCGCGACGATCGAATGTTTCGCTTCCACCATATTTTTTCCAACGGCGGTTTGTGCCGATCCGTGAGGGTATGGCAGCCGCGCGGTCGCGGCAATCGGGGGCGAGCTAGTAAGGCCCGCGTTCGCGCTAGTAAGGCCCGCGTTCGCGCTAGTAAGGACTGTCCAGCATGTCCCAGATGATCTGCTCGACATCTGGTTCACACTTGCCCGTCAGTCGCGCAACCGGTTCGCCTTCACCCTTGATGTGCTTGGCGATCTCACCGAGGTCGGCGTCGGTGACTTCGCTGTAAAACACCTTGTCGGGGTACAGCGTGACGTTGATGCCTTCTTCACACGCGCCGAAGCACGGGTAGCGGCGGATCTTGATTCGCGCCTCGTCTGGATCGAATTCCTTGACGAGATCGCGCAGCTTATCGAAGAGTTCGCCACTGCCCTTTTCGGTGCAGTCGCCGCCTTCGCAGACGTAACAGAGTCGGTTGGTCATCAGGGTTTGATTCGTTGCACGCCGGTCGAGACCGGCAAAGCTTCGCGAAGCGAAGCCAGGATTGCTACAGCCGGCCAACCGGCGCGTGGACTCGCGGATGTCGCACCCGCGCTTCGAAGCAATCCCCAAAGAGGACTAGATCGTTTAGCCCGCTGCGCGGGCCAACCGAACTAGTGGAACTTGACGTACTCGTGGTCGATCGGCTGATCGTTCGGGCCCTTCTGCGGCGGCGCGATGTAGTTCGCGAACTTGCCGGGCTCGGTAACCTTGACCATGCAGGACGTCACATACTCGCGGTCGGCCGTGGTCGGCAACCAAGTCGTGTGCATCTTGGTCCAGGTCGCTTCGTCGATCAGTTCGCCTTCCGGGTTGAACTTGTAGCCAGCGCAGACGCCCTGGTTGCGGTTGAACTTGCGGTTGGGGAGCTTGATCTCTTGCTCGACGCCGAGCTTCTTCAGTTCGCGGTTCCAGCGGCTGACGATGCGCGTGCAGTCGGCGATGTAGGCGTCTTGTAGCACCGAGTTCATTGCGCGGCGAAGCGGGATCTCCTTGGTCTCAATCTTGCCATCATCGGTTGGCACTTCGAGGTTGTAGCCAATGTTGAGCGCCTTCGGATCCTTATAGATGCCATCGCTCTCGCGGTAGCGACCCTTGAGGCCCATGGCGAATGCTTCGGCTGCGTTGGTCGAGTCTTCGCCACCGAACAGGTCCATTGAGCCAGTGAACCAAAAATTCACGTAGCGTTGGATGATGTCGAGCGGGATCGCGCCGACGGTCGTTGGGTCCTTGCCCTCGGCCATCAGCTCGCCGGTGCGCTTGATGATGCGGCCGACGCCGTTCTCACCGGTTTGCAGGTGGTATGCCTCTTCGGCGAGCATGAACTGCGTCGTGCGCGCGAGCGGGTCGAAGCTCGACTCGGCGAGCGATGCCAGCTGGTACTTGCCGTCACGATCCATGAAGGCCGTGAAGCAGAAGAAGTCGAGCCAGTTGTCGACGGGGTAGTTGAAGGCCTCGAGGATGCGCGGGTTGTCCTCGTCACCACTGTGGCGCTCAAGCAGTGCCTCGGCTTCGTCGCGGCCGTCGGCGCCGAAGTGCGTTTGCAGCAGGTAGACCATGGCCCACAGGTGGCGCCCTTCCTCGACGTTGACTTGGAACAGCGAGCGCAGGTCGTAGAGCGACGGGCAGCAGTGGCCGAGCATGCGTTGCTGCTCAACCGATGCCGGCTCGGTGTCACCTTGCGTCACGATCAGGCGGCGCAGGCGGTTGCGGTGCTCACCGGGCACGTCTTGCCAGCAAGCCTGGCCAAGGTTGTCACCGAAGTGGATCTTGCGATCGGCCGGGCCTTCCGCGAGGAAGATGCCCCAGCGGTAGTCCGGCATCTTTACGTAGTCGTAGTGTGCCCAGCCACCTTGGCCGACACCGATGGCCGTGCGCAGGTAGATGTCGTGTTGGTTGAAGTCTGACGGTCCGGTGCTGTTCCACCATTCCAGGAACTTCGGTTGCCACTTTTCGAGCGCCATGGTGAGGCGCTTGTTGTCGCGGAGCCCAACGTTGTTGGGGATCTTGGCTTCTAGGTCGACGTTGCTCATGGTGATTATGTCCTTCTCCAGTCGAACTGGGCGCCTTCAGGAGCGCCGTAGCTAGCGAGTGCGCCCCGGTCGCCGGTGGCGTTGGGGCGAATGAAGATCCAGTTCTGCCACGCACTGAGGCGGCCGAAGATCTTGCTGTCGCAGTTTTCCGCGCCGCCAAAGCGCAGCGAGGCTTCCATGCCGGTGAGGGCGTCGGGTGACATCGAAACGCGTTCTTCGAGCGCGATGCGAATGTCGTCATCCCAGTCGACCGGGTCCAGCAGGTAGGTGCACATGCCTTGCTCCTCGATGTCCGGCGCGATCAGCGTCGGGGTTTCCTTGGCGAGCTTGTCGGCTTGCTCCGGTGAGGCGAGGAAGCGGTTGTGCAGGCGGGTGAGGCCGTGGCTCATCGGCAGGGCGCCGTCGCTGAGCGGACCGACGACCATCTCGGTCTTGTCGCCGTCGTAGGCGTAGATGCGATCGCTCGACATCGACAGCTCGAGGAACGCGCCGGCAGCGCATGCTTCTTCGTCGACCAATGCGTAGGTCGAACGGGCCATCAGGTCGAAACGGCGACAAACGCGCGCCATCAACAGGATGATCTCGTTGCAGAGCCAGTGGCCCTTGTCGGCGACCAGATCCTTCTCGACCTGAATCAGCGCGTCGCGGTTGCCGCGCGTTTGCAGCACGACCATGCCACACTCTTCGTGGTCGAAGCGCAGTTGCAGCAGCGCGTCATCGAGCTCGCGCCAGGCCTTGATCGCCCAAGCGTTGCAGCCCGCGGCTTCGTAGCCGGCGCCGTCCTTCGGTTGATCGCCAGCAGGTCCCTCGATCGTGATCGTTGCGAGGCGCTTCTTGTCTTCAATGACAACTTGCACGTGCTCGTAGGAATAACCGGTTTCGGTCTTCTCGGCGTTGATCGCAGCGAGCTTGATGCCGGTGCCGGTCGCGCGCTTCGACTCCGCGGCCAATTCCTTGGCGCGCGTATCGATCGCTGCATGGAACTTCGACTTCGGCCAGATGGCGTCGACGAAGTTCCACTTGAGTGCCTTCTTGCCGCGTAGACCCTCGGCCATCGTGCAGAACACGTCGGCGAGGTCGCGGCGCACCTTGCGCTTGTCGACGATGCGGGTCAGGCCACCAGTGCCTGGCAGCACGCCGAGCAACGGAACTTCCGGCAGCGACACGGCCGAGTTGTTGTCGTTGACGAGGTGGATCTCATCGCACGCGAGCGCGAGTTCGTAACCACCGCCAGCGCACGCCGCGTTGACCGCGCAGATCGACTTGACGCCCGAGTGCCTGCTGTAGTCCTCAAGGCTGAGCCGCGTCTCGTTCGTGAACTTGCAGAAGTTCACCTTGAACGGATGCGTGCTGCTCTTCAGCATCAGGATGTTGGCACCGGCGCAGAAGGCACGTTCTTGGCCACTGCCGACGACCAACGTCTTCACCGACGGATGCTCAAACCGCAGCCGCGAAACGGCGTCGGCGAGCTCCATGTCGACTCCGAGGTCGTAGCTGTTGAGCTTGAGTTCGTAGCCTTCCTTGAACGGGAAGTCGGAGTTGACGTTCATGCGCAGGTGCGCGATCTCGCCATCGATTTGCAGCTCCCAGTGGTGGTAGCTGTCCGGGTGTCGGTTGAAGTCAGTCATGCAGTCTGCGATCAGAGAGCCTTAGTCGGAGGGCGACCAGTCTCAGGTCATGGGGATTTGCAATCAAGCAAGATATCGCATATAGCGACCACCTAAATATGCAGTATAGTGCGTGTTTGGCTAGTGGGGGCACAGTGGCAGGTGACTCGGGCCAGGCCGTTTGCTTCAATGGGCAAATGACGACAAGGGGCAACATGGTGGCACGTCTGTCCACAGGGCTCATTGGCTGCGGGGTTGCTGTGGTGCTCACTGGTTCGGGATTGGCACAATCGGTTGCGATGACGCTGTCCGCCCCAGTTGCGGGTTCGATCACTCCCATGGGGGCCTTCGGATTGCCCATCGCGTTTCCGGCTGGTCCCCTCCCGTTTGGGGTTGTCATGCAGCACGCGACCGGTCCTGGCGTGATCTATGTGTCGGCTTCGCTCACGGTTGACCCCTTCCTCGCGGGTCAAGTTGCGCCATCGGCATTTCGCATAGCTGTGGAGACGGACTGCTATGCCGAGACTGTTTGGTGTCCGTGGGGGCAGCCCATTAATTTCTCAGCGATTCAATTGGATGCGACGGTGCGGTTGACGATCACGCCGTCGGCTCCCACAAGTGGTCGTTTGGTTCTGCGCTATTGGGCCCACGGGATAGGCAGCTCGAGCACCTCGATTGGCATGGACATCGGAGCTGACGGTTCGGTCGACACGTCCGTCGTTGCGGATGTGAATCCTGTGACGATTGAGCTGCCACTCTCCCTGTCGTCTGCCACGGATATCGACTTTGTCGTCGATACGTCCGACTTCGTCTTCGTCACTGCGCCGTTTGGTGGCTGGGCATTCGATACATCGTTCACGGAGGCCGTCATCGAAGCACAATGGTTCGAAGGGCAGGCGGCGGTCGAAGGTTTTGACACTACAGGTGCCACGGCGGTGCTGGAGTTCGATCATGCCCTCAACGACACGCTAAGTTTGGCCATTGAGGATGGCTTTGGGCAGCCGATGCCAGGTTTGACCGCCATTGGCTTGCAGCCTGTGACCATTCCGTTGTCGGCGACGTTGATGCAGCTCGTCAGCCTGGACGTCGTGGTGTTGAGTTCGAGCTTTTCCGTGCCCATGCCGTTGTTGCCGGCTGGCCTGGCCGTCTACATGCAAGGCTTTGGCATCGATACGTCTGGGGCCATGCATGGCACTCAGAGCTTGCGGGCGCAGTGGTAGGTGACTGCCTGACGTGAGCTCGTCTGCTTTGAGGTTTTCGAATCCGTGCGGCGGCGTGGTCGTCTTTGGCTTCGGGCAGTGCGACATTCGCCTGCCAGGCTTGCGGAGTAAACCAGAGGAGTGGGCGATGGGTGCGTGGAATCGACCGAAGTGGAGTGCGCTGGCGATCGTGGTTGCTGCCGGGCTATCGATTTCGTGGTGCAGTTCGCGCCCGGTGCGCTTCGTCGGCGGCGACGCGAAGGCCAGGTCGAGCGACTTCCATGCGGATCTGGTGATGATGTGCCAAACGCAGGCTCTGCCATCTGATCCCGAGCAGCAGGCATCAACGGACGCAGCTATTCAGGCGGCGTCCCGGGTCTTTAACACGGTTGAGCTGGTCCGCAAGACCGGAGCGGAAGTGGTTGAGTTACTCGGTTCGCCGACGCGATCCAATCAGAGTGTCTATCGTGGCCAGCCGTTCTGGCCGCTTGCGTCGCGCGGCATGATCTATCGCTTCGACTGCGGCATGTATGGCTGGCAGTTCAACGTCTACTGCGGCGGTGACGACCAGTTGGTGACTGAGGTCGAACGGCGTTGGATTCATTGATCGTCGGCCGCTCGAATGGAGTGGAATCATGAACCTCGAACTCCACGACAAGGTCGTTCTCGTTACCGGTGGCAGCAGTGGCATCGGGCGCGCAATGGTAAAGACGTTTCGCGAGGAAGGCGCGCGCGTGGTTTGTGTGGATCGAGATGCCAGTCCCGATGAATGCGCCGAGGTGCGTTCGTGCCGCGGCGACTTGAACGACCCGGATACGTGCCGCCGCGCGGTGGGCGAAGCGGTTGCGCAGTTTGGTTCGCTGGATGTGTTGGTCAACAACGCGGGCCGCAACGACGGGGTTGGTCTCGATGCAGGACCCGTTGCGTTTGCGAAGTCACTGCAGGGCAACCTCGTGCACTACTACTCGATGGCGCACTTCGCGCAGTCGCACCTCGAACGCAGTCGCGGTTCGATCGTGAACATCGGTTCGAAGGTTGCTTGTACCGGCCAAGGCGGAACGTCAGGTTATGCCGCGGCCAAGGGTGGCGTGCTGGCTTTGACGCGTGAGTGGGCGTTGGAACTGGCGGCGAAGTCGGTGCGTGTCAACGCGGTGTTGCCCGCCGAAGTTTGGACGCCGCTCTACGAGTCGTGGTTACAGACGCAAACGGATCCGGTTGCCGAGAAGCAACGCATCGAACGCTCGGTGCCACTTGGTGCGCGGTTCACGACGGCCGAGGAGATCGCCAACACGGTGGTGTTCTTGGCATCGCAGCGATCGGCGCACACGACGGGGCAGATCCTGTTCGTCGATGGTGGCTATACGCACCTCGACCGGCGGGCGACCAGCTAGCGCCTATCAACGCCGCGCGGTGCGGTGTCGATAGGCCACTCAAGTCGAGCAGCGCGGTCGTTAGGCGATCGCTTTGTCGATCTGCTTGAAGTCGGCGCCGACGATCGGATTGCCACCGTCGATGATCGTGACTGGGATGGACATCATGCCCATCTCTGCCATTTCATCTTGGGCTTTGGAATCGGAGTGGATGTCTTTGACCTCGAACTCGAGGTTTTTGCCGGTGAGGTAGTCCTTCACCCGCGTGCACGCGCCTCAACCAGCGCCGCTGTAGACAACAATCTTCTTTTGATCTGACATGTCCGGGAGCTTAGCTCGCGCGCGCTGACTTGCTAGGTGGAGAACGAGGAACTGGCGGAGGTTGCCGCATCCGGCTGCTAACATCGTCGGCATGGCTGCGCGCTTGCTCGCTACGATCATCTGCATTCTGCTGACTTCGGCCCTTTGTGCCCAGGAGGTGCACAAGCTGGATCCCGCGTCCGAACGGCACGAAGGTGTCCCGCGTGGCAAGGTGACCGAGCACGTTTGGCGCAGTGCGGTGTTTCCGGGCACGATCCGTCGCTACTGGGTCTACGTGCCGAAGCAATACGACGGCAAGGCGAAGGCTGCGGTGATGGTCTTTCAGGACGGTCACACCTACGTCAGCGAGAGCGGTGACTTTCGCGTGCCGATCGTGTTCGACAACCTGATTGCCGCTGGAGTGATGCCGGTCACCGTTGGCATCTTTCTCAATCCTGGTCACAAGGCCGATGCGCTGCCGGCGAAGCGCGGCTGGGGTGCCAAGCCCAGTAATCGCAGCTTCGAATACGACCGACTGAACGATCAATACGCGCGCATGCTGATCGATGAGATCCTGCCGGAGGTGAGCAAGTCAGTGACGTTGACGGAGTCGCCTCAGAATCGTGCAATCAGCGGCATTAGCTCGGGCGGCATCTGCGCGTTCACTGCGGCGTGGCAGCGACCGGAAGTGTTCCACAAGGTGCTGAGCCACGTCGGTAGCTTCACCAACATCGCGCACGGCAAATCGCGGCTTGCCGGTGGTCACAATTACCCCTCGTTGATTCGCAAGACCAAGCAGTTAGACAAGAAGGTACTGCCGATTCGCGTGTTCTTGCAGGACGGCAAGAACGACCTCAATAACGCGCATGGCAGTTGGTTCCTTGCCAACCAACAGATGGCGGCGGCGCTCGCGTGGGCTGGCTATGACCACAAAACTGCTTGGGGTGATGGCGGCCATAACGGCAAGCACGGTGGCGCGATCCTGCCCGACAGCTTGCGGTGGCTGTGGCGCGACTGGCAGCAGTACGCCGGTCGCTGAGTCTTGCCGGGTCGAGTATGGTGCGCGCATGTCGAACCTGACGCGCCGGTCGTTTGTTGCCTTGGGATCTGCGTTTGCAGCGAGCAGCCTTCTGCCCGGTAGCGATCGGGCACTGTGGACGCCGCCCAAGAAACTCGCATGGACCGATGTTGTCGATTGGCCGATCGAAGGCCGTGCGTTTGACAAGCGCTTGGAGCCCTACGGTCGCTTGCCGGCTCGAGCCAAAGGGGTCGTGCGCGATCGCGTATGGGAGTTGTCCCGCAACAGCGCTGGCATGCTAGTACGCTTCGCCACCAACAGTGCGGAGCTGCATGTTCGCTACCAACTGTCGAGCGCGACGCTCGGCATGGTGCACATGCCGCCGACCGGAGTCAGCGGTGCGGATCTCTATGGGCGTGATGGCAAGCAGTGGCGCTGGATCGATGTTACGCGGCCCAGCAAGCAGAAGGTCGGCCGGCGGTTCTTCGCGAATCAGCCAACCGACAAGAATCGCGAGTTTCAGATCTACCTGCCGCTCTACAATGGCGTCGACAAGTTTGAAATCGGCACGACCGAAGACGCCGAGCTCAAGCCGTTGCCGGCACGTGGCTCTAAGCAAAGGCCGCTCGTTTGTTATGGCACGTCGATCATGCACGGTGCCTGCTCGTCGCGCCCTGGCATGGCCTGGACGTCGATCATGGGCCGCGCACTCGATCGCGAAGTGATGAACTTTGGGTTCTCCGGCAGCGGCCGCATGGAACTAGAGGTTGGCCAGTATCTCGCCGAGCTGGATGCCAGCGTTTACGTCGTTGATTGCTTGCCGAACATGACGCCGGATCAGGTCGCGAAGCGCACCCAGCCGCTCGTTCGGCAACTGCGCGCGGCGCGCAAGAACACGCCGATCCTGTTGATCGAAGATCGCAGCTTCACCAACGCCTGGTTCGACAAGGGCAGGCATGCGGAGCACGTGCAACGGCGCAAGGCCTTGCGCAACGCGTTCGATGCCCTGCGCAAGGATGGCGTGAAGGGGTTACACTACCTTGAGGGTGACAAGCTGCTTGGCACCGATAGTGAAGCCGCGACCGATGGTTCGCATCCCAGCGATCTCGGCATGATGCGACAGGCCGAGGCCGTGACGGCGGCATTGCGTCCGTTGCTGAGATAGCGCATGCGCCAGATTTGGTGTCGTTGACACAAGGGTGCCGAGATTCGCAACAACCAGAATGAGGGCAATCCTGGCGTGCCACCTCAGGGTTTCTTCGCTCCAGGCTGAGCGGATGCTATGACCCTGTCGAGCTTTTGGTGCTTGGCAGTAGAGCGCGCTCTACGTCCTTCCTAAGTTGTTGTGCGTGAGCAGTCCTAGCCTGACCCTCGAGGTTCAATACGCAGAGAAGCTGTCGTTCGCGATGCAACAGTGTGCGGTGCCGTGGCTGCACGGCATAACGCTTCGCAACGATGGCGAACAACCGCTGCGGGATCTGTGCCT
>JBNMND010000048.1:0-24830 GCA_051274975.1 Planctomycetota bacterium | reverse complement strand
GTCTCGAATGTAGCGGAAGTCCTTCGGCTGCACGAACAGGCACTCCCAGATGCTAATGTTCGTCTGCGCACCGTATGCAAAGACCGTCCAGATCGTGCCGACCGTGTAGGCGATGGTCGAAGCGACCGCGGCGCCGAGGGCACCGTGTTCAGGGATCAGCCAGATGTCGAAACCTACCATCACTACCAACACGGCGATCTGTGCGTTGATGCAGGTTTGTAGGTGGTTGCGGGCGGCGAGGTCCGCTTGCAGGATCTTCGAGACGGTAAAGCCAACCGTACCTGGCACGAGTAGCCACAAAGCCATGCCAACGTCCGGGCTCCAGTCTTCAAACCAGACCGCACTGCTGCCCTTAGCGACCGAAGTGATCAGCCCCATTACCGGATCGATTGCCAAGACGATCGCAACCGCACCCACCAACGAGAACAACAAGCCAAGACGCGCGAAGACCGGAGTTAATCGACGCGCTTCCTCATGCGAACTGCTGGCGACCTTCGAGAAAAACAGGTCGCGCAGGGCCTCGGGGAAGTGCCACACGAGCTCCGCCCAGGTCACTGCCATCGAGTAGTAGGCGACTTGAGTGCCGGCCAACTTCTCGGCGACAGCAAGGTCGCCGTCATCAGCGCTTTCGACGCTGACCACGACCGCGTACAGCACGACCAAGTCGAGGCGGTGATTGAGGTAAGTCAGCGTCGACGTCAGGTTGGCCTTCCATCCGTAACGAATCGCTTGACCGAGGTATTGGCGGTCGACCTTGGCACGCAACGTCACGACCTTGCGCACCAGCCACAACGTCAAGACGGCGATGAGCACCGTCGAGAACAGACGCCCCCATGCCACGGCGACCGGCACGTCACCATCCGTGACCGATGCACCAAGCAAGTAGAACATCAGGAAGAACGCTGGCAGGAAACTGACAGACGTCGCCAGATGCACGATGCCGTAGTCCTTGATGCGATCCGTCGCCAATTGCGTGCTATTGGCGTAGCTCGCGATCAGCAAGAACGGCACCACGGCGCAGATCGGCACCACGACCCACCAATCCATCTGCCACGCCGGATTGATCGCCGGCAAAACCCATAACGTGAACACGCACGCCGCCGCTCCAACCAAGCCACCCCACACGAGGGCCACCCACATCGACGTTTGGAACGCGACCTGAGGCGCGACCTTTTTGCGGCGAACGAAGTAGACCAGCGCCGTCGCCAAACCTAGGTTTGCGATCGCGCCAAGAATGAACGGCAACGACGCAGCGATGCCCGCCTTGCCGTGCTCACTCTTCTCAGTGGCAGTCAGCAGGTACAGAATAATGCCGCCACCCTTGTCGACGACGACGACAAGAGCGTGGATCAGAAACGTGAAGACGACCCAACGCCGGAAGTTCATGCCAGACTCACCACCTTGGTGGTGATCGAACTACCAGGGCAACTCGGAAGCTGCGAAGTCGTCTTGGATCGTCGGCAGCAGCTCTTCGACCTGCTCCGGAGTGAGGCCGATCTGATCGTAGACGTCATGGTCCAGCGGCGGCATGGGCGTGCCAACCGTAGACGGCATGTGAGCCCGCCACGCCAACTGGTCGGCGAGGTGGATGAGCGAGGAAAGGGATCGATGGAACGGGTCACGCGCAGGAGCGTGGTGATACCGGATGGCGATGGCGAGATCCTCTGGTAAGGACCATTTGATAGCTAGCACGGAACCAACGTCGGCGTGCGTGTAGCCAAAGTCTTCCAGCTCGCCCTCGGCTTCGCTCCTGCCTAATTGCACGGACTTGCGCAGCATGGCGAGGTATTTGGGAGCCGACTTCTCCATCAGAATGATCTTGCCGATGTCGTGCAGCAGCCCGGCGATATAGGCATCCTCGGGATGCATGTCGGCGAACAACTTCGACTTCGTCGCCAGCGCCCTAGCGGCAACGCCGGCGTAGACAGCATGCTTCCAGAACGACGACGGATCGAAGTGCTGGATCTTGTCGCGGCGATTGGTAAACGAAGAGAACACGGCGGCCTTCAACGCGACCTTCTTGGTCATGTTGAAACCCATCACCGAGATCGCAAGGCTCACCGACGAAACCCTGACTTGCAGGCCGTAGTAGGCCGAATTGACGATGCGCAGGATGTTGGTCGAGACCGCAGGGTCAGCCGAAACGACCTTGGCAACATCCCCGGCACACGTCTCCGGGTTAGCCATGACTTCGTTCAACTTGATCAACACCTCCGGCATCGTGGGAAGATCGATCGTGCTGTTGACCAGCGTCAGGATGTTTGTCGATGAAGTCGTACTCTGTGCCATGCCTCGCTCCGCCCCTTGTATCGGGGGCAAAGAGCAGCAAGCTTGACCAGATCCCCCCCCCAGTGCCAACAGCCGTGCTCAACCAAACCAACAAGCCCCGCATCGTATTTCTATGCCAGCGCGTGCCTTGGCCACCAGACCGCGGCGACCGCATTACTACGTGGCACTTTCTGCAACACTTGCTCGCGCGCGGTGCCGAAGTTCGCATCGGTTGCTTTCAGGAAGAGGACAGAGACCAACCAGCTGTGGAGTTTCTCCGCGAACGCTGCGAAGAAGTCGTCGCGCCACGGCTGTCACGTGGCAAAGCCAAACTGGCCAGCCTGCGCGGCTTGCTGACCGGCGAGCCGCTGACGCTGCCGTTTTTTCGTAGTCGCGAACTGCAACAAGCCGTCACGCGATGGTGCGAAACGCCGCCGGACCTGATTTACGTCTACTCGTCTTCGATGGCGCAGTACGCGCTGCAGCCGAAGGCCGGTGCCAAGGTCATGCAGTTCGCCGAACTCGATTCAGACAAGTGGCGGCAATACGCAACAGTCTCCGGCCCCTTAGGCAAGTGGATCTACGGTCGCGAAGCGAAGCGCTTGCTTGCGTTCGAAGCCAAGGTCGCGCGCACCTGTTCACGATCGTTTGTCGTCAGCGAAGTCGAGAAGAAGCTATTTCAAGAGCTGATCCCGGGCGTCGTGCCAGACGTGCTGCCCAACGGCGTCGACATCGAGCATTTCTCTTCGCTTGGCGAAGGCGAACGCCATCCGCACACCGCGATCTTCACCGGCGTGATGGACTACGAACCGAACGTCGATGGCGTTTGCTGGTTTGCCGAACGCTGCTGGCCGACCCTTCGTGACCGCTTCCCGGACGCGCAATTACTCGTCGTTGGCTCTAAGCCAATCGCGAAGGTCACGGCGCTCGGCAACATGCCCGGCATCACGGTCACCGGCCGCGTCGAAACTACGCCGCCATACTTCGACAAGTCGTCGGTCGCGATCGCGCCACTTCGCTTAGCCCGCGGCGTGCAGAACAAGGTGCTCGAAGCGATGAGTATGGCGCTACCGACCGTGGCTTCCCCACAAGCTTCGCAAGGCCTCGGCTCGGTGCCGGAGCAGGCACTGACGGTTGCCGACGGCGAAGAGCAAACAATCGAAGGTGTCGCGAAGTGGTTTGCCGATCCCGAGCGCGCCCGGCGCGATGGACTGGCGGCGGCGGAATGGGTCCGTACGGAATGGCGTTGGGAGCACATGTACGACCGGCTGGACGCGATCCTCGATGAGCTGAAGGTTCCGTTCACGTAGACGTTGCGGGGGGCGGGGGCGGGTAGCGCGGTGCTTCTACCGAGCCCCGCGAAGCGAATCGCCGACTCAGGAATCTGTCAGGCGGAACACGACTTCGATATCGGTTTCGCTCTCGACAGGCACCCCACCGCGCATCGCCGGCGTAAACTTCCACTTGAGCGCCGCTTCCCGTGCGGCGGTGTTGAAGCCTTGGTAGCGCGACCGCGTCGCCTCAATCACGATGGCTCCCTTGACGGAGCCATTCACGTCAATGGTGATGCGCACCGTCACCTGGCCTTCCCGCGACAGTCGCCGCTCCTTCTTCGGGTATGCGGGCGGCTTGTTGTCCGAGCGCTGCGCCTCAACGTATTCTTGCGGCACCGAAGCGACCTGGGGCGTCGCTGGCTCGACGACCGGCTTGGTCGCTTCTGCGGGAGAAATTTCGGCTGGAGTCGCTTCCGGCTCGGCCGCCTTCGCCAACACCCGGCCGGCAGTTAGCTGCCGCATGACCTCGGTGGGCGTCGGCTTGACGTCCGGCAGAATGATCGGCTCGACAGGCTTCTCGGCGGGCTTCTCGACCACTGGCTGCTCGTCGACTTCGAACTCTTGCACAGCGACCGACTCAACCAGCTCTTCCGACGTAACATCCAGATTCGGAATCACTTGCGATGGCATCGAGATCGAAGCAATCTGCTGCTGGATCTCGATATGCGCCACCGGCGGCTTCGGCTGCAGCGCAGCATACGCACCAAACCCGATCGCTGCGGTGACCGCAGCGCCGTGAACAGCGAGAGAGACTAGGAGCCAGGAAGTGCGCACGTGCGGGGTGCCAAACGATACCCGAACCGGATCGGTTCATCAGAGCGGAACTTCGCCAGCAAGCCCCGAGTCCGGTGCCACCGAAGGGGAGGAGACCAATCGCCCTGCCCAGAAGCAATCCGCAGAAGCGATGGCAATGCTGGCCGACCGCCTGGTCGCCCGCCAAGATGGCGCCATGCTGGCGATCGCCAATCTGCGCAAGACTTACGGCAGTTTCGTCGCCCTCGACGGGCTCGACCTCACCATCCAAGCCGGGGAAATCCTCGCCTTGCTCGGCCCGAACGGCGCCGGCAAGTCCACCACCGTCAAATGCTTGGTCGGGCTGCTCAAGCCCAACGGGGGCTCGGTGCACATCGACGGTAAGGACGCACTCAGTGACACGTCCGCGCGACGGCTGATCGGCTACCTGCCCGAAGTTGCGCGACTGCATGAGACGCTAACCCCGTGGGAGTTCCTGCTGTTGAAGGGACGCCTGTTCGATCTCGATGACGACGTGGTTCGAGATCGCGGCGAACGGTCACTGGAAGGCTTCGGCATCATCGATCGCAAAGACGAACCGATGGTCGCGTTCAGCAAGGGCATGCTGCAGAAGGTTTCGATCTCGGCCGCACTGCTCACTGACCCCAAACTGCTCGTCTTCGATGAACCACTGTCGGGTCTCGACGTGACGACGACGTTGATCGTCAAGCAGTTAATGCACGAGTTCGCCGCGCGTGGCGGCGCGGTCTTGCACTGCAGCCACATGCTCGACGTCGTGGAGAACACCGCGCATCGCATTGCCGTTCTCGACAAGGGCAAGCTGCTCGCATGCGGCACAGCCGACGATCTACGAAGGCAAGTAGGTGCCGGTGCCGACGACCATCTCGATGATGTGTTCCGCTCGCTCGTGAAAGCGAGCGATCCGGCCGCTGCGGCGAAGGCCATCCTCGGCGAGCGGCTACCCGGCTAACGGCCAGCTGTGCGCGCCCATCGCGGCACGCACACCATCGGCATATGCGCGGTCAGCCATCGCGCACGTAGTTCGCAACTTACGGGCGCGGCGCATTGATCGGGATGTGCTGGTACGATGGATCTCAGTCAGGATCGCTTCGTGCTCGCGGTGCCACCTGATCATCGCTTCAAGCAACGCAAGCGAGTTCGCATGGCGGACCTCGCCGGCGAACAAGTGCTGCTGCTCGAAGACGGCCACTGCCTGCGTACACAAGCTCTGCCACTCGGCACAACAGCAGGCGCGTGCGAAGTTGGCGACTTCCGCGCCAGCAGCCTGACGACGCTCGTGCAAATGGTCGCCGTTGGCGTGACCCTGCTGCCTCAAATGTCCATTGAGACAGAGGCACAACCCGCGCGCCATCTAGGCATCATCCCGATCGCGAACGGACCATGGCGAACGATCGGCTTGGCGTGGCGTGGCACACAACGTCGATGCGTTCGCCCGAGTTCACGCTGCTCGGCGAGACCATTCGCCGCGGGCTCTAGCGAGCGCCAGCGGTCGCGCGGCGGCCACCGCCATCGCGATCGGAACGTCCGCCACCAGGACGGCCACTGGACTTGCCACCAGCACGTCCCTTGGGCATGCCGTAGCCACGACCGGGTGCGCTCGGCTGGTCCTTCACTTCCTTACCGCTGAGGTGCGCCTTGACCGCTTCGTAGAGACGCTTCTCAGAAGGCACCACGAACGAAACCGCGCGACCTGTCTTGCCAGCGCGCCCGGTGCGACCCGAACGGTGGATGTAGTCTTCGAGGGCGAGCGGGAAGTCGTAGTTGACGACCAACGCAACGTCGTCAACATCGATGCCGCGACCGGCGACGTCCGTTGCGATCAAGAAGCGCGTCTTGCCGCGCGAGAACGCGCCGAGACACATATGACGCGCTTCCGCACTCTTGTCGCCGTGGATCGAATCCGCCGACATCCCGGCGCGCTTCAGCATGTTGCCGAGCTTTTCGCAACCGATCTTCTTGTTGCAGAAGACCAGCACCTTGCCGCTTTCGCGCTCGAGCAGGCGCTCGAGGGCGCTGGGCTTATCGAGGGCGTCGACCGCCGCGAAACGGTGCGTAATCGTGCTCACCGATTGGCTGCGCGATCCGATCTGCACGCGTTCGGCGCCGGGCAGGAAGTCTTCGACGAGCGACTCGACTTCCTTTGGTAGCGTCGCCGAGAACAGCAGGTTCTGGCGCTCGTCCGGCATGCGCAGGAAGACGCGGCGAATCTGCGGCATGAACCCCATGTCGAGCATGCGGTCGGCCTCGTCCAGCACCACCATCTCGATCTTCTCGAGCGTGATATTGCGGCGTTCGAGGTGATCGATCAGACGACCGGGGCAAGCGACCAGCACATCGATGCCGCGCTTGAACGCAGACTCTTGGATAGACAGGTCAATGCCGCCGAACGCCGTGCAGACATGGAGGCCGGCATGCTTGGCGTAGCCGCGCAGGTTCTCGGCGACTTGCACGCAGAGTTCGCGCGTCGGCACGATGATCAAACCGCGCAGGCCAGGCTCACCGCCAGTCAGCTTGTGCAGCATCGGCAAGCCGAACGCTGCAGTCTTGCCACTACCTGTTTGGCCGAGGCCAATCAGTTCTTGGCCGTTGAGGATCTTGGGAATGGTGTGCTCTTGGATGTCGGTCGGCTTTTCGTAGCCGGCGTCGCGCACACCCTGCAGGATGGACTTGTTCAGTCCGAGGGATTCGAAGCTCAAAGTTATTCTTCTCGGCAGTCGCCACCCGATGTGGCTGCTAACTGCTCTTAGGTTGTGTAGTCGCCTACTTGGCTAGCCCGCGATCTCTCGTCCTTACTGGACATGGGACCGACCTACTTGGTCGCCGCCCGTCGCGTCTGTGGCTCGCCTGCGTGGCGCTTTATGAATCGCCGTGTGGCGCTTGATGAATCTGTTCAACGGGTTGTGCCCGTGGGCGACAGTTCGTTCTGCTAGCAGCACGAGGTGCTACTGCCGCCAGGGGTTACTGGCGCGACTGTCGATTCTCTGCACAACTGCATTGGCATCGACTGGTTCATGCCTCGACTTGAGACCGGAATCCGTTCCGGATGGAGGGCTTCGATGCCCGGCATAGCCACTTTGGTGACCTACCGACGCAAGTAGGTTAGCCCTATCCTGCGATGGCCACAAGGTCAGGAGGCAATCCGACGGGCCGAATGGTCGTTAGCGGCTCTGTGCGCACCGCTTAGCAACTGCGAGTCAGCGCAGGTAGCCGCCAACCCAACCGCGCGAGCCCTGCGGTGGGATGGCATCCGCCACGTCACTGCCATCGGCCAGCGTGAACGAGACGGCGAATGGGAACCGGCCAACGGGTGCCTGCCGCGTGTAGCGGCCTTCGCCCCAAAACATGCCATCGGCGACCAAATCGAAGCGCGTGATGCGGCCTTTCTCGACTTTGACGTAGCCGAGAACGTGCGCTTCGAAGCCACGCTTGCCGTCCTTGGTCGCGAGTGACACCGAGCCGTGGAGGCAATCGTTCGTGCGTTCAATCTCGAGGCTGCGAACTTCGCCTTCGCGCCACATCGGCGGTTCGCCGCGCGTGTTGTCAACGAAGTGGTAGCGCACCAGGCGACTCATGAGCTTGGCGGGCAACTCACCTTTGACCAGCGCCTCGTGTTCGGAACGAGTCACCCACAAGTTGTCGCGCGACAACGCCCCCTGCATCACCTTCTGCCAACGATGGTTGGTCGGCTCGTAGCCGCCGAGCACCTTGGCACGCGCGCGAATGACGAGCCCACCTTCCGGAGGAGCAGGGTTGAAGCGCTTGTCGACTTTGCCTGGATCGATCGCAACAGCTTTGGTCTTGGCGCGATCGCTAGCGGCGAACTCACGTGCTGCCTGCTTGGTCAATCGCAGCACCTTTTCCGGATGGCGGTTGTTGTTGAACAGCAGCAGATCGCCCGACGGCGCGACTACGTAGAACCCTTGCGTCGTGCCCGTCGTGCCCTTGCGCGGACTCTGGTCAACGATGCGTCGCCAATAGTCACCTTCGGCATCTTGCTGACGCCGTTCGTAGGCCTGGTCGATGGCGACGGCGATGAACTCCGTGCGCAACAATTCGAACATGTTCTCGTCGGCGAAGATCGATCCACGATCGATCACTCCGTTGTTTCAAGTGCAGCCGAGTGGGTGGCCGTCCATCGCCCAGACGAACAACGGCTTGTTCTGTTTCGCTGCCTCGCGTTGTGCGGCGAGCAGTTCGATACGCCATGGAATGCGCCGCCACGTGGCGTCCTCAGCTGGCGTCAGCAATGCCTGCAGATCGGTGAAACGCGCTTGGTCGAGAGGCGGCGACGGCAGCTTTGCCTGTGCACTCAGCCCCGCGACCAACAACAACGAGACACCCGGAAAGAAGACGTTCATCGTTCTCACAGGATATCCGTCACCGCGCGCGAGTGAAGATGTGGTTTTTTGCGCTGGCACCGCACGCGCATCTAACCCTGTTGTTTGCAGAGGTAGGACTTGCGGCATGCACATGCCACCACCGAATGAGCACCACGAACGACTCGCCCAGGCGTTCGCTGGCACTTGGAAGGGCACCGAAACCATGCACCCGTCGGACTGGGATCCGAAGGGGAGTAAGGCTCCAGCGACTACGGCGTGGCGACGCGATCTAGGCAACTATGCATTGATCGTCGACTACGAGATTCACAACGAGGGCCATCCGAACTATCGCGGCCACGGCGTCTACACGGTGGAGCCCGGCCTTGAACGACATCGTCGTGCACTGGTTCGACAGCATCGCCGGCCAACCCGAGATCTTCCGCGGCAACTGGGACGGTGATGTGCTCACGACGCAGAGCAAGACGCCGATGGGTCACATGCGCCTACCATACGACTTCAGCGAGCCAGGCAAGATGAAGACGTCGGGCAAGATGTCAACCGACGGCGAGACGTGGAAGCCATGTTTGACGGCGAACACATCCGCCAAGACTGATTCCGATCTTGCGTACGGTTCGCAAGTCAGACGCCCATGCGGCGCGAAAGGTCGGTCTGCAGCATGCGCTCCGGATCCCACTTCTCTTTTAGTGCCCGGAACTGCTTGGTGGCTTCTTCGCCGTGCACGCGCGCGAACGAAGATTCCATCAGCACAGCGTCCTTTGCGTAGTAGAAACGACCACCGGCATCGAGCACGACGTCGGCCATCTGTTGGCACAGGCGCCACAGCGACTCGCGGCGGCTCTTGTTCTTGCTGACTGGGATGTCCATGGCCATCGAGTAGCCATCGACCGCGTGCGTCATCAAGAACGGATCCGGCTTGTGCTTCTTGAGCACGCCAAGGTACGGGCGGTGGCCGCTCTTCTGACACATCTCGATCAGAGTGCGCAGCACGCGCGCCGCTTCGTTCTTCGGCACGAACGGCTGAAACTGGATCAGCCCACCCGGTTTGGTCATCCACTGCCAACGCGGCACGTAGTCGAGCAAGAAGTGGAAGGCACCGTGCGTCTGCAGGTACGGCGAGTGTTTCTCTTCGCGGAAGCCCGCTTGGAACTTCAACCAGTTGACGAGCGCAACCTGGCGCATGTGCACCGCGCACCACATGCCCGGCCACAACCAACCCTTAGGCACTACGCCAAACAAGTTGGGCGGAACGTCCTGCAACGACGGATCGAAGTAGCGCAGGCCTTCGGGGTCTTCGCCGGGCTTCATCTGGTCGGCGCGATGCATCAACCCGCGACCGAGCGACTTGCCCTTGGCGTGCAGGTCGACCCACGACACGAGGTAGTCGGCCTCGCCACACATGTCCTCGAGGATCTCGAGGTTGTGTTCGAGGTCACGCGCCACGATGCCGTAGACGCGCAGGCGGCCGGAGTTAACACGCTTGGTTTGAATCTCCAACTTGGTGAAGCAACCGAGCATGCCAAAGCCACTGATCGCCGCATGGAACAGCTCCGGCTCTTGCTCGCGCGAACACTGCACCAACTCACCCGAGGGCGTCATCAGTTCGAACGAACGCACGCCTTCGCCAAACGAACCGAGCACGTAGTTGTTCTTGCCGTGGATATTCATCGCAGCGGCACCGCCCATCGTCACGGCCATCGTGCCGCTAACGACGCGCGGCCAGTATCCGCTGGCGATCGAACGGCGCCACAAGTCGCGCACGGTCACACCTGGCTCGCACATCGCGACGCCAGTTTGCGGGTCGAACGACAAGATGCGATTCATCGCCGTCATGTCGAGCACGCGGCCGCTCTTGTTGGTCGACGCGTCGCCATAGCTACAACCAGCCCCTCGCAATGCAACCGAACCGCCGTCCTTGCGCATCTGCGCGAAGACATCGCACAGTTGCTCGGTGTTGCTCGGCCGCACGACCTTGGCCGGGCCACCCACCGACATGCCAAAGCCCATCACCTGTTCGTCTTGGAACGAGAGGGCAGACGTGATCGAAGCGGCGCCGCCGTTCGTATTACTGTCGGTCGAGGTCGTCATGGCGAGCTAGTGGCCAACGTCGTGAAGGCCGCCGGTCTTTCGGATCAGATCGACAGCTTGCGGAACACGAACGATGGAATGCAGCGAATCACGAACATAATCAAGCGCCACTTGCCCGGCACATAGACGATGGCCTTCTGCTTGCGTTGCGCCTTCAGGATCAGTTCTGCTGCCTTATCGGCTGAGATCGCACCCTTGAGCTGAAGTCCCGCCGTCATCGGCGTCTCAACAAACCCTGGACGAATCGTCGTGACGCGCACGCCATGCCGCCAAAGGCGATTGCGCAGCGCTTCGAGATACGTGTCCATGCCCGCCTTACTGGCGTTGTAGACCGGGCGACCAATGCGGCCGCGATCCTGGGCAACCGACGACACGCCGACAATGCTGCCAGCCTTGCGTTCCTGGAAGCGGCGCGCCGCGGCGTTGCCCCAGGCGATGCAGCCGAGCATGTTGACGTTGACCTGCAGGCGATCCTTCTCAAGATCGAACTCGTCGGGGCCAACTTCGGGCATGACGCCGGCGATGAAGTGCAGTTCGTCAGCCTGACCAATGTCGGTTTCGATCTTGGCGAACAATCCCTCGGCAGCATCCAAGTCGGCCACGTCATGCACGTAGGCGAACGCCGCCTCGCGCCCAAGCGTCTCGTTGATCAACGCAACCTGCGCCTGCAACTCACCCTCGCGACGCGCCAACATCGCGACTTGCCGACCTGCCCGCGCTTGCCTTCGGGCAATTGCGAGACCAATGCCGGACGACGCGCCGACGACGATGCAGGAACCGAAGCGAGAACTCATGAGCCAAAGAAGAGAAGGGTGCCGGGTCGGGATTGCAACCGCGGCAACGATGGCCGGTGCTCACGCTTGCTGGAACGGGTCTCTGCCCCCATCATTCCGTCCATGCGAACGGCGGTTCTAAGCATCCTTCTCGGCCTGATAGCTCTCAGCAGCGCACCCCTGGCCGCGCAGGCAGCCGCAAACGCTAAGCCCAAAGCACCGAAACGCCTCTTCGTCGACAGCGTCGTAGCGAGCGTCAACGACAGCTCGATCCTGCAGAGCAAGCTGTTCAAGGCGACCTCCGGCCAGATCAAAGGCGAGTTGCTACAGGGCAAACGACTCAGCCTCGAGCACATTCGCAGCCTGACGATCCGGACACTGCGCGAACTAGTCATCGATCACCAAATGGCCCAATCGGCGCGGTCGTTCGGCAACTTCCCGGCAGACCGCTTCGATGCGATCCTCCAAGGCGAGCTCGACCGCGACCAGCAAGAGCGAGTGCGCGCGCTCGGCACCGAGTTCGCCGTCAGCGAAGAACTGGCCCGAAACGGCGAGACGTGGCAAACCCACCGTAAGGAACTGCGGACCGAGAAGCTGACGATGCTGGCCGAGCAGTTCGCGATCTGGGAGCGCTTGCGCAAGCAATCAAACCTCTACCTGACGCCGAGGATGCTCCGGGACACCTACAAGGAGCTCAGATCGGAGTTCGTCAGGGATGCCATCGCGAACATCGCAATCGTAATCTGCACCGGCCCCAGCGCCGAATCTAACGCCAAGGAGGCAGCCAATTTATGGCGCTCTGGCAACTTGACTTCACGCGAGTTAGCAGACCAGTTTGCCACCGGCGTCAGCTCGGGACTGATCATGGAAGCGCGCACGCTCGGCCCCCAGCTCAAGGCATTCGGTATGGCCGGCCCCACTGACAAGGTCTCGGACCCAATCCCAGGCCGCGGAGGGTCCTTCAAGGTCGCAAAAATCATGGAATGGCGAGCAGCCAGCAACGGCCGCTTTGAGGACCCCGAGGTCCAGGCGCTGGTTCGAACGTACGCCACGAAAAAAGTGCACCGCGAGTTTAGGCTCCAGGCCCAGCAGCGGGCCCGCGATCGCACCAAGGTGTGGATCTACGTAAATGGTGTCCCGCAAAAATTCGACATCCGATAAACCACTACCAAGCAGTCGCTTACACCTCATGAAAGCAACTGCCCCCGAGTCCTCATGCTCCCTAACAAGGGCGCTATATGGGCCGCCGCCAGAGCCTCGCCGCTGCCAAGCCGGGCAGTTGCTCCGAGCCCGCCGACTGGCGGTTGCGGACACAGCCAAAGCTGGCTCTACTTTCTCGCCCCCTTCTGAACCTCCCCGCGGGTGAAGTCGTTCGTGTGCCCACGCGCGACTGCTGTGCGCATCCCGTCTCCGCAAAGACTGTCAGTTCGACCGACTTTGACGTTGGCTGCCTCAAAGCCCTAGCTCGCAATACAGGTCCCCATAGCAATGGCCCTCGATCCAACCAAAATTGTAGTTCAGTCCAACGCGGCTCCTTCCTGGGAACAGGATGAGAGCTTCCAGGACATGATGGCGGAACGTCTCCGCCAAGCTCCGTGGCTGATCCTTTCAGCTGCCCTGCACGCCGTCCTCCTGCTGCTCGTTTGGGCCCTCTTCCCGCCGGAAGAGCCGCCGAAGGCCAAGCTTAAGGCCGAGATGCAGATCAAGGAAGATAAGCAGATCGAAGAGCCGCCCCCGCCGCCTCCGCCAGAAACCAAGGTCGAGGAAGTCACCGAAGAAGTCGTCGTCACTGAGACGACGGTGACGGAGACCGAAGAGGCGATGGACAACGAGAGCGAAGACACCAGCAAGGAATCGGCCTTCGACTCCAACCAGTGGAACTCCGCGGTTGGCCTCGGCGGCGGTGCCGGTGGCAAGTATGGCGGTCGTGGTGGAGGTCGTGGTGGCAAGGGCGGCGGCAAGTCGTACGCGGCAGCCATCGATGCAGGCCTCAGGTGGCTCGCAGCTCACCAAGACGAAGATGGCAAGTGGGACTCCGACGGCTTCATGAAGCACGACGCAGCCGACTCCGAGATCTGCAACGGTCCCGGCAGTCCCGTGCACGACGTGGGTAACACCGGCCTCGCGCTGCTCGCCTTCCTCGGCGATGGCAGCACGATGCGCGCTGGCCCCTACAAGAAGAACATCAAGAAGGGCATCGGCTGGTTGCGTAAGCAGCAGCAAGAGAACGGCCTGTTTGGTGGCAGCGCGTCGCACGACTTCGTCTACGACCACGCGATCGCCGCCTACGCGATGGTCGAAGCGTACGGCCTGTCGGACTACAAGCTGCTCAAGAAGTCCGCCCAGAGGGGCATCAACTACCTTGAGTCGCACCGCAACCCGTACTCGGTGTGGCGCTACCAACCGCGCGACAACGACAACGACATCTCAGTGACCGGCTGGGCCATCATGGCCTACGAGTCGGGCAAGTTCTTCAAGCTGAGCGTCAACACGGGGGCCCTCAAGCTGTGCGAGACCTTCCTGGACCAAGTTTCGGATCCGACCGGCACGCACGGTTACACGAAGGCAGGCGAAGGCAGCTCGCGTAAGCCGGGTGAGCACGGCACGAAGTTCCCGATTGAGAAGGGCGAAGCCCTAAGCGCTGTCGGTCTCTTCTGCCGCTTCTTCATGGGTCAGGACCCGAAGGAGAAGCCCATCATGAAGGCAACGGCCGACCTGCTTCGCAGCAAGCCGCCCGTGTGGGACGAGAAGGGTGGCACCATTGACCACTACTACTGGTACTACGCCACCTACGCGCTCTTCCAATACGGTGGCCAACACTGGAAGGAATGGCAGAAGAAGCTGGAGACCGCAGTGGTCAAGAACCAGCACCGCGACGGCGCCAAGAAGAACCTGGTTGGTTCGTGGGACCCGATCGGCGCCTGGGGCGAAGATGGCGGCCGCGTCTATTCGACGGCCATCCTGACGCTGACGCTTGAGGCTTACTACCGCTACAGCAGGCTCGTTCGCTAAAGCGAAGGGAGGCTCGTTCGCTAAAGCGAAGGGAGGCTCGTTCGCTAAGAACGTTAGCTGTTCGCTAGAACACAAAACGGCCCGCGCTCACCAATGGTGATCGCGGGCCGTTTTGCGTAATAAGGGGCTGTGCGACAAGACGTCGCACGACGAAACATCGCGCAACAGGACACCATGAGAGACGAAGCCACCTACGTCTGCGACTCATGCGGCGAAGACATCGTCGTCCCGATCGACTGGTCGGGAGGCCCCCGCCAGAGCTACGTCGAAGACTGCCCAGTCTGCTGCAACCCCAACGTCATCCACGTCGAGCTCGACGGCCAAGACGCCTTCGTACGCAGCGAACCCGAACAAGACCGCTAGGTACGGTGCCAGGCACAGAAACAACGCATTTGCCGGCGCGCCCAAACCAACTCTAGCTCGCAGGCCGCACTCACTCCCGGGTGCTCGGCCTGGCTAGTAGCAACGCTTGCTACCGGCCGAAGCGATTCTCGGCCATCAAACGCACCGTCTCGACCGGGTCTTTCCGCAAAGCTGCAAGGAGATCCCGCGACGGCTTGGCAGCTCGGCGCGGCCAGTGGAGAGCACTCATGTAGCGCACCACGGGGTCCGCATCGCGCAAGCCGACCTCGCCGTCGTAGTTGCCGACCTTGCCATGGCCAGCGCGCAGCATTCCCGTGTGCAATCGAGCACGCCGCGCGCCATCACCGGCAAGCGCTTCGCGCATCGGCTGCTCAAAGCTCGCATGCCACTCGACAAAGGGTGCAGAGCCACCTGGCGAGCCACTCGTCTGCAGCCAAGCGATGAATGACGTGCGTTGCTGCTCGAGGCGAGCCTTCTCCTGACGTTCTTGCTCGGCAACGCGCTCGGCCTTGCTCATCGACGCCACTGGCGCGCGAATGTCAAAGATCGACCGACCCAAGAATGACCACGCAAACACGATCGGGGTCACTAATGTGCGAATCGGCAAGAACCCCATCTCGGTGTAATACGCCTCCTCGAACTCGAGATCGTCTGGGGCCCACAGCAGGGCGGCATCCCGGTAAGCATCGTCAACAACCTGGAACGGGTGTGCGATGACCGTGTCGACAACGATCGACGCGAGACCCAGCGGCACGGTTAGCGGCAGGGCCACCACAAACATGCCGGTGTCTTCGGGCACGAGGCTCGACTCGAATGCGTTCCACACCGGACGATTGTCGGGATTGGACCACGCACAGGATGGCAACAGCGTCAGCGACAGGACACCGAGCAAACGAACCGCTTGAGAAGAGTGCATCACTTGGCTTCCTCCGGTGGTTTCACAGAAGGCTTGGGGCCTGGCTCTTCCGCCTCTGGCAAATGGACATCGCGCGCGGAGTCATCGAAGTCGAAGACCGCACGGAACAGCCACGTCACGCCGAACACGACCGGAGTGGCCACAGCAGCCAACGGCACCAACAACACGGTGCGAAACTCAGTGTCGTCGAAGTCCCAAACAACATCGACGGTATCGACCCACGCATCATCGATCTGACTCAATGGGTGCAAGACGATCGCATCGGTAGCGCCGGCGACGATGCCGACGGGTAACGCGACCGGCGCTGCAAGCCAACGACCCGTGGTCGTGGTCGGCGTCCAGTTCGCGTCGAGGTAGTTAAGGGCGCGGCGGCGATCACCATTACCCAGCGCACAACTTGTGGCGCAGGTGCAGACAACGACCAGCCATGCAAACGGGTTCAGGACTCGCTTCCTTTGCATGCGGAAAACTGTAACTGCTCGATTGAAGCGAAGAACTAAGCCTTGGAATGATCCTGAAGCGCTTGTTGCCCGTTACTAGAAACAACCAGTCACCGAACCGAACAACACATTGTTCTCCGGCTCGTGACCCCAGACGCCACTAGCGCTTTGCCGGCGCGAGAAGGAGCTCTCCGATGCAGTCATTTGAGGTACCCGTCCGTACTCACCGCGAGCTTTCGGACAACGCGACGTTCCAGGAGATGATGGGAGATCGACTCAAGCAGTCGCCGTGGCTCCTGTTGTCCGCAAGCATGCACGCGGTGTTGCTGCTATTGATCTGGGTGTTCCTACCGCCTGAACAGCCGAAGCAGGCAAGCGTCAAAGTGCAGCTGACCGACACCACCAAGAAGGACGTCGAGCTGCCGCCGCCGCCGCCGCCGCCCAAACTGAAGAAGGAGATCGACCCCGAGGTCACTCCTGTCGACGACGTGACCGTGTCCGAACTCGAGACAGACGACCCGAACGACTCGGACCTACCAGAGGCGCCATCGGACTCGGCCTTCACGGACAACCAGTGGAACACCGCTGTGGGGCTCAGTGGAGGCGCCAAGGGGCCCTACGGAAAACGTAGCGGTGGCAACGGAGAGAACGGCGGCCGCGCTCCATCGCCCATCGTTGAGAACGGCCTGCGGTGGCTCGCTCGTCACCAAGACGCGAACGGCCGCTGGGACTCCGACGGCTTCATGAAGCACGACAACCTCGCTATGGACCCATGCACCGGACCGGGCAACGCCGTGCACGACATCGGAGTAACCGCACTCTCACTGCTGGCCTTCCTCGGCGAGAACAACACGCTGCGCTCCGGCAAGTACAAGGACAACGTCAAGCGCGGCGTTAAGTGGTTGATCAGCGAACAAGACAAAACAACCGGCCTGATCGGCGGCCGCGCCTCTCACGACTTCGTCTACGACCACGCAATCGCGGCCTACGCTTTGTGCGAGGCCTACGGACTGTCCGATTACAAGCTGCTCAAGAAGCCGGCGCAGCTCGCACTCAACTACCTCGAGTCGCACCGCAACCCTTACTCCGTGTGGCGCTACCAACCGCGCGACCAAGACAACGACATCTCCGTCACTGGCTGGGCCGTGATGGCTTACAAGTCGGGCAAGTTCTTCGACCTCAAGGTCAACGACGAAGCACTGCGCCTCTCCGGCGTGTTCCTAGACGACGTCAGCGACGAGACGGGACTGCATGGCTACCAAAAGGCCGGCGAAATGTGCGGCCGCAAAAAGGGTGGGCACGAGATCAAGTTCCCACCCGCCAAGAGCCAGGCGCTGACCGCCGTCGGTTTGTTCTGCCGCTTCTTCCTCGGTCAGGATCCGAAGGAGAAGCCAGTCATGAACGCGGCGGCGAACCTGCTGACGAAGACCCTGCCCAAGTGGGACGAGAAAGACGGATCGATCGACCACTACTACTGGTACTACGGCACGTATGCCCTGTTCCAGATGGGCGGCAAGCCGTGGAGGCAGTGGAAGAAGTCGCTCGAACGCGCCGTCGGCCCCCACCAATACTCCGACGACTCCAACACCAACACGTTCGGCTCGTGGGACCCGGTCGGCGCCTGGGGCGAAGACGGTGGCCGCGTTTACTCGACGGCCATCCTGACGCTGACCATGCAAGCGAACTACCGCTACACCCGCCTGATTCGATAACCGGGTAGTCCGCAGCGCCTCGGTCGCGGCATGGTGCCAATTAATGGCGCCGTCCGCACCGGAAGTCCGCGCCGCGACTGCGTTCCGCGACATGCCTTGCTGAGCGCATCAGAGCACGCACAGCAGCACTGCCCCAGAACGATACGAGTCGCATGCCGGGACTGGTCTGAGCCGACGAATCCGGGGCACCGTCTCAAAACCGACCAAGGGGACAACCCTGGGCGGCTACTGCACATCTGCCGTGTCACTGGGGTTACCTGTAACGCTCGCTAAGTTTTCCTGAAGTAGGACTCAAGCCACAGCCGATGAGATTCCCAACAAGGTGCCGCGGGATCCCCCATGGCATCGCTCCGAAAGGTTTCGAGGAATACAGATGGGCTTACGGGTCAATTCGAACATCGCATCCCTGAATGCACAGCGCTCGTTGTCACAGACAACGGATCGGCTGCAAGCCAACTACCGACGGCTCTCTACAGGTCTGCGCATTTCCACTGCATCAGACGACGCCGCTGGCCTCGCCATTTCCGAACGCTTCCGAGCGCAGATTCGATCGACCAACCAGGCGATCCGAAACGCGCAGGATGGCATCTCACTAACGCAAACGGGAGAAGGCGCGCTGAACGAAGTCAGCTCCATCCTGATCCGGATGCGTGAGCTGTCGATTCAGGCAAGTAACGGAACGGTCAGCGATGACGACCGCGCCACCCTCAACCAAGAGTTCACCGACCTCATCAATGAGATCGACCGGATCGCGCAATCGACGACGTTTAACGGCGTCAAGCTGCTCGACGGAACGGGCTCGACACTGACTTTCCAAGTCGGCACCGGCACAACGGTAGGCATCGACACGATCCAACTGAGCACGTCCGACACACTCGCGTCGACGCTCGGCTTGTCGATGCTCGACATCGGCTCCGGTGGTTTGCCAACGGTTGCCGTGTCGCAACTCGATGGCGCGATCAACGCAGTCAGTCGGGTTCGTGGTCAGTTCGGCGCGGCCCAGAACCGCTTGTCGACAACCATCGCCAACCTGCAGATTCAAAGCGAGAACCTCAGCGCGGCCGAGTCGCGTATTCGCGATGTGGATGTTGCCGTCGAAACCTCGTCGCTGACGCGGAACTCGATCCTGCAACAGGCCGCCATCTCGATCTTGGCGCAGGCGAACACACAGCCCCAAGCGGCTCTGCAGTTGCTGCAGAACTAGTAGTACACACCGCTAGCGCATAACGCGCCGATTGCGGTTGTGTTCGACGCCCCATCACGCAGGCGTCCTTCGAGTGCTCACTAGTTGCGGCGCTCGGCGAGATCGACCAGAGAGGCCGTCTCTGATGTCGTCTCTTACTTCATCGACGACACAGCGCGCATCACCTGACCCTTGCGGCGGGATGCGTTGTGCGCGTGGATGATGTTCTGCTTGGCAGCCTTGTCGATGCAGCTACAGATGAGCGGCAGCATTTCGGTGGCCTTGCCCTTGTCGCCACTTTCGATGGCCGTCAGGAGCTTCTTCGTCTCAGTCTTGAGGCGACTCATACGGGACTTGTTCATCACGCGCTGCTTGTCCGACGTGCGGATGCGCTTTCTTGCTTGCTTGCTGTGGGCCATCTTGTGGTTTCTCGGTCTCTATCTCAGTCGTTAGGGAGGTTCGTAAGGCTAGTCGGCGGGCGCTCAGTTTTTGAGTGCTTCCACCTTTTTGGCGACATCGCGGAAGCCAATGTCTTGTTCGAGGATCTTGGTGAAGTGGGCTAGAGCAGCTTCGCTGTTGCCCTGCCCCTCACAAATGACGCCCATCTCGTAGAGGGCTTCATTGGCTCGCAGGCCTGAACCGGCCGCTGCCAACGCCTTCTCATACTGTCCGAGGGCGAGGTCAGGCAGGTCCTTGAGCTTGAACGCGCGACCGAGCTGGAACATCGAGTCGGTCTTCTTGCGCGGGTCCTTTACGGCCTGCTGTAGTTCCTTGATGGCGCCGTCAACTTCGCCGGATTCGAGCAAGCCCGAGCCCAGATCGAAGCGGGCGCCCAGGTCCGATGGGTTGCGCTCGACGCGACGGCGGGCTTCGACAACCCGCAATTGGGCCAACGCAACGCGCGCGCGCTTGGCGGCCCCCTCGTCACCACGCTTGATGGCCTTCTGCACCATCTGCTCTTGCAGACGAATGCGCAGGTCGCTGGCAATCTCAAGCAACTCGGCGTCGGTCGGGTTCTTCACCAGCAGCTGGTCGATCAGATCGAGCGCGCCCTGCAGGTCCTTCGCCATCTCACGCAGGCGCGCGGCCCGGCGTAGCAGCTTCTGGTCCCCGGGGTTGGTTTGCAGCTTCTCTTCGATGCCGGAGAGTTCGTCCTCGACCTCTTCGGAGGACAACTGCAACCGCTCCGAACGCTCGATCTGCTGCTGTTTGTCCTTGTCCTTGATCAGGTCGCGTGAGCTCTCAGCCTTCTCAATGCCGGTGCTCGCCAACGCGCCTTCGGCCGCCAGGTTCTTGCGAGCCTTCAAAGAGTCTTGGTCGCGCGGATCCACCTTGAGCGCCTGCTCATACATGGCCAACGCTTCGTTGACCTGGCCATGCTCGTAGTAGAGGGCCCCGGCGGCGCGGCAGGCTTCGAGACACCGCGGCTGGTGCTCGGCGTAGGCTGCGTAGACGGCGAGCGCCGACTTCGCCAGACCAGCGCGCTCCAGCGAGTTGCCTAACTTGAGGTTGGGGCCTTCGGCTGTCGGGTCGTAGGAGAGGTAGCGCTCGTAGCCCTTGGCCGCGGCGCCGTGCTGTCCGAGCAATCGCATCAAACCAGCGATCGGAATGTTGAGTCCGCCGAACAGAATCGCCGACAACTTCGACGCCGGCTTCTGCGCGACTTTCTGGAACAGCACCTTGCGCAGTCCGGCGCGCGCTTCGCCAAAGTCCGGCTGGATCGCGAGCACCTGGCCGTAGATCTTCACGGCCATTGCGTAGTTACGACGCTTCGCTGCGTCGGCTGCCTGCTCGAGATACTTGGTTAGGTCCACCATCGGATGCTGCTGATATTCGCGTGCGAGAAACACGCAATTGGCGAAAAGGCAGCTGGGGGACTGCTTGACGCGGACGAAAGGGCCGAACAATCTAGCGAACAAGCCCGACACCCGCAACGTGGCACCTGCCTCGACCACCCCGATCTTCCGCCCGAATGGACGTACTCATCTACCCAAACCCCATCCTCCGCCACGGCGGCAAGCCCATCACCGAGTTCGGGGAGGAGCTGCGCGAGCTCGCCGACCGGATGATCGAGGCCATGTATGTTGAGGGCGGAGTCGGTCTTGCGGCCCCTCAAGTCGGCATTGAGCAGAAATTGCTCGTCCTCAACCCCAGTGGCAGCCAGGACGACCGCTCCGGCGAGCTGGTGATCTGCAACCCCAAGATCGTCCGCAAGAAGAAGAAAGAGTTCGGCGAAGAGGGCTGTTTGTCATTCCCAGGCATCCAGGCGGATGTCGAACGTTCCCTAGAAATCACGGTCGCCTACCAGGACATCAACGGTGAGGAGCAATCGCTGAAGTGCGACGGCTGGCTGGCCCGGATCGTCCAGCACGAAATCGACCACCTAGAGGGCGTGTTTTTCGTGGACCGCCTGACCTCGGGCGAGAAGCTGAGGGTGAAGTCCCAGCTGCTCGAGCTCGAAAGCGAATACAAGTCGCGCGGCTAATCTCGGCGATCACCCCGCCCCATCCCCCATTCGCAGCACGGCTTTGCCACCTGCCCCGCTGGCTGGCGCCCACGAACATGAGACTGATCCACGGCCTCGACGCCCTGCGCGAACTCGACCTGGTGTCAATCTACGGCGATCAGGATCAAGACAGCCATTCCGTGGTCGCGGTTGGGGTGTTCGATGGTGTGCACCTCGGCCACCAGCGGTTGCTGCACCAACTGCTCGAGATGGCGTCTGCGCTACAAGGCATGCCAACGGTGATCACATTCGCCAACCACCCCGATCAGGTTCTGCACGGCACCGCGCCGCCGCTGATTGTCAGTGTGCAACACCGCCTGCGGCTGTTGCGCCGCGCCGGCGTCTTGCGGCTCATCCTGCTCGAGTTTGAACCACGCCTGCAGAACATGACCGCGCGCGAGTTTGCCGAAGAGCTGCTGGTCGGGAAGCTGCGCACCCGCGGCTTGCTGCTCGGCTACGACTCGGCGCTCGGCAAGGATCGGCAAGGCACGCCTCAGCACTTCCGCGATCTCGGCAGCAAACTCGGCTTCCAGGTCGCAACCGGCGCACCATTCGAAGTCGACGGCGAACCGGTCTCGTCGACGGCGATCCGCAAAGCCATCGCGGTTGGCGACTTGGCCAGCGCCCGCACCTACCTCGGCCGCTTCCCCGGTGCGCTCGGCCAGGTCGAGCACGGCGAAGCCCGCGGCCGCAAGCTCGGTTTCCCGACTGCCAACGTCGCGGTGACATCCGGTGCGGTGCCACCGAGCGGAGTCTACGCAGTCGAGGCGGTCGTCGACGGCGACACGTTCGCGGCGGTCGCCAACCTCGGCACCCGCCCGACATTCGACGACGGTCAGCGCACCCTAGAAGTCCACCTGCTCGACTACGACGGCGATCTCTACGACCGCGAGCTGGAAGTCACGTTCCGACAGTTGCTACGCGACGAACGCAAGTTCGACGGCCCCGACGACTTGAAGGCCCAAATCGCCAAAGACGTCGCTGCGGCCCGTGCATGCCTACGCGCGTAGGAAGCTGTGGGTAAGCTAGCCGGCGTCTCAAGCCAAGGAACGCCATGCTGCAACGCCTGCTCCCGATCGCCTCGGCGACGCTGACAAGTCTGCTCGCCGCCGCCATCTGCGCCCAAAGCCCGCTGTCGACAACGTTCGGCGGCGGCGAAACCGGCCAAGCCGTCTACTTTACCCTGACGTGCAACGATCCGGCTGGGATCACGATCACGTCGTTCGACCTAAACCTCGATGCGCCGCTCGGAACGGTTGGCAACGTCGTCTTCGCGTATGCCTGCGAGGGCTCATCGCACACATCGCTCAACTGGAAGAACCGCGACCAGGCTGCGTTCGTTGCCGCTGGCCCCGGCCAACCGACGACGTGCACCTTGCAGACACAGCTGCCGGTCGGCGCCAATGAGACCATCCAAGTCGCGATCATCGCCAACTCGGCGCAGCACCTGTTCAGCCCGCCGACGCCCATTCTGCCGACGACGTTTAGCACCACCGAACTGACCCTGGGCAACAGCCTCGCCAGTTTGCAGCCCTACGCCGGAGCCGAGTTAGCTGGGCGCATGGTCAACGCCAGCGCGCACTACGTTCTCGGCGGCACCGCGTTGCTGCACCCCTGCACATCCAACTTCGGCCCGAATTGCGGCATGACACTCGAGCCGGTAATCATGCCGCAGATCGGCATGCCACCCGTGACGTTCCGCGTGCGCACCGAAGGCATCCCCGCGCCCACGCCAGCGACGCTCATGTTCCACGTCGGCGTGATCGGCTTCGGTCCTGAGAACGCGCCGCTCGACCAGTTCGGCCTCGTCGGCTGCAAGTGGCTCGCACGCGGCGACCAACACTACATCGTGCCGCTATTCGTCCCGGGCACATCTTTCACGTGGTTCCCGCTGCAGTTCAGCGGCATCCCCAACAACATCGCCCTCGCCGGCACCGAGATCTACCTCCAGTCCGCTGTCATCGGCACCACCGCCAACTCGGCGTTCGGCGGTGCTGGCGCCGAAGCGAGCGATGGCCTGAAGTTCGTGCTCGGCTACTAGGAACCGGCTTCGCCTGAGAGGCTTGTGACTCTCGGATCTGGTGCTTGCGAAGATCTGCTTCTCTGGCTACCGTCCTCGGCGCATGACCGGTAAACGGTGATGCCAACCAACCCCTCGGGGTGAGTTGGATGGTGGGGCAGATAGCTCAGTTGGTAGAGCATGGCATTGAAAATGCCAGGGTCCGCAGTTCAAATCTGCGTCTGCCCACCACATTTTAAGCCCTGTAGAATAGGGGCTTACGACGGGATGTGGATTTCCGCGACCGACGTTTCGGCGATCACGACCGCAAACGTTTGCGGGCATGGATGAAACCTCCATCCTGCCACCTGCCATGGCACCACCTGCCAGAACTGAGTATCGAACAGGCAACCGCCCCGTTCGATCGTACGCACGGCATAGCAAGGGATCGGAAATCGCGACCAACACCGCTCGACACGAACGAGCGAACAGTCAATCGCTCACGATGCAATCCGTGACCGTAATGCCACCAGGCGCGCAGATAACGAGATCCAAGCTGCTGGTCGGCTGAACTACAAAGCCTCCGAGACAAGCAGGCACTAGCAGAGCTCTGTCCGAAATGTCTCGCTCGCAACCTCCAGCAATCACAGAACCACTGCCATCAATGCCAACCAGCACGCAGTACCCACCAGCCCCTGAAATCTCCACGGGCCCCTCCAGCCGGTAGCGGTACATGCTGAAGTACGGTGTCGAAACCAATCGATGCCCGCCACCAACCAAACTTGACACTCCATGATTGAGTTTTGGGCGTGAATTGACATCTATACATGACAACCCCTCATCCATATGTATGGATCGACCTCGCCCCCAATCTGACAATCGGTGGGTCGCATCACTATTTTGCTGCACCTCCAAAACGAGTACATCGCCACCCAAGGCGTGCACTGTTCCTGGGGGCACGTGTACGACATCGCCAGACCTCAACTCGATCGTATTGAGCAATTCGCCGAGCTCCCCTGAGCTAAGACCGCTCGCCAGCCGGTCAATGGAAACGCCCTCCTTAAGGCCTAAGTAAGCCTTCGCCGACGCACCAGCCTGCAAGACCAACCAGCACTCTTCCTTCCC